>NC_015145.1:3633609-3942011 GCF_000189535.1 Pseudarthrobacter phenanthrenivorans Sphe3
CGGCGATGTCCGCGCCCTGCTCGCCCGGCGGGGTGATGAGGGTGAGGGCCAGGAGGTCGGCGGCGACGGTGACCAGGGCACCGCGGTCCTTGGCCTCGGCGATGACGGCGGACTGGTCCCAGACGCGGCCGGAAACGCCGGGCTGCTGCAGGACGAGGCCGTTGATGTCGCCGTCGGGCAGGCCGGCCGTGAGGTCGGCAATTTCCACCTCGAAGCCGAGGGCCTCGGCGCGGCCCAGCACGATGGCGATGGTCTGCGGGAGCAGGTCGGCGTCCAGGACGGTCTTGCCGTCCTTCGCGGTTTTGGACTTGTTGGCACGACGCATCAGGAGCACGGCTTCGGCGACGGCGGTGGCTTCGTCCAGCAGGGACGCGTTGGCCACGGGAAGCGCGGTGAGGTCCTGGACCATGGTCTGGAAGTTGAGCAGCGCCTCAAGCCGGCCCTGGGAAATTTCCGGCTGGTAGGGCGTGTACGCGGTGTACCAGGCGGGGGCTTCGAAGATGTTCCGGCGGATCACCGGCGGGGTAACGGTGTCGTAGTAGCCCTGCCCGATCATCTGCACGGCCATCTTGTTCTTGCCGGCGAGCTTGCGGAGCTCGGCGAGGACCTGGACTTCGCTGAGGGCGCTCTCGAGGGTGAGGGGCTTGTCCTGGCGGATTGAGTCCGGTACGGCGCTGTCCACGAGGCCGTCAAGGGTGTCGTAGCCGACGGCCTTGAGCATGGTGTCGATGTCGGACTGGCGGCGCGCGCCGATATGGCGGTCTGCGAAGGTGGTTGGGGACGAGTGAACCGTCATGAGAGGAACTCCATAATTCAGGTGGCGTAGGGTGCCACTTTGATTCGGGTTCCTCCCCGCTCTGTATGGGACCTGAGAGTTTTGTAGTGCCCTGCTGTTCAGCGGGACGCCACTTGCACCGTCGGTGAGCCCGGTTGCCCGGACTGCTTTCCAGAGTTGCCTTGCCGCGGCGGTACGTGGGCCTGAGAGATTCCTGGGGAGGATTTGCTCCTACGGCGCCTGCAGAACGTACCGGCAGGACTCTCCCGCCGCAGATCATAAGCGTGTGCCACTGGTCGGTGACACGGCTCACACCTTACCGGATCGCGGGGCTGGATGCAAAATTGTGTCCCCACAGGCACGGCGGCGGCATCCTTCCCGTGCAAGACAGGCCCAGCCCACCGGGTTTAGGCTGGGCGGATGTTGACCATCGGCAGCACAGTCCTCGGCGTCAACGACGTCGCCCGCGCAACCGCTTTTTGGCACGCCGCCCTCGGTTACGTCCCGCAGGAGCCCGGCGACGAAACCTGGGTGATCCTTGTGCCGGCTTCCGGCCCTGGAGCGCAGTTGGCCCTCATGCTGAGCGAGACGCCGATCCAGGAGCACCCCCGGGTCCACCTGGACCTGTACGCGGACGATCAGGACGCCGAGGTGGAACGGCTGGTTTCGCTCGGCGCCCAGCGCGTCGACTGGGAGCTGTACCCGGAAGACCCTGACTTTGTGGTCCTCGCCGACCCCGACGGCAACCGGTTTTGCGTCATCGACAAGAGTCCGCGGTAGCACCGCGGGGTTGCATCGCCAGCCGCCGCGACGGACTCAATCTCCTGACTGCATGTGCAAAAGCCAAGCCACAGAGCAGTAATCCGGCCGCGGTTGTCCAAGCAGCGTTGTTCGCCTCAGTGCCGGCCTTGCCCTCCGATGCGGCTTCTGCTGTAACGCCGACAGGGGCTGTCGCGGAAGCACTCAAGGGTGATGGAGCAGAGGCCGCCAGCGCTGCTGGCAGCGGTGTTTCTGAAGGTGCAGTTTCGGCGTCCACAGTGACATCGGCCGCGACAGCCACCGGTGGAATCGCTTCCGGCTCAACCACAGGCACTTCCCCGTCCGCTGTGCGGGCGTCCGGTGAGTATTGGGCAGAACTGGATTCGGGCTGAAGCGAGCGGGCATCAGCCCGCACGGGAACCGACGCATCATCCGCACCGGGAGTGACAGCGGAAGCAGAAACAGGAGCTTCAACGGCGGTTACGGCGGTGGCAGGTGATTCATTGGCAGCTACCGTGGCTTCAACGGTTGACGGAACAGAAGTTGCCGTTCCCTGCAACCCACAATGCGTGCCCACTCCGGCCCATGCATCACCAAGTTGCAGGTTCGAGCAGGAGGGAAGAGGAGGAGTGGGAGGGGGTACAAACAGCAACCTGTTAGGAGTCGCACCCTTATTGGCGCTGACCGCACCGATCGTGGCGTTATTGATCATGGTCTGATGAAGTTCTGCCGGAGACAGCGAACGATTACGGGAAAGCAGGATTGCAGCTGCACCGGAAACGTGCGGAGCAGCCATTGAGGTGCCATCCAAGGTGTTGTCACCGGTAGGAGAGCTATTCCACGCTGACCTGACGGACACCCCGGGTGCCTGGATATCAACGCAGGAACCGTAGTTGGACCATGACGCTTGGGCATCATTGACGTTTGTTGCTGCGACGGTAATGGCAGATGGAACTTTGGCGGGGGAGGTAAGGCAGGCATCCTGGCCGGAGTTTCCTGCTGCCGCTATTACTGTTATCCCGTCGTTTATGGCGCTTTGAACCGCCGTGTCAAAGGAGGCATTGGTAAAACCGCCGACGCTTAGGTTCATGACGGCCGGTTGACCGGCGACATGGTGCGATATTGCCCAGTCAATACCCGCCATGACGGTGGACGACCAGCCGCTCCCGTCGCACTCAAGGGTTCGGACAGGAATGATGTTCGCTTTCTTGGCAACGCCGTATGTTGTTCCGGCGGCCGTTCCGGCGACGTGGGTTCCGTGACCGTTGCAGTCATTAACTCCATGGCCGTCATTGATTGCGTTCCAGCTCGCAGGGACCCGGCCGGAAAACTCTGAATGGGACATGAGCAGTCCGGTATCAACGACGTAGACATTCACGCCGGCCCCTTCAGAATCGAAGCTGTACTGCCCGTCCCGTCCGGATCGTTGATCCACCCGGTCTAGCCCCCAGATGGAAGTGGAACCGGCTATCGAACCACGGCTGTCGAGTTCCACGGACGCTACATCTGCCGATTCTTTCAGCGACTCCATTTCCTTAGGTGTCGCTACAACTACTGAAGCCTTCATTGCATGGGAAAGCGTCGCTTTTACTTCTATCCCGTTTTGTTCCAGGGACTTGGACTCCACTTCCGCGTTCACGTTGTTGCCGTACTTAACGATGTATCGGCTCTCTCCTTGAGGCAGAGGAGGCGAGTACGAGGGAGACGCGGGGGAAAGACTAAGGTCAGCATGAGCCACAGCGGGGGTCAGGAAGAGAGCCATTGATCCAGCACAAACGGCGCTAATAGCAAAAAGGGCATGGCGCAAAAGCTTCTTCATGCATTCGCTTTCCGTTCAGAGCTCTTCGCGTGACGGCCAACATAAGGATCAGGAGCGAAGAGCGGAGCTGGTTGACAATTTCCCTGCCGCGTTACCGGCCGGGCGTAGCAGATGATCCGGACCTTCTGGAGCCTTGCCAGGGTAAGCTTCGCATGGAGCCGGACAGTCTGCTTTTTAAGACAACTGTAAGCGCGGATTTCGCAACGAAAACGGCCTTTGGTTCAGGATGTAGATTCCTACGGAAATCCTGCGCTTTTCATGCGATAAGCCTTGCCTGGTGCTGATCAGCCAGCCAATCCGGAGCCGCAGCGACCGGACGGTTAGTGGACCGCAAAACAAAGCGAACGACGGCGGGAGGCTCCCGCCGTCGTCCGCTTCCGTTTAGGGAACAAGCCCTGCGTTGGCGCCGTTGACATACCTACGAGCATGCCGCCGCCAGCCGGCGCCCAACAGAACGGAACCACATGGTCAGGGCTATCTGGAACGGAAAAGTCATCGCCGAATCCACGGACACCGTGGTGGTGGAGGGCAACCACTACTTCCCGCGCGACGCCGTCAACGCCGGCTACCTCAGGGACAGCGACATGTATTCAGTCTGCCCGTGGAAGGGCAGGGCCAGCTACCACACGCTGGAAGTGGACGGAAAGCTCAACGTGGATGCCGCCTGGTTCTACCCCGAGCCCAAGCCGCGCGCCCGGCAGATCGAGGACCGCATCGCCTTTTGGCGCGGCGTGACAATCGAGAGCTAGCAGGCTCGCCTAAAGCGGGACCTCCTCAACGCAAGCGGACGACGGCGGGACCCCCGCCGTCGTCCGCTTGCGTTTGGTGCCGCTCCCCGCGGCGGCGGTGGAAGCTTCAGTTCTTGGTTACGTCCAGCTCAATGACGGCCCAGGACAGCGCCGGAAGCGTTGCCCGGAGCTCGGAGCCGCTCGCCTTCGCTCCTTCCAGCGGCTTGAGCCCCACCTGGCCCGGACGGTCTTGGGTATTGGCGGTGAAGCGGTCCCCGCCTTCGGGAATTTCCAGGACCTCCGCCCGGACCACCTGGCGGGCATCAAAACCGCGCAGTGAGACGTCGATGTCCGCCGCTTCCTCAAGGCCGCGGTTGGCCAGGAAGAGCGCCACGCGGCCCGTTTCCTCGTTCCATGTTGCACTGACATCCACAAGGTCGGTGCCGCCGTAGCGGGCGTTGTCGTACTTGTCCGAGTCAACGGACAGGCGCAGGATCTGGCCCTTGGCCAGCTCAGCCATGCGGGCAAACGGGTGGAAGATCGTTTGGCGCCAGGCCGGCCCGTTTTCCTCGCTGAAGATCGGGGCGATGACGTTTACCAGCTGCGCCTGGTTGGCGATCTTCACGCGGTCCCCGTGCCGGAGCAACGAGTTCAGCAGGGTCCCCACCACCACGGCATCGGTGACGTTGTACTTGTCCTCGATGAGCCGTGGGTGCTCGCGCCAGCCTGCCTTGACGACGTTGCGCAACTGGTCCTCAGTGTCCCGGCCGCGCTGATACCAGACGTTCCACTCGTCGAAGGACAGGTTGATGTGCTTCTTATGCTTTCCCTTCGCCCGGACAGCGTCGGCAGTGGAGATGACTGACTCTATGAAGTAGTCGGTGTCCACGGCGCTGGCCAGGAAGCTGCCGGCATCGCCGTCGTGCTCCTGGTAGTAGGCGTGTAGGGAGACGTAGTCCACCTCGTCGTAGGCGTGCGTCAGGACAGTCTGCTCCCACGCGCCGAAGGTGGGCATGCCCGAGTTGGAGCTTCCGCAGGCCACCAGCTCGATGTCCGGATCCACGAAGCGCATGGCCTTGGCGGCTTCCTGCGCCAGGCGTCCGTATTCCTCGGCGGTCTTGTGACCAATCTGCCACGGCCCGTCCATCTCGTTGCCCAGGCACCAGAGCTTGATGTTGAACGGGTCCTTGTGGCCGTTCTTGGCGCGGAGGTCGGACCAGTAGCTGCCGCCGGGATGGTTGGCGTATTCCACGATCTCCCGGGCGGCGTCCACTCCCCTGGTGCCCAGGTTTATGGCTTCCATGATTTCCGTTCCAGCCTGGCGGGACCAGTCAACAAACTCGTGCAGGCCGAACGCGTTGGTCTCCACGGTGTGCCAGGCGCCGTCCAGCCGGCGGGGCCGGTCCTCCCGCGGGCCGATGCCGTCCTCCCAGTTGTAGCCGGAGACGAAGTTGCCTCCGGGATAGCGGATGACGGTGGCGCCGAGTTCCCTGACGAGCTTGAGGACGTCCTGGCGGAAGCCGTTTTCATCCGCTTCAGGGTGGCCCGGCTCGTAAATGCCGGTGTAGACGCAGCGGCCCATGTGCTCCACGAAGGAGCCAAAGAGGCGGCGGGGTACTTCGCCGATGGTGAAGTCGCGGTCGAGGGTGATCCGTGCGCGGGACATATTCAGCAGCTCCTTGGTATTGGTTCAGGTCTGTTTCGTAGCGTTGGTTTGGTAAGCGGAAGGTGTCGAGTCAAGTGCCGGCGAGACCCGTCGTCGCAACACCCTTGATGATCTGGCGCTGGAAGAAGAGGAAGACGAGTATGAGCGGGAGCGCCGCGAGCAAGGCGGACGCCATGTTCTGCGCGTACTGGATGCCGTAGGCGCTCTTGATAGTCTGCAGGCCCACCGGCAGGGTGAGGAGCGCGCCGTCATTGGTGGCGATGAAGGGCCACAGGAAGTTGTTCCAGGCGCCGATGAACACAAAGATGGCGACGGCGGCCAGGATGGGCCGGGACAGCGGCAGGATGATCTGGGTGAAGATCCGCATGCGGCTGGCGCCGTCCATCACCGCGGCTTCTTCAAGTTCGCGTGGAATCTGGTCAAAGAACTTCTTGAGCACGAACACCATGGCCGGGTGGATGACCTGCGGCAGGATGATCGCCCAGGAGGTGTCGATCATGTGCAGGGCGAGCATCTGGTAGAAGAGCGGGATGATCAGGACCGGCGGAGGAATGATGATGGAGGCGATGATCACCGTCATCAGCACCTTCTTGCCTTTGAAGTCGATCCGGGACAGGGCGTAGGCCACCAGCGCCGAGATCACCAGGGTGATGACTGTGATGGCCGCCGAGGTGTAGAGCGAGTTCCACGTCCAGAGCGGGATGTTGCCGTCCTGGAACACCTTCACGAAGGCTTCAGGAGTAAAGCCCGACGGCGGAAGCCAGCTGATCTTCGGAGCTGCGGCGTCCGTCTCGGTCTTGAAGGCGGTGGCGGTTGCCCAGGCGAACGGGATCAGCCAGAGGAAGGCGATAAGAGCGGCGACCACGACGGCGGCGATCTTGCCTGCGGTCATCTTTTTGCGGGGCTGGCGGAGGTCCTGGCTGGTACTGGTGCCTGACTCGGGGCGGTCGAGGGTCTGAATTGCCATGGTTATGCACTCCTGCGGCGGGTGATGACGAACTGCATGACCGAGACGAGCACGATCAGTCCGAAGAAGATGTAGGAGATGGCTGCCGAATAGCCCAGCCGGTAGCCGGTGAACCCGGTTTCAAAGATGTACTGCACCACGGGGCGGGTTGAGCCTCCGGGGCCGCCGGCGGTCATCTGGTACACCTGGTCGAAGATCTTGAGCGAGGCCAGGATCTGGAGGAGCACGATCATCACGGTGGTGGGCGCAAGCTGCGGCAGGGTGATGGAGAAGAACTGACGCCAGGCTCCGGCACCATCGAGGGATGCTGCCTCGTAGTGCTGGTGGGGAATGTTCTGCATCGCGGCCAGGTACAGCAGGAAGTTGAACCCCACCGTCCACCAGAGCGTGGCAATGACGATGGCCCACATGGCCACGTTGGGGTCATTGAGCCACGCCACCTTGGGGATGCCGATCTTGGACAGGGAATCGTTGATCAGGCCCAACTGCGGGTTGTACATCCACGTGAAGAACAGCGAGACCACGGTGGACGCGAGCAGGTACGGGGCAAAGTAGGAGAGCCGCCACAGCCATTGGGCCGGCAATCCCACGTTGAGAAGCGCGGCCATCACCAGGGCCACCAGCACCAGCGGGACCGTGCTGATCACGGTGAAGTAGAGGGTGTTGCCGAGTGAGCGCCACATGCCTGCGTCGGCCAGTGCTTCGGCGTAGTTCGCGAAACCGATCAGGCTGTCATTGGCGCCGGTAAGGGACTTGCCGGTGAAGCTCATGTAGACGCCGTAAAGAAGGGGCCACACAAGGAAAACGAGGAAGAAAACCAGGAAGGGGGCGGCGAAGCCCCAACCGCTGAGGTTGCTCCTGGTGAGGCTCCCGGGGCTGCGCCGGGCTGCTAGTGAAGAACTCATGAAGGACTCCTTTGTCGCTCGGTGCGGTTAAACGGGGTTGGGCCGGGAAAGCAGGTGGTTGGTGCGCTCTTCGAAGGCTTCCCATCCTGCGGCTGCCTTGTCGCGCCCAAGGAGGACGTTCTGTACGTTCTCCGCAAAATAGGTCTGCCAGTCGGAGCCCGATCCGCTGAACCAGGATTCGGGATCGTAGGCAATGACATCGGCCGCATTGGCATAGTGCACCTGCGGCGTCAGGTCCTTGTAGGCCTGGGACTGGACCACGGGCTGGTACGCGGGAATGTGGCCGGCTTCAGCCCAGGACAGTGACCCCTTGAGGACGTCACTGACGAACTTGTAAACGTCCCGACGCTTCGCTTCATCCACATTCAGTTGCCGGGGAAGGACAAAGGAGTGCGAGTCTGCGTAGGCGGCCGGTGTGCCATAAAGGGTGGGAATGGTTGCGGCGTCCACCGGAATGCCCGCTTTCTTCATCGTGGGCAGTTCCCAGACACCGCTGAACAGCATGCCCGAGCCGCCGCGGGCGAATTCCGCGATGCCGGTGCTGATATCGCCGCTCTTGGCCGCGATGGTGTCATCAAATAGGGAAGCCATGAATTCCAGTGACTCGATGGCCGCGTCCCGGTCAACCTTCATGGGCTGGCCCGGCGTCAGCGTGATGTCCGCGCCGTGCTGCTTGTAGAGGGTGTAGAAAAGCCGCCACATCTGGGAACCGCTGCCAAGGTAGCCAAAGGACAGCCCGTGGGCTTGGGTGACCTTCTGCATTTCCTTGGCCATGGCCACGAATTCCTGCGGCGAAGCCACTTCCTGCAGTTGCCCGTTGCCGGCCAGGACACCGGCCTTGCCCGCGATCTCCGTGTTGTAGAACATGACGAACGGGTGTGAATCGAGGGCGATGGAAAACACCTCGCCGTTCTGCTGGCTCTTCTCCCAGATCCGGGGGGCGAAGTTTGCGCCCGTCACGCCGTGCTCTGCCAGCAGCGAGAGGTCCCACGGGTCGATCAGGCCGCCTGGAGCGTAGCCGGGTACCCGGCTGGCGTGCATGATCGCCAGCTCCGGCGGACGTCCACCTGCCGAGGCCATCGCCAGTTTGGTGTAGTACGGCGGGCCCCAGGCCAGCACAGTGGGATGCACCTTAAAGTCCGGATTGGCTTGGTTGGCGCCGTTGATCATCGCCTGCATCTTGATGCCGTCCCCACCGGACAGCAAGTGCCAGAACCCGATGTCCCGGACGCCTGCAGCCTGGGCATCTCCGCCGCAGCCCGTGAGTGCGCCTGCCGCAAGAACGCCGCCCAAGGCGGCCGTTCCTGTCAGTAGCTGCCTCCGGGACAACTGCTTCCCGGGAAAAAGTTCAAACTGCTTCACCAATCACTCCTTTGGATGGGTCCGCTGAAAGGTCAGTTTTGATTGCTCGAAAATAACTCCGGTTCCGGTGCGCTCCGCTTCCGCCTAGTTCCTTATCGCGGTGACGCAGGTCTCACATTACATCGATGTAATAGAATGCTGCAAGGAAAATATGTTAGCGCCAACAAGTTGATGTGTTGCTCTCGTTTCAGGCCCGACTGCTGTCCCGCTCCACGATGGTGTAGTCGATGGAGACCACGCGCTGGTCCTGCCCCCTGTCCGCCATGCGTTCAGTCAGGAGGCGCAGGGCTTCGCTGGCAATGGCGCGTTTGTCAAAGGAGACGGTGGTCAATGACGGTACGGCGTAGCGGCCGTCGGCAATATCGTCGAACCCCGCCACGGCGATGTCTTCCGGTATCCGCAGACCCCTCTTCCAGAGCACGCTCAGGGCGCCGATGGCCATGGAATCCGTGAAGCAGAACAGCGCATCGGGAAGCGGATGCGAGTCAAGGTAGGCGGTGAGCGCGTCCGCTGCAGTCTGCGGCGTCCATCTTTCGCAAGGGATCAGCAGCGAGTCGTCCGGGTCGATCCCCAGGATCCCCAGTGCCTCTTCATAGCCTTGCCTTCTAAGGGTGGCCGCGGCCGATCCCCTGCCCTGGGTGGTCCCCAGAACGGCAATCCGGCGGCGCCCCGTCCTGGCCAGGGCCAGGGTCATGTCCCGGGCGGCCGCTACGCTGTCCACGAATACGCGGTCTGCGAGCTTTTGGGTGACTTCACCGAGCAGGACCACTGGCGGAAGGGCAACGCCCACCTGGACGGCGCTCTCGTCCAGGACCACGGGGTTGAGGATCAGCCCGTCAATCAGGTTGGAGCGGGCGCGCACCATGAGTTCGTGCTCACGCTGGGGATCCAAACCGGTTTCCTCGAGCTGCACGATCCAGCCCTGGTCGTGCGCCACCTCCACGACATTGTGGGCAATTTCTGCCGAGTACGGTGTGCCCAGGTCAGGCAGGGCCAGCGCAATCACGCCGGACCTTCCATTGCGCAGCCCGCGGGCGGAGAGGTTGGGCACATAGTCCAGTTCGAGAATGGCCTGCTCCACCTTGGCCCGGGTGGCCCCGCTGACCGGAACGATTCCGTTCATCACGTTCGAGACAGTCTTGGGTGAAACACCGGCGCGGCGGGCGACATCCTTGACCGTGGCGCGCACTGTTCCCCTTCCAAAACCTTCCAGACAGTCGCCGCCGGCAGCCAATGGCTACCGCTGCTGTGGCCCTGCTGACGATGTTACCTCCAGTATGGAGGGACGACGGCGGAACCTCCCGCCGTCGTCCGCCTTCTGCCTGAGGGGCGCCGGCAGGGTACCAGCCAGGCATGCCCCGGAGTAACGTGGCGATCAGGCTGATACCCATTCAAGGAGGAATCCGGCATGGAAGTCATCACGATCGAAACGCGCCAGCTCGGCGACCGCACCTACCTGGTCCACGACGGCGCTACGGGCGTGGTCATCGATCCGCAGCGGGACACCGACAGGGTGGAAAAGGCCGTGGCGGACGCCGGGGTGAGGATCACGCACGTGGCCGAGACCCACATCCACAACGACTACGTCACCGGCGGGCTGCAGCTGGCCAGGGACCACAACGCCGCCTACCTGGTCAACGCCAAGGACAACGTCCCGTATCAGCGGCAGCCCATCTCTGACGGGGACACGGTGCAGGTGGGAAGGATGACCCTCAAGGCCGTGGCCACCCCCGGCCACACCCACCACCACCTCTCCTACATCGTCACGGACGGCGAGCGCCAGGCGGTGTTCTCCGGAGGCAGCCTGCTCTACGGCTCGGTGGGGCGCACGGACCTGGTCAGCGAGGAGGACACCGTACCGCTCACCCACCACCAGTACGCCTCGGTGCGGCGCCTGGTGGAGGAAGCGGGCCAGGACGCCGGCCTCTACCCCACGCACGGCTTCGGCTCCTTCTGCTCCTCCGGCCCGGCCAGCGCGGCGGAATCCTCCACTATCGGCGAGCAACTGAAGGAAAACCACGCCCTGACAGACCCGGACGAGGACCACTTCGTCAGCGAGCTCATCCACAACCTCACCGCCTACCCCTCCTATTACGCCCACATGGCCCCGATCAACCTGGCGGGTCCTACAGCGCCTGACCTGGAACTGCCTGATTCCCCGGACGGGGAGGAGCTGGCGTCCCGGCTGCGGCGGGGCGAGTGGGTGGTGGACCTGAGGAACCGCATTGCCTTTGCCAGCAGCCACCTCAGCGGCAGCGTCAGCTTCGAGTACGGCGACGGCACCAAGTTCACCGCGTTCCTGGGCTGGGTCCTGCCCTGGGGCGAACAGCTGACGCTCGTGGGCGGGCGCCAGGACGTGGAGAACGCCATCCGCGACCTCTCCCGCATTGGCATCGACAACCCGGACGCTGCCATCGGCACAGGCCCGCAGGACGTCGCGCCAGGGGCGGCGACCTCCTCCTATCAAAGCGTCGGCTGGCAGGAGGTGCTGCAAAAACCTGAAGAGGACCTGATCCTCGACGTCCGCCGCACCGACGAGTTCAGTAAGTCCCACATCCGGCAGGCGGTGAACATCCCTGTCCACGAGCTGTTGCGGCGCATGGATGAGCTGTCGGCGGGCCGGGTCTGGGTACATTGCGGTTCCGGCTACCGTTCCGCGGTGGCGGCGAGCCTCCTGCAGCGCGCCGGCCGCGACGTGGTGCATATCGACGGCAACTTCCGCGACGCAAAGAAGGCGGGCATGGCTCTGGCCTTGAACCAGGCACAGGCTGAACCAGGAACAGCTTGAACCAGGAACATGCTCACACCAGCAAAGGCGGGCGGACGACGGCGGGACCTCCCGCCGTCGTCCGCCCGCCTTTAGTGCAGTTGTGTTCCGCGTCAGAGCGTGGCGGCTTCCTCCTCCGCCAGCCTGATCATCCGGAGTTCGTCCTCCACGGCCCGGGACGGCCAGTAGTCCTTGGACAGCTCACCCGCCCGAACCCGGTCTGCGTCAGGGAAGAGCTTGCCCAGCAGTCCTGCCGCCTGCAGCAGGGCAACCAGGGCGATGGTCCTGGGCTCGGGAGCCGCGGTCCCGGCTCTCTGGGTCCCCGACGCGGCATCCGGCGCCTGGCCTTCGGGCGTGGCGGATTGGGCAGTCGCGGCATCGACGCCCGCTGCCCCGGCCTCTGAGCCGGCGGCCCCGGACGCGGGCGGTTCAAGCCCTGCGGGCGCAGCTTTCAGCGCGGCCTGGATCTTTTCCAGCAGCGCAGCCTCTGGGGCATGGTCCTTCTCGGGATACCTCACCGCCCGGAACAGGCCCAGATGCCTTTCGCCAACGTGCTCCACGATGCCCAGGGATGCCATCCCCTCGTAGATGCGCTGCGTTTGGGCGCGGCCCTCCAGCATGGAGACCCACCGGCGGGGACTGTGCGGCCGCGATTTCCCACGGATGAGCTCCAATTCATGCTGGAGGTGGGTATCAGGGTTCGTGCCGGTGGCCCTGACGTGCTTGCCCTGGAGTTCGACCGCGCCGAGCAGGTCCAGTTCGGCAAGGATTGCGCCTGCCACGGTGGTCCGGAGGGCGAATACGGGCACCTCGGGTGTGCCGTCCTTGTCATTCGTGGCCAAAAGCAGGAAAGCCTGGGGAAGGCTCAGTTCCGCCGCCTTAGGTAATTCAGCATCCATAGCAACATGGTGCTCCCCTCCGGCGGCCACCACAATGGCGGGCCTGCGGGAGGGACGACGGCGGGATTAGGTAGGTAGTGCGCATGCGGCGATCAGGTAGCAGGTACTCGTGCAGCCCGCCGCGGGCCGCCTATAACGTCGGAGTGTATTTCTGTGGCGCCCCTCAGGACACGGGGGGCTGGGGACCCTGATTCCCATCTCCCGCTTACCGCGCGGAGGGCAAATGGGAACCTCATCATCGGGAGGGCTCTATGGCTCCTGAACGTCAGCCCCGAAAGCGGGCACGTACCGGAAAAATCGTACTCGTATTCGTGGCGGCGCTCTTGGCGGCGGAATTCCTCGACGGGTTCGTCATGGACCCCGGAACCGCCAAGCCCCTGCCGCCCGTGGACGCGACTGTCAGTATCGACCTTGAGACCACCATCAATGAGTTCCCCGGCACCCACGCTCTTGGCGCGGGTGTGGACG
Source organism: Pseudarthrobacter phenanthrenivorans Sphe3 (assembly GCF_000189535.1). Classification (NCBI taxonomy): domain Bacteria; kingdom Bacillati; phylum Actinomycetota; class Actinomycetes; order Micrococcales; family Micrococcaceae; genus Pseudarthrobacter; species Pseudarthrobacter phenanthrenivorans. Next base: position 3,646,725 of record NC_015145.1, read on the forward strand.
GCCTGGAAGAAGGGGAAATCGACAAGGTCTGGACCCCCGCCAACGTGCAGGCCATGAAGACCGCCGGCTTCGGGCCGATCAGCTACCGGCTGCGCACGGAACTGGGCGTCAAGGCCTGGCACTGGAATCCGCGGGGAACATGGAGCGACCCCGCTGCCGAGCAGGGGTACTGGGTCTCCTCGGATGTGCCCCTGGAGGACTACCGGGCGTCGCAGGGATACCGTCTCCCCCGCCGCGGCAACACGATCGACCAAGGTAAGAACGACGGCTACTCCCGGCTCACCGACGGCGACCCCACCACGTTCTGGAAGAGCAACCCGTACCTGGATTCACACTTCACCGGCGAGCCGGACGACCTGAATCCGCAGTGGATCATGGCGGTACTGCCCCACCCTTTCCCCATCGATGCCGTGCATTTCGACTGGGGAACCCCGTTCGCCACCAAGTTCAAGGTGCAGTACTGGTCCGGCAAGGACGCCCACTTCCCGGTGGATGACGGGCAGTGGGTCGATTTTCCACAGAGCTCCCATGACGGTGCCGGTGGTGCCCAGACCGTCCGAATCGCCCCCGGCCCCGTGAACGTGCAGTACCTGCGGGTGGTGCTGCTCCAGGACTCGGACACCGCTCCTGGCGGTTCCACCGACGTCCGCGACAAGCTCGGATTCGCCGTGAACGAGCTGTCCATCGGGCAGCTGACGGCCGACGGTTTCGTTGACCACGTGGCGCATGTTCCGTCCCAGGAGCAGACCGAAATGTGGACGTCCTCCACGGACCCCTGGCACCGTGCAAGCGACATCGACAAACACTATGAGCATGCGAGCTTTGAGCGGCTCTTCGACAGCGGCATCACCAACGGCCAGCCGATGATGGTGCCGGCACCGGCGCTCTACGGGGTTCCGGAGGACAGCGCCGCGCTGGTGAGCTACCTGAAGAAGCGCGGCTACCCTGTGGAACGCATCGAAATTGGTGAGGAGCCGGACGGCCAGCTCGCCCAGCCGGAGCACTACGGTGCCTTGTACCTGCAGATGGCCCGCGCCATGAAGGGCGTTGACCCGGGCCTGCAGTTCGGCGGCCCCGGCTACCAGACCACGCTGCCCGAGTGGGTGCACTGGCCTGATGCCAAGGGGGTCAGGTCCTGGACCGGCCGCTTCGTGTCCTACCTGAAGGAGCGCAACGCGATGGAGGACTTCGATTTCTTCTCCTTCGAGTGGTACCCCTTCGACGACGTCTGCGCCGACCCGAATGCGCCGCTGGCCCAGCACCCCAAGCTCCTGGCGGACCTTCTTGTCCGGCAGGAAAAGGCTGGCCTTCCCGCAGACATCCCCAAGGTGATCACCGAGTACGGGTATTCCTCCTTCGCCGGCCAGGTGGAACTGGAACTGCCCGGGGCAATGGTCAACGCCGAAACGGCCGCCATGTTCCTGGCCCTCGGCGGGGAGACCAGCTACTACTACGGGCTGGAGCCGAATTGGGTGTTCCAGGAAAAGGAAGGCAAGAAGTGCAACTCGTGGGGCAACCTGATGATGCTGCAGTTCTACGACGACTGGAAGATCCGGCCACTCGCGGCATTCCAGGCGGCGAGGCTGGTCAACAAGCACTGGGTGCAGGAGGGCAACGGCAAGCACACCGTGCACGCCGCGAGCAGCGACCTGCACAATGCGCAGGGTGAGCCGCTGGTGACGGCCTATGCGCTGCGGCGGCCTGACGGCAGCCTGGGTGTACTCCTGTTCAACAAGGACCCCCAGCGGACCATCAAGATCCGGCTGATGCATAAAGCGGACGGTGAACTGAAAGTGGTTGATGAGAACATCGCCCTCGACCAGTACTCGGGTGAACAGTACAAGTGGAACAGCACCCAGGGTGAAGGCAACGGCGGGCACCCCAAGCCCAACCAGCCGCCCGCCTCAAGCGTGATCGGCAAAGAGCATGACGCCACCTTCACGCTGCCACCCCACAGCATCTCGGTGGCCGTGACCAAGCCCTAGCAACCCATCAACCGCGGCAACCAAGGAGGCGGACGACGGCGGGACGGCCCGCCGTCGTCCCTTCTGTTTGGTGCGCGCAAGCACTGGGCTTAAAGGCAGTGTTCCGGGCTGTGCCTTCAGTGACGCCTTTCCAGGGCAGGCTGCGGATCCGGGACGTTCGGCCCTACGGCCTGGTGCCGCGCATTGGCAGACTGGCAGGTGCCGGCGTCCCACAATGCAAGGAACCCTACATGGCCGTTGTCTACATCCCCTACGGAACCAGTGAGGGCCAGTCCGGCAAGATTGCCGAGTTCATCGCGGACGTTATTCACGCGCACGGCCACAAGGCGCAAACTGCCGACATCAGACGCGCCGGGAATTTCATTCCCGACTGGTTCGACGCAGTGATCGTGGGTGCATCCATCCATAGCGGCAGGCATGAGGAGTACGTCACGGAGTTCGTGCAGAAAAATAAGGACATCCTGGAAAGCGTGCCGTCCGCGTTCTTCTCCGTCAGCCTCTCAGCACACGGTGACACCGAGGGTGCCGAGGGATACGTGAAGAAATTCGAGGAAGAGACGGGCTGGCATCCGGCCCAGGTGGGGCTCTTCGGCGGGGCATTGCTGTACACGCAATACGGGTTTATCAAACGCCTCATGATGAAGAAGATCGCCGGCAGCAACGGCTCCCTGGACACGGACACCTCGCAGGACTACGTGTACACCGAGTGGGACGGCGTGAAGCAGTTCACGGAGGACTTCCTGGACAGGGCCACCACGCCGGGAGAGGTCCTCTGAGTCCGTTGCTCGTGGAATGCAGCGGAGGCCGCCGCGGCCCGGCGGGAATAGACTACAAGCGGAACATCCCTTCCACCACGGGAGGTCATCGTGGACACTGAAACCGCCGATGTCACCGGTCATGATGTCACAACGATCGTCTGCGTGTGCGGCAATACCGTCAGCCAGGACGGTCTGATCCAGGCCAACTCCCAGGGCGTGCCTGTCTATGCAGGTGAAGACACTCCTGTCCCAGCAGGACTGGCGGCGTGGCCGGAGGATGAGGACCTGTACACCCTGTGCCCCAAGTGCGGCCGTGTGTACCGGGATGCCGTCATCGAAGAAACAGGCACGGCGCCGGTTGCTTTCCGCGTGGACGTCACCGCCGATCCAGTCGCCGGCGCCATCCGGGCCCACTGGAACCTCAGCGGTTAGGGCGTACACCCGTAAAACCCCTCAGCTGAAAACAGCCACGGCCTCAGGCAGCCATTATGCTGAGCGGACCATCCCGGAGGATGGGTTGGGGGCACAGGGGGCGCTGGTGGCATCAGGTTTTGGCAAACGGGATTCTTCAGGCACGCCTGCTGACGGGCTCAATATCCCGGGTGTCCGCCGTTCGCCGAGCGGGCGCATCCCGCAGTGGGCGATTGATGAGGCGCTCGGCAAGCTTCAGGATCCCGAGCCTTGGCGTGCCGCTCCCACCCCGGCGGCAGGAAAGAGACGCCGCGGGACCAGGCCCGGGCGCACCTTTAGGTGGAGGGCGGGGCCAGTCAGCGTTCTGGCCCTGGCGCTCATTGCAGGGCTCTATTTCACCCCCACCCTGATTAGCCGTCTCACCCTGTCACAGGCCCTGCCCCACCTGCCCGGCTCCGATGTCCCGCCTCCCGGGTTTGAAGCTGTATCGTCTCCCCTTGGAGTCCCTCCGGCCACCACGGGCTCCACGGCCTTCGTCCTGCAGGAGTCTCCCGACCCGGACCAGCCGTTTGTTGCCTACGACCCGTGCCGTCCGATTCATTACGTGGTGCGCCCCGACCTGGCGCCCCCGGGCACCGATCAGCTCATTCTCTAGTCCGTAGCCGCAGTATCGGCCGCAACCGGATTGCAGTTTGTGTATGACGGATTTACGTCGGAAGCGCCATCCAAAGACCGGGAGGCGTACCAGCCTGACCGCTACGGCAAGAAGTGGGCGCCGGTCCTGATTGCCTGGTCAACGCCCGAGGAGGCACCGGACCTGGCGGGAAGGGTCGCGGGGACCGGTGGAAGCTCCTCGATCCAGGTAAGGGGTGAGCCTTACGTGTACATCACTGGGCAGGTTCAGCTCGACGCGCCGGCTCTAACCGAGACTCTAGCCTTTCCTGATGGGCACGCTTTGGTTCGGGCGATCATGATGCATGAGCTGGCCCATGTGGTGGGGCTGGACCACGTGAACGACCCCGCGGAGCTGATGTATGAAGAGAACAGTGGGCAACTGGACTTTGGGGCGGGCGACCGCGCAGGGCTTGCACTGTTGGGAACAGGGAAGTGCGTTCCGCGGGTCTGACGCCGCCGCCGTCGAGAACGGGTGAGTCCCGCGTCAACGGAAAGCGGACGACGGCGGGAGGCCCCCGCCGTCGTCCGCTTCCTGTTTGTGGGGCGCTGCGCAGTCAGTTGGTTCCCGCCCGGCACTCCTAGAGCTGCCCGGTGGGACCGGTGTCCTTGACTTCGCCGCGCCAGGCGCCGGTTTCGGTGCCGCGCGATTCGATGAAGTCCTTGAACTTCCGCATGTCGGCCTTTACCTGCATCTCGTCGATCTTCAGAGCCGCTCCTGCTTTTTCGGTGGCGGTTTCCGGCGCCCATTCGAAATGAACTTTGACCTTGGTGTGGTTGGCATCCAGCGGCTTGAACCTGATGATCCCGGCATGGGACTTGCCGTCGGTGCTGCGCCAGGCGATCCGGTCATCGGGCTCCTGGTCAACGATTTCAGTGTCGAATTCCCGGCGGACGCCACCTACGTTGGTCACCCAGTGGTTGGTGGTGTCAGTCAGCTGGGTTACGGATTCCACACCGGACATGAACTGCGGAAAGGACTCAAACTGGGTCCACTGGTTGTACGCGGTCCGCACCGGAACATCGACATCCACGGTCTCTTCAACGTGTTCCATCTGCTTCCTCCTCATGACGGACGGCCGCAACGGCGGACCGGCAGCACGGCCATCCTGCCAGTCAGGCAGCCGCCACATTTGCACCATAAATCCGGCGGCTGTCTGTGTCCAGAGCCGGTGCGGCGGCACTGGCTGTGGCGTTCGTGGAGCCATCGAGCGTGATCCGCTGCAGGTAAATTTATGCTGATGATTTCCATTGACCGGGACGATCCCGCCCGCGCCGACGTCCATCAGCTCCTCAACGAACACCTGGCGGACATGTACGCCACCTCGCCAGCCGAAAGCGTCCACGCCCTGGACCACTCCGCCCTGTCCTCGCCGTCGATCACGTTCTGGACGGCCCGCGAGGACGGTGATTTGCTGGGGTGCGGCGCACTCAAGCTCTTGGAGTCCCCGCCCGGGTCCGCGCTGCACGGCGAAATAAAGTCCATGCGCACCACGGCAGGCGCCCGCGGACGGGGCGTGGCAACGCTGATGCTCCGCCATATCCTCAGCGACGCCCGCGCCCGGAACCTTGAGCGCCTCTACCTGGAGACGGGAACCGAGGACTACTTCGCTCCGGCCCGCCAGCTGTACGCCCGGAACGGCTTCACCGAGTGCCCGCCGTTTGCCGGCTACGCCCTGGATCCCAACAGCGTGTTCATGGAGCTCGCGCTCTAAGGAGGGCGTCATCAACGTTCCCGGCACCGGGCCGTGACATTGCCCAAGACGGTCGTAGGCTACTAACAGGCCGGACAGGGCGGCGGCCTCGGGCCTCGAAGGGAACGACGAGTGGACAGAAGTGCCGGTTACTGGTTCTTGAGTGGTGCAGAGCGGGGACACGCAGCCACCAATGTCCACGCTGAAGGTGCCGGATCGCCGGCCTGGTCCGAGGGAAACCTTGTGCGGCCCCTGATCCATGGCGCCACCTACTTCGCCCGGCTGCATGAGGAGCTCTCCGTGCTTCAAGCGGGTGACCGCGTGTGGTTCACGGACTGGCGTGGCGACGGCGACGAGCGGCCTACGGACGATGGGCCGGCGATCGGTGAGCTGCTGGCGCGGTTGGCCCCGGCGGGTGTGGAAGTGCGCGGCCTGGTCTGGCGGTCGCACGGCGAGCGCGTGTCTGCTCCCATGAGCAACCTGTCCAACGAGCACCTCAGTCGGCAGGTCAATGACGCGGGCGGGGAAGCGCTGTTGGTCAGCGGGGCGCCTCTTCGGCTGCCATCACCAGAAGCTGTTCGTCATCCGCAACCGTAACGACCCCTCGCGGGACGTGGCGTTCGTCGGCGGAATCGACCTTTCCCACAGCCGCCGGGACGACGCGGATCACATGGGAGATCCGCAGGCGGTGGACATGGATCCCCGGTACGGGAAACAGCCTCCATGGCACGACGCCGCCCTGGAACTTCGCGGACCGGTCGTGGCTGACGTGCTCGAGTTGTTTGCGGAGCGGTGGAACGATCCCCATCCCCTGGACCGGCGCACGCCTTACCGGATGCTGCTGCAGCGCCTGGCGGGTATGCCCAGGCATCCCAAACCACTGCCGGAGACTGCGCCGCCCCCGCCGCCGGCCGGCCCCCACGCCGTGCAGCTGCTGCGCACTTACGGCGTGAAGCATCCGCCGTTTCCCTTCGCCCCGGGTGGTGAGCGGAGCGTTGCCCAGGCCTACACGAAGGCCTTCTCCCTGGCCCGTTCGCTGATTTACATCGAAGACCAGTACCTGTGGTCGGCTGAGGTGGCAGCCGGAATCGCGGCTGCCCTTGAACAGAACCCCGGGTTGAACGTGATCGCGGTTGTGCCCCGCTACCCGGACTCCGACGGTCCGCTCGGCGGGCCACCCAAGCGGCTGGGGCAACTGCATGCCATCGAGACGATACGCCGCGCCGCGCCGGACAGATTCGGCGTGTTCAACCTGGAGAACCGGGCCGGGACGCCGATCTATGTCCATGCCAAGATCTGCATCATCGACGACTCCTGGTTCACGTGCGGGTCGGACAACTTCAACCGGCGGTCCTGGACCACGGACAGCGAGCTGACCTGCGCAGTGGTTGACACTACTGCCGGCGAGCGGGAAACGCCGTTGGCCCAAAGGCTGCGGCTGCAGCTTTGGGCCGAGCACCTGGGCGTCGAGGAAAGTGACCCCCGGCTCCACGATCCGGCGGACGGCCTCGCTCTGTGGAAGGCCGCCGCCGACGCTCTCGATGATTGGCATAGAAGCGGGCGCGGTCCGACCCGGCCCGCGGGACACGTACGGCACCACACCACAGCACCGGTGACGCGCCTTCAGCGTCTCTGGGCGGCTCCTGCCAACCGCTTTTTCGTGGACCCGGACGGCCGTCCCCGCAAACTGCGCGGCACTACCCGGTTCTAGGGCGAGGACAGGCTGACTCCAGGCACAACCCGGTTCTAGGGCGAGGATAGGCTGACTCCAGGCACTACCCGGTTCTAGGCACGCCAGGCTGATTCCAAGCAGGACAAGCTGGCGCTGGCCTCAGGCCGCGAGGCGCGTCAGGATGACCTGTTCCAGGGGGCTGATGTCCTGTTCCAAGGGGCCGACAGTAACGGGCAGGCAGCCGGACGGGATGAGGGGTGGTTCCCGGTCCGGGTGCTCGGCTGGATAGTGTCGTCCGGCCGGTGAGATCCAGCCTGGCGGCTCATGCGTCGTTGCCGGCGTTGGTGTCCAGGCCGACCCGTGTTTGAGCCGGTGGTGTTTCGGGCATGCCTGCCCAAGGTTACTGATGCCGGTGGTTCCCCCGCGCTGCCAGGCGGTGAGATGATCCGCCTCATTGTCCAGGCTATGGTTGCTGCAGCCCGGGAAGGTGCATCTGCCGTCCCGCATCTTGAGCCACCGCTTCAATGCCTCCGGGAGGCGGTAGCTGGTGCGTCCGATTTCCAGCGGAGCCCCATCCCTCGGATCTACCAGGACGCGGTACAACGAGCTGGCACCGTCAGCAACCAGCCGGCGTGCCAAAGAAGCCGGAACCGGCCCCAGCCCATCGACTTCAGCGGGTTCGTCGGCCAGGCCAAGGAGGGAGAAGACCGGAACGGTCACGAGCACCTCAACCTTCGGGGAGGGCGCGTCTCCTAAGTCCTGGTTGGCACTGCCCAACAGCAGCCCCGCGGCAACGTCCGCGCGCAACTGGCTGAGGTTGCGTGGTTCGTCCGGGCCTTGCAGTCCGCGGGCCAGTGCCGTCGACTTGTTCCAGATAGCTAAGGCTGTGTCTCCAGGAAGGTAGAGCGACAGCCAGGCCATGCCGTCCCGGTCCGGGCTGAACTCCACCCGACGGTCCGCGGTGCTCTTCGCATGGCGTTCCTCGAGGGACTCGGGGTGGTGGCGTTCGCGCCAGGCCCGGACCTTCCGCCGGAACCGGGCGGGCACCAGGTCTCCGGGTGCGGCACTGCCGGCCGGCTTGGGTGCGTCAGCGTCGAAGAAGTGTGCCTCCAAAGCAGAGGCTGCTGCGGGGGTGAGACCAGTGGTTTCCTCGACCACGATTCGCGCATGCAGCCAACCGATAGTGCCGGCCTGCAGCGCATCGAGTGCCGCCGGCAGTGAGGTGGTCAGCGCGTGGGCTTCTCCAAGCAAGGCGGATGCAGCGCGTTCACCAATGGTGAGCATGCACGCGACTTCTGCCACCCGACTCATCTCCTGCGCCGTCGCCTCGTAAGCGCTGGCTGGCGGGCCTTCAATTGCGTCTGCCGCCTCCGCATAGGCGGCCACCAGTCGCACCTTCAGCGCCGCCGTCGCGGCCTCAAGGCGCGCCACCCGCCCCAACCCGTCCAGGCAAACCTCGGAAAAGTCCTGCAGCGGATCAGCATCAGCGCCCGCAAAAGGCGTAGGCCCATCCAGGGCGTCCGGCCGCCGCGCAACAACACCCGCAAGTTCATCAACCAGCCCGGCCACCGACGCAACGGCAGTCGCCAGTACGGCTCGGCCGCCCGCATCTATTACCGCGCTGGTTTCCATAACCAAAGCATGGCAGGAGGGTCTGACATTCGCTGCTCATCGTCCCCCTGATCATCGAAGGTGACCGCTCCTAAGTACCCCCCAAGGAACAGAGCGGACGACGGCGGGCCCTCCCGCCGTCGTCCGCTCTGCTTTGGCATGGGCCAGGGAACTCTCACCCGCCCAGACGCCCCAGCTCCTCCCCCATGGCCTGTGCGAACACATCACCTGGGACATTGGAGGCATCGAAGTGGATGCCGCAGCACAGGTTGCCGGCGTAGGAGACCGCCGCGACACCGAGCCGAACATTGCCGGCGAGCACCGCAACCGGCCAGAGTGCCACTACCGGGGCCCCAGCCAGGCGGAACGTGCCTTCCGGACCCGGCACGTTGGTGACGAACCCGCCCACCAGATGCTGCCGGCGGCCGAGGCGGTCCATGATGCGCGCGCCGACCGGGCCGCGCATGAACTCCAGCGTGCCCTGGTCCCGTGCCTGCGGCTTCTCCACACGGGTCTGCTCGGCGATGAGCCGCAAACGCTCATCGGGGTCGGGCTCGCCAAGTGGCAGCCGCACCAGCATGACTCCCACCTGGTTCGCCGCGGTCCCGCGGCGCCGCAGCGCCACCGGCTCGGACACCGGCAGCCACGCGGGAACCGGCTCACCGGCCGCCATTAAAGCTGCCCGAAATCCGGCCGCTGACGCAGCGAGAAGGCCGTCGTTGACCGTGGCGCCCTTCGGACGGACCGCCGACTCGAGGGCTTCAATGTCTGTCCGCAGGAAAGCGACGCCGTGGTGCGTGCTGCGCTCACCGAGAAGCACTGTGCGGCCCACGCCGTGGCCCCACAAGGTCTTGCGGATACGGTACAGACCCGTCCCGAGGCGGCGCAGGATGCGGCGCACATCCATCCTCGGACGGTGCTGGGGAGCCCCCGCCGGCGCAAGCGCACTCGCAGTCCTCTCCGCCGGTTCGCCGGGGTCGAAAAGCCGCTGCACAATGACCGCCGCCGTCATCCCGTCGGCCACGGCGTGGTGGATTCGCAGCACAATGCCGAGTCCGCCCGTCACGGCGCCCGGAACCACCAGGATCTCCCACATCGGACGGTCCAGTGCGAGCGGCTGGCTCATCAGCCCGGCGCATCTGGCCTCAAGGCCCATCAGTCCATCCACCGGCTCCACAAGTCGGATGTGATGCTCGACGTCGGGCATGGTTTCAACCCAGTGGTGTCGCCGGCCCGCCTGGGCCGCTCTCTTGCGAAGCGCCGGCAACTCGGCAATCCGTTCACGAAGGACCGCCCTGAGCCCTGCCATGTCCGGAGTGCCATCCGGAGCCAAAAACCCGCCTGGTTCCAGCAGGCCAGCCACGAGGAACACATTGACCTGGCCAGCATGGTCGAGCACCAGGTTCGCCTCATCGGTAGGGGCCAGTCTTTGTGTCGCTGAGCGCATGCCTCGACGCTAACGGTGAAGTACCCGTGCTGTCAGGTGGTTTCCGCAAGGTCCCGGCGTCATATAACGCGACCGCATCAGGCTCCGGTCAGGCAACGCCCTACCCTTAACAGGTGACTTTGACTAAGATGCGCACCGCCGCCGCGAGCTCCCTCGCCGCCGCCGGTCTCCTGTTCTCCCTCGCCGCGTGTTCCGCGCCGGCCACCCAGCCCGCTGCCTCTGAGCCCGCTTCCACCCCAGCGGCTTCGACGAGCGCCGCTCCCAGCGCCTCCGATGGGCCCTGCGACGGCGTAAAGGTCATCGTTGATTCGGGCGCCCTGAAGCAGGCTGCCGCAAACACCTCCGTGTGCGTGCCCGTGGACGGGCCCACTGTCGCCGCGGATGTGCTTAAGGAAGCGGACATCAAGACCGAGGGCACCACGCAGTACCCCAACGAGCTGGTGTGCCGCGTGAACGGTGTGCCCGCTGCAGACTTCGACATCACGCACAAGGGCGGCACGTACCGGGAAGAATGCAAGGGCATGCCCGCCGCCTTCGCCTACTGGGCACTGTGGGTTAAGCCGGCGAACGGTGACTGGGCCTACGCCCAGGAAGGCCTCGCCACCCTCAAGGTGAGCCCGGGCGAGAGCCTGGAACTGCTCTTCACGGTCGACGGCGAACCGGACGCCCCCGCGGTATGACCTTCCGGCCCGCGCCATTACGCGCCGCGGCGGCCCTCGCCGTCGTGTTCATCGTGGCGCGGGTCATCTACCGCATCCTCTTCAACGGGGCGGGGATGGGCGAGCCGGTCCTGCTCGACCTGCCGGCGACGCGGCTGCCCGCCCCCTACTCGCATGTGGTCCTCCTGGGCCCGGTCACTGGTGCCGGGCTGTGGGCGGCGGTGGCGTCCGCCCTGCCGATCGCCGCGATGTTCCTCGGCTTCGGCCTTCTCAACGCCTGGGTGGACGTGGCCCGCGGCTTCGTGCACCTGGCCCGCCGCGGTCCCCTTCAGGGCGTGGGCCGGATGCTTGTGGTGGCATGGGCTGCGCTTCCCGCGCTTTCCGACGCCGTGACGTCCGTGCGCCTGGCGTTCCGGCTGCGGGGCGAAAAGTTTGGACCCCGCGCCCTGGTGCCCATCCTCGAGCACACCCTTGAGCATGCCGGCAGGGTTGCCGCGGCGCTGGAGCTGCGCGGCTTTGGGAGCCGAGCGGAGCATCGTTTCGAGAACGACGACGACGGCCCGCTTCTGGTGCGGAACGCACAGTTCCGCATTGGGGACGCACAGGTGAGCGTCCCCGGATTCACGCCGCCCAGTGGCTCAATCACCGTGATCACCGGGGCCACCGGCTCCGGCAAGTCCACCGTCCTGCGGGGCATCGCCGGGCTGCTTTCGCACGCGGACGGTGGGGACATCGATGGGACAGTGCGCGTCGCCGGCGCGGACCGTGCCAGCACACCGCCGCGGGACACCGCACGCGCCGTCGGCGTTGTGCTCCAGAATCCCCGCGCAGCCTTCGCCACCACCAAGGTCCGGGACGAAATCTCCCTGGCCCTTGAGCTGCGCGGCGTAGCACCTACTGCCGCCAAGACCCGCGTCCTTGAGGTCGCCGGGCGCATCGGGGTTTCGGCGCTGCTGGACCGGAATCTCAGCACCCTCTCGGCGGGCGAGGCAACGCTCGTGGCCATCGCCGCAGCGGTGGTGGAAAATCCGGCCCTGCTCCTGGTCGATGAGCCCCTGGCCGACCTCGACACTGCAGCGCGTGGACGCGTCATCGCCGTACTCCACACCCTCGCCCGCGACGCCGGCACCTGCGTCATCGTGGCGGAACACCGGGCGGAACCGCTCATACCGGTGGCCGATTCCTGGTGGACCATCGATGACGGCACACTAATCCCAACTGCAGGGGTCCCCGGGGCGGCGCCGTCACCTTCCGCCCCCTTCCAGGCCGTCAAAGCACCTGCACGCCCGACTGATCTTGCGCCGGTGCTCACGGCAACAAACCTGGCCGTGCACCGCAAGGGCACCCCACTGGTGCGGAACGCATCCCTGACCCTGCACCGCGGCGAGATGGTGGCTTTGGTAGGGCCGAACGGAGCCGGGAAGTCGTCCCTCCTGGTCGCGCTCGCCCTGGCTGAGGGCAAACCCGGTGACGGTATCAGCGGCGAGATAGCGCTCGACGGCGGCCGGGTCGCCTTGGTGCCGGACGCCTCGGACGATCTCTTCACCAGGGATACGGTGGCAGGCGAACTCCGGGCAGCTGAACGGCGCCTCGCCCGGGGCAAGAACGGCCGGCAGGTCCCGTCTGGATATGCGGCGTCGCATCTGGCCCGGTTGCGGGGCAACGTCCCGATCCCCTTCGGGCACGAGCACCCCCGGGACCTCTCCGCCGGAGAGCGACGGATCCTCGCCATCGCCCTGCAGACCATGGACAACCCTGGGGTACTCCTGATCGACGAACCGACTCGTGGACTGGATCCTGCAGCACGCACCGCAGTCGCCGCAGCTCTGGAAGCCGCGGCGGATTCAGGCGCTGCGGTCCTGATCGCCACGCACGATCACGACTTTGCCCGCAGCCTCGGCGCCCGCATCCTCCCGATGCGTGAGGGCGTCGCGCCCTCTTCCGAGCCGCCCGCTGCCCCGGCTGTGGCCACCTCTGCTGCACAGCCGGCCGCAGCACCGCGGGTTCCGGCAACACGCACCGCCGTCGACGTACCGAATGACATCACCGGCGCCAAGAAGCCCCGCCGCATCCGGATGCCGCGCGGCGCCGAACCCGCCGTCCTCGCCGCGGCGAACCTCCTGGCCCTTGGCGCCTTCTGCTGGCCGCTGCTCGCCGCAGCCTTCCCGCAGGATGCCGCGGCGGCCCTCCCCTACGCTGCGCTGGCCATCGCACCCATCGCCGCCGTCGCCGTCGTCGTGTCCCTGGACGGCTCGGTCCGCTCAGCCCACACGGTGGCCCTGCTCGGCGTCCTGGCCGCGGTAGGTTCCGCGGTCCGGGTGGCGAGCACCGGCGTCGGGGGCATTGAGGCGGTCTTTATCCTGTTGATCCTGGCTGGCCGGGCATTCGGTGCCCGCTTCGGCATGCTCCTGGGCGCCGCCACAATCGCCCTCTCAAGCGCCCTGTGGGGCGGGATCGGGCCGTGGACGCCGTTCCAGATCTTCGCCTGCGCCTGGGTGGGCGCAGGCGCCGGCCTGCTCCCACACCGGGTCCGCGGCATGGCCGAGCTGTGGATGCTGTGCGGCTACGGCGCCGTGGCGTCCTACCTGTTCGGCCTGCTGACCAACCTGTGGTTTTGGCCCTTCGCGGTGGGCGCCGGCACCGGCATCTCCTATGAGCCCGGCGCACCGCTGGCCACCAACCTGGGCAGCTTCCTGCTGTACTCGCTGGTGACGTCGACGGCGGGCTGGGACACCCTGCGCGCCGTCACCACCATCGTCGGCATCGTTGTGGTGGGCCGGGCGATTCTCGCCGCGTTCCGTCGGGTGAAGCCGGTGGCTGGCGTGGGCAGGCAAGCTGCAAAGGCTGATTCCGCCCAAGTAAAGGACCGGCTTCAACTCAGGGTCTGAGGAGCCGTCCGAAAAAGTATGAGCCGCGGAGGCATTCATGCACCAATTCCGCATGGTTATCTTCAAAATCTTGCGCTTTTGTTGCAGCACTTGTGACCCTAGTCTCATCTACAGGCTCTTTCACTGCCGGCCGTCGCACTGGGGAAGGAAGAGCTGTGCCGTGTCCGTGAAGGGTGCTTCGATGGCCTGGAACCTGGGGAGGTATCCCCATCGAAGCACCGTTCTCGGACAACGGATCAGCGCCGGCAACTTTGCCAGACCAAGTGCAAGGCCATCCGAACGGAAGGCCTTGCACCACATACCCCTACCAAAGGAGTGTCCATGTCAGGAAACAGAGCCGTTGCCTACAAAGAACCCGGTGTCGTCGAAATCATCGACACCGACTACCCGACGTTGGAACTCAAGGATGGTCCCGGCGTTAATCCGGCCAATGTGGGCCGAAAAGTACCCCACGGCGCGATCCTGCGAACGGTGACCACCAATATTTGCGGCTCGGACCAGCACATGGTTAGGGGCCGGACCACGGCCCCTAAGGACCTCGTCCTTGGCCACGAAATCACCGGCGAAGTGGTGGAGGTCGGTCCGGACGTGGAGTTCATCAAGGTGGGAGACATTGTCTCCGTACCTTTCAATATCTCCTGCGGCCGTTGCCGGAACTGCAAGGAACGGAAGACCGGCATCTGCCTGAACGTCAACCCGGACCGCCCGGGCAGCGCCTACGGTTACGTGGACATGGGCGGCTGGGTGGGCGGCCAGGCGGAATACGTGCTGGTCCCCTACGCTGACTGGAACCTGCTGAAGTTCCCGGACCGCGACCAGGCCCTGGAAAAGATCATGGACCTGACCATGCTTTCGGATATTTTCCCTACGGGCTTCCACGGCGCCGTCACTGCCGGGGTGGGCGTTGGGTCCACCGTCTACATTGCCGGTGCAGGCCCAGTGGGCCTCGCGGCCGCCGTCGGCGCGCAGCTGCTCGGTGCCGCCGTCGTCATTGTCGGTGACATGAACGAAGACCGGCTGGCTCAGGCCCGCTCCTTCGGCTGCGAAACGGTGAACGTCACCAAGGGCGATCCGAAGGACCAGATCGAGCAAATCCTTGGCGTCCCCGAGGTGGATTGCGGCGTGGACGCCGTAGGGTTCGAAGCCCGCGGTCACGGCAAGGACGCCTCCCACGAGGCCCCCGCCACCGTGCTGAACTCCCTCATGGACATCACCGCTGCTGGCGGGGCCCTTGGCATTCCCGGTCTGTATGTCACCGGCGACCCGGGTGGAATCGACGAGGCCGCAAAGCACGGCTCCCTGTCCCTGTCCCTGGGCACCGGATGGGCAAAGTCCCTGTCCTTCACAACCGGTCAGTGCCCTGTCATGTCGTACAACCGCCAGCTGATGATGGCGATCCTGCACGACAAGGTCCAAATCGCCAAGGCCGTAAACGCCACAGCAATCCCGCTTGAGGACGCACCGCGCGGCTACGCAGAATTCGACGCCGGTTCGGCAACGAAGTTCGTGCTCAACCCGAACGGATACGTCAAGGCGTAGAACCCCGGCTGGTGGGGCCGGGGACTGCGAAGCACACACCACCTGGTGCAAGCCTCGCCGTCCCCGGCCCCATCTAGCCCGTGCCACCGGCACGCATCCACTCTCCCTGCATCAGCAAAGGCAATCACATGACCCATCGCAACGACCAAGAATCAATTCTCCGCCTGAGCAGCAACGGGAAGGAGCATGGTGACATTCAGCTCGAAGCATCGAGTCCCGTGACCGTTCGGCTGCAGCTGGATGGTGGCTGCAATTGCCAGCATGGCGCTCAAAATCGTCCCGGTTCGTACGTTGACAGCGACCTCGGTATGCGCTGACAGCGGCTGCACCGGCCATCCGGCATCAGTCCTAGGGCGGGGAGAACCGGGCACCGCGGTACTCGCGCTTGAAATACCCTGCCGCGCCCCTTCGGCTCCTGGATCGCGAAACCCAGCTCCCATGCTAGAACTCCGCCAGCACAAGCCTCTGGTGCGCGACTAGGCACAACGATCTGATGATGCGTCTGGATGTAGTAATCGGTCACGCACTCAACGCCCGCGACCGAATCCAGCACCATCCAGGCGCCATAATGGCTCGATCCCGTCCCCGACCATACGAGGGTGCTGACTCAACGGTCGCCCACCGATCAGCATGAACAAAAGTCCCTGCCACCGCCCGAAGCGATGGTACGTACTGAATTCGACAACTACTAACCGACATCAGCGAATTGGGCAGAGGATGTGACGGTGGGTCGCTATCAACAGCGGTGTTATGCGCGCGACACCCACTTATGAAGCAGGGAGATGCTCGACCCCTCTCGCAGCGGTGGGTACAGACAGCCCATACCACTTTTCTGCTGTTCCACCCCTCAGTAAGGCCTGTTCTGCTTCGCCGGGAAAGGTTTCGCGGACAGCGGATAGCAGATCCTGCCAGGCGCGTTGGTAGTCCGACTTGAGCAGAATTACAGGCCAGTTGCTGCCCAGCATCAACCGGGATGCACCAAAGTGCTCACCCGCCCACCTCACGTACGGGATCAAGTCTTCACGCTTCCAGGAATCCCAGCTCGTTAGGACGTCAATGCCAACCGACACCTTCACGGCGACGCTGGGGCACGCGGCGAGGGCTTTGAGGTGATCCGCCCACGGCTGCCAGCCGCGGACGTCCACCGGCGGCCGGCCGAGGTGATCCACAACAATTCGCAACTCAGGCACAGCGACGGCGAGCTTGAGGATGGCACTGATCTGCTCACTCGTTACGGGGACAACGTCCCAGGCCAGGTTCCGCTGTGCGATCTCCCGGAAGAGGGCAAGGGATTCTTCATTTGTCAGCCAGGCGAGGGAGTCCCGACCAATGAGTGCTCGAACGCCGCACACCTTGTGTGGGTGCATTCGGCGGAGCTCGTGCAGGGCAGCCTCTGGATCGGACAGTGGTAACCATGCCACAACGCCTGCTACAAAATGGGCTTTCGCGTATTCAGCCAGGCGATCATTCTCCGCCGGCTCATCCGCCGACTGCATGAGGACGGTAGCGTCGATATTCGCCGACCTTAGCTCCGGTTCCAGATCTTGGGGACCGAAGTCCGCCTCGAGGGTGCCGTGGGCCTCATTTCGCCACGGGTGCTTCTGCACGCCAGCTCTCCAGAGGTGATGATGGGAATCTATAGTACGGCTCATGTCATGTCCTTTCGCCCGGGCTCTACTGAGTTCTGATGCTTGCTGGCTCGGAGGGAGGCGGCTGGGTGCTCGGGTTGGAGTTTTCAGGCTTGGGGGTAGACCTAACCTGGACAAGTCGTCCGCCGTCCTGAGACGAACGACGCGACAGGTCCAGCACCTCAACTACGTTGCGGGCTTGGGTGCTTGATATGCGAGGCGGACGACCGTAACGAATTGCGTTAAAGAGGTCCTCGTAGATTTCGCCGCCCAGAATTCCGGGCATGGGCAGGTTCTCAATGACTCGTTTCGAGCCGTCTCGAAGATGCACTTCCACATGGTCTCCGCCCCTGCTGACGGCGGTTCCTTTTGTTCCATAGACGGCGAATCGCGGTGGCTGAATACCGCTCCAACGGAAGACCTCAACCCTTCCTGTCGCCTGGGAGGCGAAACGTAGGTCGATGCCGATCCAATCTTCGACGTCATCGCCAGCCGCAGAGTGGGTTTGAGCCGTGACAGCCGTAACCTCGGAGTGCACGAGGGTAAGTAAGTGGTCAACTGGGTGCGGACCGACCACTTGGGCAATTCCACCGCCTTGGTTCTGTTCATGTGCCCATGTCACAATTTCAGCGCCGGCGTGAGGGCGTTGTCTTGACGGCTTGTGATAAAGGCCCTGATGGCTTCGGGCGACGTTCGCCCTCCACACTTCTCCAATCTCACCGGACTTCACTATCTCGTGGATAGCTTCGAAGTCCGCTTCCCATCGCCTTTGGTGGTGAACAAGAAGCACACTGCCGGCCCGTTGCGCGGCTTCGACCATCTCATCGGCAGCAGTGATGGTTAAGGCCAGGGGTTTTTCAACGAGTACATGCTTACCGTTGCGGAGCGCCTCGAGAACCACCGGGTGGTGCATCTTATGGGGAAGGGCAACGACCAGCAGTTCGATGTCAGGTCGGTCAACTGCGTCTCGCCAGTCAGTGGAGGCCACGGCTCCTACATCCTGCGCCACGTCCAGGGCAGAATCAGTATGTTCGGCAACGACCAGGCGCAGGTTGAAGCGTGCTGGATCGCGGAGGTGGGGGAGGTGATAAAACTTTCCACTGTTTCCTGCTCCAATAAGCGCGGCGCAAATTGGCTTGGCTGGCGGGTTCAATTTCTCACACTCCACGCCGGTCCCAGGGCTTCTTCGACGTGGACAGGAGCACCGCCCCGGTCGGCCGAGAGGTAGGCAGCTTCCATGATGCCCATGGTCCGAAGATTGTTCCGTCCGCTGTGGGCGGCAGGCTGGCCGGTCCTGAGTGCATGGGCAAACGCATGCATGCTGCCCCCATAGGACTGGGATGAGTGGGTGTCATTTTCCGAATCCTGGAACTGAAGGTATTCAGGCTCCGACCCGCTGAAATGGGCTGCCCCTATTGCTTCTCCGCTCATGGGGTGGGTGCGGCTTACGGAGGCCGAACCAGTATCTGTGTCAACTCTCAGATCGTTGAGTGGGAGCCGGATGCTCATCCATGACGAAACCATATCCGCCACCATGTCGTCGTCAAATTCTACAGAAAGTGAGGTGAACTGCTCTCCCGGCAGTCCGGAGGAAACGTTGCGGCGGGTGACTGCACGTACAAACGTCGGTGCTCCTGGGGCGAGCCATTGGATACGGTCGATGAGGTGGATGCTGAAAATTGCCATCTCAAGTTTTGACTCATTGGCGCGCCAAACCCCTGGTTGCTGGGGGCGGTTCTGAAAGCTTCTCGCGTCAATATACCGAGGCGTGCCAGCGTCGCGTGATCTCAGTCGCGATGCCAGCCATTGCATTTCGGGAAACCAGCGAAAATTCTGGCTGACCGCGAGTTGCACTCCGGCCGCGTCAGCAGCAGTTACGTATTCCGCCGCCTTCGCTCCCGTCACGGCAAATGGCTTCTCGATGAGCAGGTGTTTGCCACGTTCAAGTGCCGGATAGATTACTTCATCACGGATCGCGGGTGGGGTGAGCAGGACGACGGCGTCCAGTTCTTCGCGCTCCAGCATTTCTGTCGCGCTAACATACCGCCCGGGAATGGAGTACCTGGAAGCAAACTCTTCCAGAACGTCTTCCCGGGGGTCGCATGCTGCAACCACGGCTACGTTGCTAGCCGAAACACTTTTGTATCCCGCGACATGTTGGTGGGCAACCCATCCGGTGCCGACCAACCCCACCCGCAGCGGCGCGTACCTTTCCGCATTTTCGGCCAAGGCGGGAGTCCGGAGGGCCGGATCCGCTGTTTGCGGATTGTCTGAATTGATCATCATGCTCCCTTGAAATTGGCCTTGCGCTTTTCGAGGAAGGATTCCACGCCTTCCCTGAAGTCTGCGCTTCCGTAGACCGACACGTACACGTCCTCGGTGGGCACCATGGAATGCCCATGGTCGATGCGACGTTCGAGTTCCTTGAAGGATCGGATGCTGAGCGGAGCTGTGCGCAGTATCGCGGAGATGCACTCGCCCACTCTTGCCTCAAGCTGGCTGTCCTCGACGGCTGTAACGAACCCGGCGTCCAAGGCCTGCTGAGCAGTCAGCAGTTCCCCCGTCAGCAGCATCTGGCTGGTTCTGCGGCGTCCGAAGCAGGCATGGAGACGCGCGAGGGAAGCGGCAGACAGCGTGTTTCCTAGCGTGTGAGCAATGGGTGAGCCGAAGCGGGCGTCAGGGGTGCAGTAGACTAGGTCGCTGAGTGCTGCGAACACCAGTCCGCCTCCGACGCAGACCCCTTCCACAACTGCAACTACCGGAATGCGGAGATCGAGGAGCGCCGTTTGGACC
Organism: Pseudarthrobacter phenanthrenivorans Sphe3; assembly: GCF_000189535.1. NCBI lineage: Bacteria > Bacillati > Actinomycetota > Actinomycetes > Micrococcales > Micrococcaceae > Pseudarthrobacter > Pseudarthrobacter phenanthrenivorans. The sequence goes on from NC_015145.1 coordinate 3,666,482, forward strand.
CGCCGTATATAGGCCTCGTACTCGACGCCCTGTTCTCCGCTGGTCAATGCAGTGAAGTGTCGGATGTCAGTGCCGCCAGCGAAGTTTCCTCCCGCTCCCCTGAGCACGAGCACTCGAACTGCAGGGTCCTCCGCGATCACCTTGCACTGACGTTCGAACTGGTCGTACATGGCGAAGGTGAGGGAGTTTCGCCTGGACGGGTTGGAGAGGGTGAGCGTTACGACCGGCCCGTTCCGCTCAACGATGATTTCTCCGTTCATTTCCCGTCGCCGAACACTTGGTGCTGGTGCTCACCGATCAACGGAGGGTGGAGCCGGGTGCGTGCAGGGGTCCCATAGAACTTGACCGGAAAGCCCAGAGTCTTTACCTCGCCCTCAACTGGATGCGGAATGGTTTGAACCATGTTCCGGTCAATAACGTGCGGGTCATTCAAGACTTGGTCGTAATTCAGGATGGGACCGGCAGGAACGCCGCCCGCAAGCAGTCTTTCCACCCAGTAATCAGTTCCGTGATGGGCGAGAATTTCTTCGATGGTCTTCGCCAGCAAATCCCGGTTGTGCATGCGCTGGGGATTGGTGGCAAAGCGCTCATCGTCAGCCAACTCTGGATGCCCGAGACTCTCGCACAGAAATCCCCACAGCCGCTGGTTGTTGGCACCGATCGTCATCCAGCCGTCGCCGGTCTTGAAGGCCTGGTAGGGCGCGGACATCCTGTGGGCCGATCCTGTCCGGGCTGGAACTTCTCCGCTGGCCCAGTACTCGGTGGCTTCCCAGACCGACAGCGCCACAGCCGATTCGAAGAGGGATGCCTCGAGCTGCTGGCCTTCGCCTGTTTTTAGTTTGTGCACATAGGCTGCAAGAATGCCGTAGAGACAGAAGAGTCCGGATCCTAGGTCTGCCACCGGCACCCCTGCCTTCGCGGGGGCCTCTCCAGGCTGGCCTGTAACGCTCATGACTCCGGACATCCCTTGGGCGATCAGATCATAACCCGGACGGGCTGAGTAGGGGCCCGATTGGCCGAAGCCCGAGATGCTCGCGTAGATCAGACCCGGATTAATTTCCTTGAGGGTCTCGTAGTCAATGCCCAGCCGGGCAGCCACTCCTGGGCGGAAGTTTTCGATGACAACATCGGCGTCCTTGACTAAGGTGCGGAAATCTTTCCGCCCGTCGTCGGAGCGGAGATCAAGAACTACGCTGCGTTTGTTTCGGTTCAGTGCGAAGAAAGCCGGCCCGTCCGTTCCCTTCCCTGACCTGCCCCAGGAGTGACGGGTCTGGTCACCACCTCCTGGTGGTTCCACCTTAATAACGTCCGCCCCAATATCCGCCAGCAGCATCGTACAAAAGGGACCCGCCATGACCTGCGTGAGATCTATGACGCGCATGCCAGCAAGTGCTTGGCGTTCCATCGTTGCCTTTCCTTTTTCTGTTGTGCCGGGGCGGGGAGCTATGTTCCTCCCCGCCCCTTTAGTCGAACAACCCGATGGCTTTCGTCGATAAGGTCCTCGACTGATTGCCGATCGTTTTTCCGCCAGGTAACCCGCACCTCAGGATCGTCTAAAGGTGGGAGCGCTGGCTTCCCTTGGTTGGCCCCTCATCCAAGAAGGCCATTTGCCTCCTCCATAAAGGCCTTCGCGGCCTCCTCAATGGAAACCTGCCCGAAGGCAGCCTGCTGGTAGTGGCGGTTGAGCATGTCCGTGAAAATGCTTGCGTAGCCTTTTAGATAGACGGCGGGAGCGACTCCCTCGTCCACAATCTGCTGATAGAGCTTGAGTTCGGCTTGCTTTGCCGGCGAAGTTTTCGGATCCTGGATCAAAGCGGCGAGGTTCCTCGTCTGAGTGTTGGCACCATTGTCGGAGCCGTACGCCAGTGAAGCCTCGGGATCATTGACGAAGAAGTCAATGAAAGATGCCGCAGTCGCTACGTTGTCGCAGTTTTTGGAAATAGCGAGCCCGGATGCCAGAAGTGCAGTGCCTCCACCGCTGGGCCCTTCCGGCAATGGGTAGGCAGCCAGCTTGTCACCGGGTTTTGCCTTGTCGATGGTCGCCTGCAGAGTGCCGAGTGCATTCGCGGGCCAGAAGATCGTGGACTGGTTTCCCTTTGCAAAGTCGCCTTGCTCAACGGCCTGAGACCTTGTCTCTGCTGCCTGTTCGGCTTTCAGGCTTGCTCCCGAGTTCTTGAGGTCTTCCGAGTACTTCCAGAAGTCGACGACGGTGGATTCGGAGAATCCAAGCTTCCCGTCCTTGAAGAGGTCTTCGCCGTGGCTCCGCACCCAAGCGCTGAACGTGTTGTCGATTCCGCCAAGCAGGGGCGCTTCAGCCTTGCCGGTTTTCTCGGAGATGGACTTCAGCCATTCCGACAAAAACGCCCAGTCGTAGCCCTTCTGCGGAAGTTCGACGCCGGCAGCCTGAGCCCGGGTTTCGTTGACAAGGACGGAACCAAAAGCCATGCCGTAGGGAATCATGTATAGCTTGCCGTCGGCGCCCCGCCCGCTGTCGATCACGCTCGCAGGAATATCAGTCACGTTGATCGCGCCGCTCTCAACGAGGTCGTCAAGGGGTAGCAACGAGCCCCGGTCGGCATACTCCGCCATTGTCGTGTTTTGGACTTGCGGAATGCAAGGCAGGTTTTTTCCCGCTGCTTGCACGCTGATCTTTTGCCAGTAACCGCCGTAATCGGAAGTTGTGCCCTCGACCGTGACCTCGGGGTGGGCTTTCTTGTAGAGGTCGATGACTGCCTGGGTGCGGTCATTACGCGCAGGACCGCCCCACCAAGAGTATTGGATAGTCCCTTCGACGGGACCGTCAGCAGCGGGTGCGGGTGCACTGCCGCCGCCCCCTCCGCAAGCGCTCAGAGCCATAGTCACGACCGCAGCTGCTGCCACCATCGCCAGCCGTTGATTCTTCAAAGTGTTTCTCCTTTAGTGACGGATGAGTTATTTGATGCCGGTTGTTGCGATTCCCTGGGTCAGCAAGCGCTGCGCAGAGAGGTAGAACCCGACCAAGGGCGTGATCGAAAGCGTGGCCATAGCGAACAATGCCCCAACCGAGGACTGGCCGGTTGAATCGATAAACATTACGAGCACTTGGGGGACGGTGTAATTCTCAGGGTCGCTGAGGTAGAGAGTTGGTCCCAAGAAGTCGTTCCAAGTGTTGATGAAGGTGAACATCGCAGTCGTGGCGAGTGCGGGTCCCAGCAGGGGCAGCGTGACGCGCCAGAAGATGCCCCAGTCACCACAGCCGTCCAGCCGGGCGGCCTCGTCCATATCTTTGGGCAGGCCACGGATGAACTGAACCAGCAGGAAGATGAAGAACGCATCGACTGCCAGGAACTTTGGAACGATGAGCGGCAGGTAAGTGTTCAGCCAGCCCAATTCATTGAAGAGGATGTATTGCGGAACAAGCGTGACCTGGTAAGGCAGCAGCAGCGTAGCCATGAGTATTGCGAAGAGGACCTTTTTGAACGGGAACTCAAGGCGGGCAAAAGCGTAGCCGGTCAGGGAACAGGCGAACAGATTGCCCAGGACGCACAGGATCGCGATAGTGAAGGAGTTGAAAAAGAACCTGCCGAAATTAAGTGACGAACTTGGTGTTAACCCGGCGATGTAGTTCTCGAGGGTAAATGTTCCTACGAAGGGCAGGTTCCCTCCGATCTCAGAATTAGGACGAAACGAGGAATCAACCATCCAGATGACGGGGTAGAGCATGATCACCAGAAGACCGATGGTGACGGCATGACGAGCCCAGGCTGCAAGGAGACGGTTTTTGGTGGGCCGCGTCGGAATAATGCTGAACGAGCGCCGCGGTGCCTTTTCGAGTGTTGCGGTCATGATTCCTCCCCGTAATAGACCCAGAAGCGGGAACTCCAGAAGATGAAGCCAGCAATGAGTCCGAGTACCGCCAGCAGGGCCCAGGCCAAGGCGGATGCGTACCCCATCTGGAAGTCAACGAAGCCGCGCTGATAGAGATAGACGGTGTACAGCAGCAGTGAATCTGCAGGCTGCCCCGTTCCTCCGCTGATAACGAATGCCGGGGTGAATGACTGGAAAGAATGCACTATGGTCAGCAAACCGTTGAAGAAGATGACCGGTGTCAGCATGGGGAAGGTGATGCTCCAGAACCGCTGCCAGGCATTGGCGCCGTCGACTCTAGCCGCTTCGTAGTAGGACTGCGGAATCTGGCGCAAGCCAGCTAGGAATATCACCATGGTGCTGCCAAAGGTCCAGGTGGCCAGAACGACCACCGTGCCTAACGCTGTACTCGGGTCACCGACCCAACTGCCATGGTCAATGCCAATGACTTTGAGAACGTCGTTGACGAGGCCTTCTCTGCCAAAAATTTCCAGCCACAGGACGGCGATGGCGACGCTGCCACCCAGTAGCGAGGGGATGTAGAACAAGGAGCGGTAGACGCTAAGGAATCTGATTCCGTGGTTCAGGAAGACCGCGAGGAGCAGCGAAAAAATCAGGATCGCCGGGACGCTCACTACTGAATAAAGCAGCGTGGCCTGGACTGAGTGCAGGAAACGCGTGTCATCCGTGAACATCCGCTCGTAGTTCTTGGTTCCGATCCAATCGGGCGTTCCGATCAGTTCAAAGCGGGTGAAAGATAGGTACAGCGAAGCCAGCATGGGTCCCAGGACGATGAGTATCAGTCCCAAGAACCATGGCGTGAGGAAGCGATAGGCAGAAAAGGCCTGTTTCCTTTTTCTGCGGCGGAGCGCCTTCGCGCGGTCTGGAATTGTCGGATCGGTCTTGGAGGCTTCGTTGACAGCCATCACACCAGTCGGCACCTTTGTTTCATGTGACACGCGCCTACTTTCCCTTCGCTTCGGGGGAAGAATGCTGCTCGACGGCGTCCGGTAAGACCTGCGACAGGACGCCGGCAAGGGGGACCCGCAGTTCAGCGGCTCGAGCGCTTGCAACCACATCCCATAGGTCTTTGCTCCAAGGCCGATTCTTCAAAGGGACCCCGGTTGCGTTGTAAGTACGGACGAGATCGTCAAAAAATCCCCAGTTCTGGCCGACCCACGAGCTTCCTGTGCCGTAGCCCAGAACCTGAAGCACGGTCTTTTCTTCGGCACCATAATGTTCCGCCAAGGAAAGACCCTCATGCAGGGCAGCCAGGGCTGCGAGCATTGCAAGCTGGTTCGCCAGCTTGGTCGCTGCTCCAGCTCCGCTCGGACCCAGGTGCACGGCGTTGGAAGCCAGAGCGTCAAGCACCTTACCGGCCGTTGTCATCACCTGTGGGTCGCCGCCGAGCATCACTGCAAGGTCACCCTGTCTGGCACGGGCGGCGCCGCCGCTTACCGGTGCATCGCTCACCGTTACGCCACGACGCGCCCCCTGCTCCGCCAACCGCCTAGCCGTTTCCGGCAGGATTGTGCTGTGGATCAGCACCACTGATCCTTCGGCCAGACCGTCCAGGAGACCGTTCGCCAGAAGAATCTCTTCCACAGCGCTGTCATCTGGAACTGCAAGACCGACGACGTCGCAGTCGTACAGATCTGCTGCCGCTTCCGCCACCTCTGCGCCGGAGGATGCCAATGCGGCGCTTTTCGCCCCATCGGTGTCCAGCGCGATAACACTAAAGCCCTGTTCGATCAGGCGCTGGGCCATGGGCATTCCTATATCGCCTAAACCCACAAATCCGACTCGCATAAGTTCTCCTTTAAACCGTGCAGAGTTGGCCAAAGCGGCAGACATCCACTACTTGGTGGTGTGATCCAGAGCCCAGCCCAGTTGTTCGTACATCTTCCGGCGGCCCGCCTTGTCGTTTTCGAGCTCCTGGCGGCCGTATTTGGCGACTTCCTCCGCGTGTTCCTGCGGGACGACGATCACACCATCACCGTCACCGACCACGATGTCCCCTGGGTTGACGCGCACGCCGCCGACACTGATGGGCACGTTGTGCGAGTCGTACTCCATTCGGCCTTGCGTCATGGTCTGGTTGACGTACTGCGCGAAGACTGGAACGTTCTGCAGGCGGACTTCGTCCGTGTCACGGCAACCGCCGGCAGTCACGATTCCCTGAGCGCCCTTGGTGTACCAGAACAATGAGTTCCAGGACCCTATTTGGCCCACTCCCAAGTCAGGGCTGTCGAGAACGACGACGTCGCCCGGCTTGATCTCCTCTGCAAAAGGCTCGATGTGGACTTCCTTGTACCAGTAATTTCGTGCCCACTCGGTGTACTCGTCCGGCGACAGCGGGGGTGCTTGTTTGTGGCTGGGCATCGAATGAACGGTCAGTGCCGGTCCTGCCAGTCTTGCTCCCTCAAAGAGGGGACGGATATCGCGGGAGACAGTTCCCTTGCTAAAGAGGCCAATCCAATCCATACCGTCCCGCACATCGGACACTCGCAGGCCCTCAAACAGCTTCTCAATTTCCTTGTATTCCACGGTGTTGCCTTTCCTTATTTGTTGGTTTGTTAGTGGGTTCTGAGAAAACAGGTTCTTACCAGTTCGTCGCGACGTACTTGGCCTCGACGTATTCCAGAAGGCCCTCTCGGGAGCCTTCCCGGCCCAGTCCGCTCTGCTTGATGCCGCCGAATGGTGCCGATGGGTCTGAAACCAGCCCACGATTGAGAGCAATCATCCCGGCCTCCAACTCCCCACACATCCGCAGGCCACGCTCAAGATTCCCCGTGTAGAGGTAGGAAACGAGCCCGTATTGTGTTGCGTTTGCAGCAACAACTGCTTCGGCATCCGTATCGAAGGCGACGATTGAGACCACCGGGCCGAACACTTCCTCCTTCAAGATGTCCGCGTTCTCCGGCACGTTTACCAGGAGGGTAGGGGGGTAAAAGTGTCCCTTCCTGTCAAGCGGCGCCCCGCCCAGCACGCACTCGGCGCCGTGTGTGATCGCGTCCACTACCAGCCCATGGACTTTGGTGACGGCCTCGCTGTTAATCAGGGGCCCGCACTGGGTATCTTCCAAAAACCCGTCAGCAACCTGTACATCCCTGAGCCGGCTGACGAAGCTCTCTACAAACCTGTCGTGCAGGGAGCGATGCACGTAGAAGCGGTTGGCCGCTGTACATGCCTGGCCTCCGTTACGCATCTTGGCGATCATCGCTCCATCGACGGCTTCCTCCAGGTCCGCATCATCCAGAACGATGAACGGTGCGTTGCCGCCTAATTCCATCGCTGTCTTGAGTACTTTTCCTGACGCCCGCGCCAGGAGCATGCGGCCTACTTCTGTGGACCCCGTGAAGGAAAGCAGACGTACGTCATCATCCTCAAGCAGGGAGTTGACCACTGTTCCGGCATTGCTCGTCGGAAGGACGTTCAACACGCCCGGTGGAAGGCCTGCTTCGAGGAGGATTTCCGCGATTTTCAGGGCAGTCAGCGGCGTCTCCGCGGCCGGCTTCAAAATTGCTGTGCAGCCGGCAGCCAATGCAGGACCAATTTTTCTGGTGGCCATTGCCGCTGGAAAATTCCAGGGCGTTACGAGTACGCAGATACCGACGGGTTCGTAGCTTACGAGAACCCGGTTAGTGCCAGTGGGGTTTTCGAATAGCTCCCCTCGCAGGCGTACAGCCTCTTCGGCGTACCAACGGAAGTATTCGGCAGCGTAGCAAACCTCTGCCCGGGCATCCTTGAGGCTCTTGCCGTTTTCGAGCGAGATGAGTCCGGCCAACTCTTCGCGGCGCTCGATTATCCGATGAAAAGCGCTCAGCAGGATGTCGCTCCTAATCCGAGCCGGCGTGGTGCTCCACGCTGCTGCAGCAGCCTTGGCGGCTACGAGTGCCTCTACAGCGTCAGTCTCTGAAGCGTCCGCAACCTCTGCCAAGACTTCCTCATTGGACGGGTTGTAGACCGCAAACGTGTTTCCATCCGTGCTGTCCACCCATTCAGAACCTATAAGCAGTCTCGCTGGAGGGGCGTCAATTGAGGTTGTCATAGCTCTCTTCCTGTTATTCCTGACGCCAAGCTGGCGCTTCCGTCCACTGGTCCACTCATGGCTGCCTGCAGAATGCCCCGCACCCCCATCACCGTCAGAGTCTCCGGATTGTTTTGTACAAGGCGAGTAGCTTTCATCGACTGTTCTGCGACCCAGTCCAGTCGCTCCTCGGGAACGCCGAGGTCCGCCAGGTTGGAAGGGATTCCGATCCCTGCGAGGAATCGCGCCACGGCGTCCGGAGCTTTCGCTGCCAGTTCCGTTTCGGTGACGGCCTCCACACCGAAAATGCGGCTGATGGCCGCCATCTCGGGAACCCGCTGTTTGAGGTTGAACTCCATGACGAAGGGAAGGATTGCCCCCACTCCTACGCCGTGGGGGGTATGCGTCAGCGCCCCAAGTGGATACTGGATGGCATGTGCTGCAGCTGTACCGGCTGTTCCGAAGGCCAACCCAGCCATTAGCGATCCGAGCATCACCCGAGAACGGGCAGGAATATTAGAGGGTTCGATACAGGCGGTCTGAAGCCCAGCCACGATATGCCTAAGACCCGTTAGGGCAAAAGCATCGGTGATCTCCCCCCGCCCTACGAATACACGAGACGCACTTAGGCTAGGGTCACTCGACCTGCGAACCGCGGTGTAGGCCTCGATGCAGTGGGACAGCGCATCAGTGCCTGAGCTAGCAGTGACGGCGGGAGGACAACTAAGGGTTAGTATGGGGTCGCAAATAGCCACATCCGGGATCAGATAGGGACTCGAAATTCCGATCTTGCTCGTTCGCCGCGGGTCCGTAACAACCGCGACTGGCGTCACTTCCGATCCAGTTCCTGACGTTGTAGGGACGGCTATGATAGGAACTACCGGTCCCGGAACACGAAACTCACCGTAGTAGTCTTCAAGCTCTCCTCCATGGGAGAGGAGCAGCGCCGTGACTTTTGCCAGATCGATGCAGCTGCCTCCGCCTATGGCAATGACAACGTCCGCACCGCACTGCCTGGCGGCAGCAACGGCCGCGGCAACACCGTCAACAGGTAGGTCTGGAACAACTTCTGTGAAGGTAACCACCGAGAGCCCGGCTTCCCTGAGGCCTTCGATTAGCTCTTTAAAATGGCTGCCGTCAGCTAAGAAGGGATCCGCACAGACAAACGCCCTCGAGCCGTACCGTCTAGCAACCCGCCCCAGCGCGCCTCGCTGCCCGGTGCCAAAAAGAATCTCCGACGGCGAACGGAGCATCGCGACAAGCCTACTGTCCGGTTCCTCAACTACGTTTTCTTCGGTAAGTCCGGCAGCCTGCGTTGGCACTTCAACCTCCATTGGTCGTAGAATCAAATACGATCTGATCTGAAGCCTACGAGTATGATGAGAAGTGTGTCAACGATTTTCGTGAACGAAAGAATTTCGAACTTAGGAGTGGGATGGAAGGCGTGAGTCATGGGGCCAGAGATGCCGCCGGCAACGGAAAGCCCCTCGCGCGGGAGGTTTACAACGCCCTTTTATCCAAGTTGATCTCACCGGACATCAAGCCGGGTTCAAAGATCACCATCGATACACTCGCACGGGAACTTGCTGTTTCTCCTACTCCCGTACGTGAGGCTCTGGGCCGGCTTGAAGTGAACGGCCTTGTCGTTAGGAGCCACAACGCCGGTTATCGCGTTGCGCCGAAAATGACTCGCAGTCAGTTTGAAAATCTCGTGGAGATACGCCTCGCATTGGAACCGGTCGTAAGCCGTAAAGCCGCGCAATGTATGGGAAGGAAGGAGATTGCAGAGCTGCAAGACCTAGCGGACCAGATGTCCAACAGCGAGATGAGCGACGGACAAACGTACGTCAAGTTCGCCCAGGATGATCACGACTTCCATGATGCAATCGCTGCGGGCAGCGGCAACGAGCTAATCCGCGATGCTCTTGAAAGGCTATACATCCACGTTCGGCTTTTCAGGCTGTCCCATGCCGACAACACTCGCATAGAGGCGCTGAATGAACACCAGGCAATTCTTGACGCCATCCGGCGCGGCGACCCGGAAGAGGCTTCGTACGAAATGCGCAGGCACATCATTCGCTCCGCTGAACGCTACCGCCTTGCCTTTGACGACAGTTCCGAACAGCAGGATCCCTTAGAGCTTCTTTCTGAAAACAAGATCGTATCTGATGTTGGGGTGACCATCGCGGAAAGCACAACATAGCGCGTGCGTCCTTCTCCCGAGCCAACAGCCAGACGAGCTGGGAACAGGAATGCTGACGAGCCGGCCGTGCCAATAGCCCGTAGTGAGCAGACATACTCACCCATATGTTGGAGGCAACGGGAAGGCCTCTGATCGCAAAGGCTGTTCGCGGTAGAACAGCTCGGCCCTTCGGGTCGGTCCCAACTGAGCCCTCGAGTGTCACAGCTGCTTCTGCCGGATGACCGGATGCTACGGCAGCGCAGGGAGCAGTCTCAGCAATCAGCGGCACCCTCGTCCGTAGCACCGCGCAGGCGACGGTGTTTGTGCTGGACGCCATGGCAACCCATGCGCGGCCCAAATCCCCGGTTCTATCTAGGGGAAATCGGTTCTTGCCTCCCGTGCCATCTTGGCCGATCCGAAGTCCGAGTAATCGATGGGACGAGGTTCACCCCAGACGACTAGCACCTTCAGCGGCCCCTTTCCGGTATTGCGTAGATCATGTCGGGTCCCCACCTTGGCCATGACAGCATCACCGGCTGCAAGCGAATAAATCTCGTCGTCGACGGTCATTTGCCCTGTGCCCTCTGTGACAACGTATATTTCCTCCAGAGGGCGGCCGGGCTCGCCATGTGAATGCATGCCCTCAAAGCCACCGGGTGGTAGCTCCCAAATTTGGACCGCTACCGGAAGTTCTGACTGACCGAAGAAAAGCCACTGCATCTGCAGCGGTGAGCCCTCATGAAGGTTGTAGCGAAAGGCGCGTGTTCCTGCTCGTTCAAGCATGCAAGTCTCCTTGATCCATCTTTCAGCACCCCACCGCGACCGCGGTTGTCCATGTCCATTCTTATTTGGCAGCGTACTTTATTCCGCGGCGACCCCCACGTTACCTTTTTCGTAGCCCGTTCCTGTTGCAGGATGAGGGTGTGCTGGCCTGCCGGCCCCGGCATGATTGCCGCCCCCAGTCGTCAATGATCCGGGGGGTGTTGTCACCGGGGTCCGGTAGGTGCCGGAGAGACCGCTAATAGAGGCAGGACAGTTTGGGATCGTCGTGCGTAACGTGGATGCCGGGCTCTGACACCGAGGACAGTCCAGCACAGGTATCAGCTGCTGCGACTGGGAGGTACAGGTGATCGGAAACCACGAAAGCATTGATGTCTTCATCGGCTTGGACGTCGGCAAGGGCGAGCACCACGCCGTTGCCGTGGACCGGGCCGGGAAGAAGCTCTTCGACAAGGCTTTACCCAACGACGAGCTCAGGCTGCGCGAAATACTGGCGTCGCTGGACAAACACGGCAGGATCCTGCTCGTGGTTGACCAGCCCGCGACGATCGGTGCGTTGCCGGTCGCGGTCGCCCAGGCCGCCGGTGTCACCGTCGGATACCTTCCCGGGCTGGCGATGCGCCGGATGGCGGACCTGCACCCCGGCGAAGCGAAAACCGACGCAAGGGACGCGTTCATCATCGCCGCAGCGGCCCGGACCATGCCGCACACACTGCGATCCATCCAGATCGCCGACGAACAACTCGCCGAACTGACCATGCTCTGCGGCTTCGACGACGACCTGGCCAAACAGGCCACCGCGACATCGAACCGGATCCGAGGCCTCCTGACCCAGATCCATCCGGCACTGGAGCGTGTCCTCGGCCCGCGCCTGGACCACCCTGCCGTGTTGGATCTGCTGCGGACCTGGCCGACCCCCGAAGCCCTCCGCCATGCCGGCCGGCGCAGGATCGGAAACCGGCTCAAGAAGCTCGCACCCAGGATGGGTGAACGTCTTGCCGGCGAGATCATCGAGGCCCTGGACCAGCAAACGGTGACAGTGGTCGGAACGAACGCTGCGACCATCGTGCTGCCCCAACTGGCGCGGATGCTCGCCGATATCCGCGAATCGCGGGACACCGTTTTCGCCCAGGTTGAAGCCCTCGTGGAGGCCCACCCTCTTCACCCGGTCCTGACGTCGCTCCCGGCGGTCGGCGTCAGGACCGCAGCACGGATCCTCACCGAGATCGTCGGGAAGGACTTCGCCTCCGCAGGGCACCTGGCTTCCTACGCAGGCCTGGCCCCGGTGACCTGGCGATCAGGGTCTTCCATCCGCGGTGACCACCCATCCCGGAAGGGAAACAAGATTCTCAAAAGAGCCCTGTTCCTCTCCGCCTTCGCGGCCTTGAAGGATCCGCTGTCGAGGGCCTACTACGACCGGAAACGAGCAGAAGGCAAACGCCACAATCAGGCTCTCATCGCCCTCGCCCGCCGCCGCTGCGACACCCTCTACGCCATGCTCAGGGACAGCACCTTCTACGAACCCCGGCTACCCTCAGCCGCTTGACGAAAACCATAGAGGCACCCCCCCGCGGGTCCTGGAGGACATCATATGGTGGTCGCGCGACTAAAAGCGCAGCACTGTCCGAAAAGAGGTCGATTGGCCTGCCTAATAAGAAAGTACACGGCACTCTGTCGTCAGACTGCCCCTCAAAATCTGTGCTGGCGTTGTGGCTTCCAAAGCGCCCTTCGGGCACTGCCCGGTCACTGCCCGGTCACTGCCTGCAAGTCACCCGAAGACCCCTACTCATCAAGGTCCAGAACTCGAGCCTGCTTGTAGGTAGGCAGAGCCCAGCTGCCCTTCCGCGCCCCGGGAGGCGCGCTCCACCCCGCGCACGGCCGCGACACCCAAATCACACCTTGAAGTACTGCGCCTCCGGGTGGTGGAACACGAACGCGTCGGTGGACTGTTCGGGGTGCAGCATCAGCTCGTCGCTCAGAACCACGCCCATCCGCTCGGGCTTCAGCAGCTCCGTCACCTTGCGGCGGTCCTCCATGTCCGGGCACGCGGGGTAGCCGAGCGAGAACCGGGCACCGCGGTAGTCAAGCTTGAAATACCCTGCCGTGTCCTTGGGCTCCTCGGCGGCGAAGCCCAGCTCCTTGCGGATCCGGGCATGCCAGAACTCGGCCAGCGCCTCGGTGAGCTGCATGACCAGGCCGTTGAGCTCGTAGTAGTCGCGGTACTGGTTGGCGGCGAACATCTTGGAGGTGAACTCCTCGATCTTCGAGCCAGCGGTGACCAGCTGCACCGGCAGCACGTCGATCTGCCCGGACTCGCGCGACTTCACGAAGTCGGCCAGGCACAGGTGCCGGTCGCGGCGCTGCCGCGGGAAGTCGAAGCGCAGCCGGTCGGTGCCGATCGGACCGCCTGAACCACCGTCCGGGGCGAGGAGCCCCGGCGTGCCGAGGACGCCGTCGTGATCCTCCCCGTGGTGCAGCACCACCACCTGCTCCCCCTCGGAAACCACCGGGAAGTAGCCGTAGGCGACAGACGCGTCCAGCATGCCCTCGCCGAGGATGCGGTCCAGCCAGTAGCGCAGGCGCGGCCGGCCCTCGCGTTCCACCAGTTCCTCGTAGGAGGCGCCGTCCTCGCCGCGGCCGGGCTTGAGCCCCCACTGCCCCATGAAGGTGGCACGCTCGTCAAGGAAGGCGGCGTACTCGTGGAGCGAGACGCCGCGGACGATGCGCGTGCCCCAGAACGGCGGCGCGGGCACCGGGTTGTCAGTGGCGACGTCGGACCGGCCGGGCATTGCCTCCGGCTCGGTCACCGTGAACTTGGCGCCGCCCTTGTGGATGCGCTTCTTCAAAGGCGGCAGGCCGACGTCGTCCGGCGACTCGCCGCGGGCCACGCGGACCAGCGGCTCCATGAGGGCGAGGCCCTCAAAGGCGTCCTTGGCGTAGCGGACCACGCCGTCGAACTGTTCGGCCAGGTCCTGCTCCACGTAGGCGCGAGTCAGGGCAGCGCCGCCGAGGATCACCGGCCACTTCTTCGCCAGCCCGCGCGACTGCAGCTCGGCGAGGTTCTCCTTCATCACCACGGTGGATTTCACCAGCAGCCCGGACATGCCGATCACGTCCGCGTTGTGTTCCTCGGCCGCGGCCATGATCTCGGCTATGCCCTGCTTGATGCCGATGTTGACCACTTTGTAGCCGTTGTTGGTGAGGATGATGTCCACCAGGTTCTTGCCGATGTCGTGGACGTCGCCGCGCACGGTGGCGATCACCATGGTGCCCTTGCCGGACGAATCCGACTTCTCCATGTGCGGCTCGAGCAGGGCGACGGCGTTCTTCATCACCTCGGCGGACTGCAGCACGAACGGCAGCTGCATCTCGCCGGCGCCGAAGCGCTCGCCCACCACCTTCATGCCTTCGAGCAGGTGGTCGTTGATGATGCCGAGCGGGGTCATGCCCTCGCTGCGGGCCAGGTCCAGGTCCTCTTCGAGGCCCTTGCCTTCGCCGTCGATGATGCGGCGTTCCAGGCGCGCGCCGGTGGGCAGCGCGGCGAGTTCGGCGGCGCGCTGGTCCTTGAGCGCTGCGGTGTCGACGCCGGCGAACATGTCCAGCATGATGGCGAGCGGATCGTAGGTGGTGTTGCCCTCGGCGTCGTATTCGCGGCGGTCCCAGACGAGGTCGAGGGCCACCTTACGCTGCTCCTCCGGCAGGGAGGCGAGCGGCACGATCTTGGCGGCGTCGATGATGCCGCTGGTCAGGCCCGCCTGCACGGCCTCGTGCAGGAACACGGAGTTCAGGACGATGCGCGCGGCCGGGTTCAGGCCGAAGGACACGTTGGAGACGCCGAGCGTGGTGTTGATACCGGGGTACTTGGCGGTGATCTGGCGGATGGCCTCGATGGTTTCGATGCCATCGCGGCGGGTCTCTTCCTGGCCGGTGGCGACGGGGAAGGTCAGGGCGTCCACGATGATGTCCTCAACACGCATGCCCCATTCGCCCACCAGGGCGTCGACGAGGCGGGAGGCGATGGCCACCTTGCCCTCGGTGGTGCGGGCCTGGCCCTGTTCGTCGATGGTCAAAGCGATCACGGCGGTGCCGTGTTCCTTGACGAGCGGCATGATGCGCGCGAAGCGGCTGTCCGGGCCGTCGCCGTCTTCGTAGTTGACGGAGTTGACCACCGGGCGGCCGCCGATGAGTTCCAGGCCGGCCTTCAGGACGGGCGGTTCGGTGGAGTCGATGACGAGCGGGAGGGTGGAGGCCGACGCGAAACGCGAGACGACCTCCTTGATGTCAGCGACGCCGTCGCGCCCTACATAGTCGATGCAGACGTCCAGGAGGTGCGCGCCCACGCGGATCTGCTCGCGGGCGATGTCCACGCAGTCGTCCCAGCGCTCTTCGAGCATGGCCTGGCGGAACGCCTTGGAGCCGTTGGCGTTGGTGCGCTCACCGATGGCGAGGTAGGAGGCGTCCTGGTCGAAGTTCACGTGCTGGTAGAGGGAGGCGACGCCGGCCTCGCGTTCGGTGGGGACGCGGGCTGGGCCGCTGCTGACGGCGTCCGTCTTGCGGGTGCGGAAGGGGGCAAGGCGTTCGACGACGGCGGCCATGTGTTCCGGCGTCGTTCCGCAGCAGCCGCCCACCAGGCCCAGGCCGAATTCGCGGACGAACTGCTCGTGTGCGGTGGCGAGTTCGGTGGGGGTGAGCGGGTAGTGCGCGCCGTTGGCGCCCAGGATGGGCAGGCCCGCGTTGGGCATGCAGGCGATGGCCACGGAGGACTGCTTGGAGAGGTGGCGGAGGTGCTCGCTCATCTCGTCCGGGCCGGTGGCGCAGTTCAGGCCGATGGCGTCGACGCCGAGCGGTTCCAGGGCGGTGAGTGCGGCGCCGATTTCGGAGCCCATGAGCATGGTTCCGGTGGTCTCGACCGTCACCTCCACGAAGATGGGGAGGCGGATGCCGCGGGACACGATGGCCTGCTTGCAGCCGTTGACCGCGGCTTTGGTCTGCAGGAGGTCCTGGCTGGTTTCGATGAGAAAGGCGTCCGCTCCCCCGTCGATGAGGCCCTCTGCCTGAAGGGCGAAGGTCTGCTTGAGGTAGTCATAGCTGGTGTGGCCGAGGCTGGGGAGCTTGGTGCCAGGGCCCATGGAACCGAGAACCCAACGCATGCGTCCGTCTGTTTCTTCGGCTGCCTCGGCGCGTTCGCGGGCGATTTTGGCGCCCTTGAGGGCGAGCTCTGCGATGCGGTCGTCGATGCCGTAGTCGGAGAGGTTGGACCAGTTGGCGCCGAAGGTGTTGGTTTCGACGGCGTCGATGCCCGTGGCGAAGTACGCGTCGTGGATGTCCGCGATGACGTCCGGGCGGGTGTCGTTGAGGATCTCGTTGCAGCCCTCGAGGTTCTGGAAGTCCGTTTCGAGCGACAGGTCCCGGCCCTGCAGCATGGTGCCCATGGCGCCGTCGGCAATGACGACCCGGTGGTTCACTGCGTCCAGAAGCTCCTGCGCACGGGCAGGACGGGGCACGGACTCAATATCAAGCGCAAAACGAGGCATCTAAACAGGTTACGTGTGGCGGCTGCAACGTTGCGCTGTGTGTCCGTGTACTACGGCGGCGAGGGGCTGCGTACGCGCCGCTTATCGGCAGGAGGTGACGAAGGACAAGGGCAATTGCCGCTGACTACGGTCGTGACTAGGGAAGGATTGTTCGGTCGTACCGCCGCTGTAGCGGCTCATGATGTCACGAGGATCCTACTTCAGGGGCATGAAGAATGTCTTTCGAGCCCACAACACCTACGTGCGTGACAGGCAATGACCAGAAACTTATGCTGTCCCAGTGCGAACATTTATGTCCATTACTCGCGATGATTTGCGGCATGCCGCAGGATCAGCTGGCTTTGATACTACTTTTCCCCTTCTCGTTCGCAGGCTCATTGCCGAAACTGCCGCAGATTTGAGGGAATTGGACATGCCGGGCGGTTCCGGCACAGCTGCTGGAGGCTTTGATGGTGTCGTAACGACTGGCCAAGTTAGCTCCTTCGTTCCGCTGGGAACATCCGTTTGGGAGTTATCGGTCGGAGGGGGCCAAACTAAAGCTAACGACGACTATGAAAAGCGCATAGTGGGTCCCGACGGAGTCAGCGCGAAGGACATCACCTACGTCCAGGCGATACTGGTCCCCTGGACGAAAGCCCGTACTTGGCAGAACCAGAGATCGGGGGAAGGACGCTGGAAGAAGGTCATAGCTTATAACCTTGACAGCATCCATGCATGGTTAGAGTTCGCTCCGGCCACCGAAGCTTGGCTTGCCGAACAATTGGGGAAGTCCATGCCAGGGGTCCGCCCTGTCGAAGCATGGTGGGAGGACACTTGGCTACCTTCGACAAGCGTCCCCTTGGACTCGAATGTGGTTTTGGCTGGGAGGAAGTCTGCAGCAAGTAATTTCTTGACGAGGATGTCCGCTGGCGAAGGAATGACGACCTTGGGCGGCGAGCTCAGGACGGAAGAGGCCCAAGCATTCGTGGCTGCCTGTCTTGATTTCGATGCTTCCCCGGAGGCCGTTACCTTACGTGCCCGTACTCTCTTCGTCTCAAACGCGGAAAGCCTGGCGAGGCTGGCAAGACAACCCCAACCACTTATTTTGCTTTTGTCTCATGCGTCCCTAGCAGCAGAGCTACCGCAGAAGCATCCGCATCAGCTTGTAGCAGTAGCACTACCGGGTGTCCAAGGCGATGTAGAAGTTCCTCCGCTAGACGGGGAGGAAGTTGAAGCCCAACTAACGACAGCCACATTGCCTCGCGATAGAGCTCAATCGTTCGGCACGCTTGCGCGCCGCAGCCTTCTGGCGTTGCGAAGAGCGATTGCCCTCAATCCTGTAACCCTAACGCCGACTTGGGCTATGGCTCCTGACATCATTCGACGGCGGTTGTTACTAATTGGTGCTTGGGACGGCAACTCCTCGGAAGATCGCCGCATTGTGGAGCAGTGCCTAGCTCGGCCTTACAGCGATATCCAAGAATCAGCACTTCTTCTGGCGGCGGCACCCGAGATGCCGTTTATTGCCCGCGTCGAAGAAAGCTGGCACGTGCTTTCGCCAGAAGACGCTTGGACGATGGTTGGCGCCGCCCTGACCCGGGACGACATCGATGCGTTCAGAGTTGCTGTTCTGGAAGTGTTTGGTGAGCTGGACCCTTCGCTTGATCTCGATAGTAAAGAGCGATGGAAAGCAGGGCTACTTAATGTGAGGAGGAAATTCTCTGGCACCTTACGTACTGCCCTTGCTCAATCCCTGGCCCTCATTTCTGCCACCGGGGCTGTCATGTCGGCACCTGGGAACTTGAAGGGAACGCAATGGGTCCAAGTGGTCGTATCGAGCCTTTTCCGGCAATGCAACGAGGATGGCTCTTACAGATTATGGGGTTCTCTGAGGGACGTCCTTCCCCTGTTAGCGGAGGCTGCACCGGATGCGTTCTTGCAGGCAATGAGTCAAGGACTTGTTGGGGATGAACCTCTCCACGCCAAAATGTTCCAAGACAATGGCAGAGACGAATTTGGAAACATACAAGATTCGCCTCACACTTCTTTCCTCTGGGCACTTGAAGCTTTGGCGTGGTCGAACGAGTACTTTGACCATGCGACAGAAATCCTAAGCCGCCTAGCTTCGCTTGACCCGGGCGGCGAATGGGCTAACCGACCAAGCGAGAGCCTTGTCGGGATCTTCAACTTTATCTACCCGAACACCTCGGCAAGCTTGGAGGACCGGATGCGGTGCCTTGAACGAATAAAGCAAGAACAACCTGTTGTGGCAAATGAGCTCATGCTCGCCCTAGTTGACCGCGGTTCCTCGTTGCATCTCGTTCATTCCGGTCCTCGGTATAGGGACTGGAAAAAGGCACCCGGGATAACGAATCAGGAGCGAGCTTCTGCCCTGGATACCGTTGCAGGCCTACTCCTTGACAATCTGAACGACGACCCAGAGCGCTATATATCCTTTATCGACAAGCTTGATATCGTCTCAAACTCACACAGGGAACGCTTCGGTCAAAGCCTTGCGGTGTTGGGGCAGAAAATAACCGACAAAGCGAGTCTTGCCAAGGTGTTCGAAGCAATTCGTTCCAAAATTGCCGACCATCGAGAGTATGGCAGTGCAGAATGGACGCTACCTGAGGAGCAGTTGCAATCGCTTTTACAGGCAGCCGAGACAATCCGACCAGTTGAGCCGGTTACGGCCAATGCTTGGTTGTTCGAATCGGACTGGGTGGTTTTGGGTGACAGGTCCACCCATGATGACCCTAAGGCTCATCAGGCCACTTTGGCCCGTATGCGAAACGAAGCGATCGCCCTTATCTTAGACGAAGGAGGTCTCGACGCAGTAGCTACGTTGGCCGCTAAGACTGCCTTCCCACGCAGCGTGGGCACAGCATTGGCTAGTCACACCACTGCTTTGGACAACGAGATGATTGACTGGCTCGGCCTAGGCGCCACACCAAAAGTCGATGTGGCGTTGGCCTACCTAGCACAACGCTTGAGAGCCCAAGAAGGATTGTTGGACGCCCTCCTGACTGCAACCGGTGACCTTCACGTCCAGTCAAAAGTCTTAAATGAACTGGACGATCCGACGCTTGCGTGGGAAAGACTCGATCAATTAAGCGGCGAAGTTCGTGAAAACTACTGGAAGGAGTTCAGATACTGGGGACTCGGGCTTACTTTTGAGCACGTGTTAGCGGTCGCAGCGTCACTCATCGAAGTGGGTAGAAACGCTGCGGCGATTGATTTCCTGATGTTGTATTCCAAGGAAATTGACACGGTTGAGGGGGCTGATGTTGCAGCTAAGGCGGCGGAAGCCCTTCTGGCGGAAGGACTTGATGACCCAGAATTTAAACGTCTTCGCCGATACACGTTCAAGAGTCTCTTCGCACTGCTGGCGAGCCACCGGGACACCGTGGGGCGTCAGCGCGTTGTTCATATCGAATGGCAATTCTTCCCGATACTCGGGTTCGATCCGAAGGTACCCACCCTCCACGCCGCTCTTTCGGAAGATCCGGCTTTTTTTGCTGAGCTCGTTTCGTATACCTACAGGCGAGACGATGCTGACGAAGAAAACGACACCAGGCTGACCGACTTGTCTGAAGATCGGCGACGTGCTCTCGCGCGTCACGCCTTTGATGTACTAAATTCATGGCGCCGTTGCCCCGCGGCGACCACCGAGGGTGTAGATGAGGGAGAGCTTCGTGAGTGGGTCAAGGGGGCACGTGACAATTTAGCATCCGTCGGACGCCTTGGTCCTGGTGATGAACACATTGGTCAAGTGATGGCCTATGCGGCGGCAGATACCGACGGTGTGTTTCCTCCTCGGGCGGTTCGCGCAATCGTTCAGGAGGTAGGAAGTGAGCGCCTTGACGCCGGCTTGAGGAGAGGCCTCTATAACAAGCGAGGAGTCAGCAGCCGCGGCATGATGGACGGCGGAATTCAGGAATGGGAACTCGTGAAATCTTGGCGCGAGAACGCACAGAATAGCACCGAGTGGCCTCGTATAAAGCGAATCTTGGGCGATCTTGCCGAATCTTACGAACGCGACGCGCACATGCTGGACCAAGAAGCGGAGCGACGTCGCCGAGGTTTAGGGGATTGAGTAAAACTATAACTACTGTTCATGCCCGTTTTTTACTTGCTCCCGCGTTAATAACGCGCGCAAAAGGAATCTCCTCAAGACTTCTATTGGAGTAGGCTGGCAACCAAAAGGAGGGCAGTAACCCAGCAGTTATGCAACGACTCCTTCAGAACAGGCCCTCACGAATCTCGTCCATAAGGCAACAAGCATTCATCCCCCTCTCCGGTCGGTAATCAAAACACCAGCCGAGCCTGTACATCTACCAAGACAATCGCGGCATTGATCGAGATAGTGGGCAGCAGCGAGTCTGACGCTGAACATTCTCCCCTTCACCATCCCGACCGTTGGCCCATCAGCCGCTTATAACGAGCCTCGAAAGCTGGTTCACCACCTTCCATGATCAGGCATATGGCTCGTTTAATTTCAGCCCTTTGAATTGATCCATGCGATTCAATGTCCGGGATCGTCCCATGGCGCAATACTGTTACATGCTCGGCGTCGGCATTTACAACGACGTTGGCATTGTGAGTGACGACTATTACCTGTCGTTGTCGGTGACGGTCGAAAACTGAGCCATAGTGACGGTTGAAAACTGAGCCACCCGTTCCAAACGATTGGGTGGGTGATCACAGTGGAGGATTGGGCGCTTATTCGGCGGTTGCATCTTGCCGAGGGTGAGTCGATGAGGTCGATAGCGGCGCGGCTGGGTATTTCCCGGAACACCGTTGCGAAAGCGGTCAGCGCCGACGGTCCGCCGACTTATGTGCGTGCGCCGCAGGACTCCGGGATCAAGACGGTGGAACCGGCCATCCGTGCGCTGCTGAGGGAGAATCCGCGGATTCCAGCGACGGTGCTGGCGGAGCGTGTGGGCTGGTCCGGGTCTCCGGCGTGGTTCCGGGAGAACGTGGCCAGGATTCGGCCGGAGTTTGCTCCAGCGGATCCCGCGGACCGGATCAGTTACGAACCGGGCGATCAGGCGCAGTGCGATTTGTGGTTCCCGGAGGTGCGGATACCGGTCGGGTCCGAGAAGCCAAGGGTTCTGCCGGTGCTGGTTATGGTGTCCTCGCACTCACGGTTCATCATGGCCCGGATGATCCCGTCGCGGATGACCGGGGATTTGCTGGCCGGGATGTGGGAGCTGATCGGATCCCTGGGCGCGGTGCCTCGGCGGCTGATCTGGGACAACGAAACCGGCATCGGGCGGCGGAACAGTTACGCCGCCGGCGTTGCGGCGTTCGCCGGGGTCCTCGCGACCAGGATCGTGCAGGTCAAACCCTACGATCCGGAGAGCAAGGGCGTGGTGGAGCGGGCCAACCAGTTCCTGGAAACCTCGTTCCTGCCCGGCCGGACCTTCGCCTCACCGGAGGATTTCAACGCCCAGCTCAGCCAGTGGCTGCCCAAGGCGAACAACCGGATGGTCCGACGGACCGGTGCCCGGCCTGCGGAGCTGATCCGACAGGACAAAGCGGCGATGCTGGGGCTGCCGCCGGTTCCGCCCGTGACCGGATTCGCCACCAGGGTCAGGCTGCCGCGGGACTACTACGTCCGGATGGGATCCAACGACTACTCCGTGCACCCGCAGGCGATCGGCAGGTTCGTCGACGTCACGGCGGACCTGGAAACGGTCACCATCAGCCTGGACGGCCGCTGCGTCGGATGCCATCCCCGGTCCTGGGGCGCCGGCCTGACGGTCACTGATTCGGACCACGTCGAGGCTGCCCGGACGATGCGTAAAGCCTTCCAAAACCCTGCACCTCCAACGGATACGGCGGGGCTGCGGGACCTGGCTGACTACGACCGGGCGTTCGGTGTCGTGCTCGATGATGGGCAGGTCGCGTGATGGCTGAAGCGAAGGAAATTGCTGGGCAGATCGAGTACTACTCCCGGGCGATGAAGGCGCCACGGATCCGGGAAGCGGCAGCCAGGCTCGCGGATCAGGCCCGCGAGGCCGGCTGGACCCATGAGGAATACCTCGCCGCGGTCCTGTCCCGGGAAGTCGCCGCCAGAGAAGCCTCCGGAGCCGAGATGCGTGCCCGGGCTGCCGGGTTCCCTGCCCGCAAATCCCTCGAGGACTTCAGCTTCGACCATCAGCCCGGCCTCAAACGCGACACCATCGCGCACCTGGCCACCGGTGCGTTCCTCACCGAAGCCTCCAACATCGTCCTGCTCGGCCCGCCCGGAACCGGGAAAACCCATCTCGCGACCGGGCTGGGGCTGCGGGCCACCCAGCTGGGACACCGGGTCCTGTTCGCGACTGCCATCGACTGGGTCGCCCGACTTCAGGCTGCGCATCAGAGTGCGCGGCTGCCGCAGGAACTGGTCAGGCTGCGCCGCTACGGGCTGATCATCGTCGATGAAGTCGGCTACATTCCATTCGAACAGGATGCCGCGAACCTGTTCTTCCAGCTCGTCTCCTCACGCTACGAGCACGCCTCGCTGATCCTGACCTCGAACCTGCCATTCGCCCGCTGGGGAGACGTGTTCGGCGACCAGGTTGTCGCCTCCGCCATGATCGACCGCATCGTCCACCACGCCGAAGTCGTCACCCTCAAAGGCTCCAGCTACCGACTCAAACATGCACAGACGGAATCGCTGCCCTCGACAAGACCGGAAAATACGGCAGAATAACCAACGTCAACGTGGCTCACTTTTCAACCCACGAAATGGCTCAGTTTTCGACCGTCGCTGACAGTCGTCCCGTCTTGATGCGCTTGAGTGTTGTAACCACAAGGTCGTAAATAAGCTTGTTGTCCAGATCATCTTCTGGCTGGTCCAGCAGCAGGGGATCGTTACTCAGCTGCAGGACGACTGCGAGTAGCGCTGCCGTCTTTTCGCCTGGGGAACCTTGATCAATCTCGCGAAGACCGCCGGTTCCGTCCTGCCGGTATCGGACCCTAAGCCGGTCTTCAGGAAACCAGAGGTCGACTTCTGTCTGGTAGGCGTGTTCGTCGATCGATTTCAAATGCGCGAAGAACCTCTGATCGACGACAACCGTTGAGTGATTTTTTAACAATGGTGCGTCGACCCCGTGTGCGCGAAGCTCCTTGAGAATCTTCTTGAGTTCGAGAACTCGTGAGTCGCGTTTCGGTTTGTATGGATGATCGAGCACTAACGGCAAACCGTTCTCACCGAAAAGGAGATCGAACGACGTTGACTTCTGAACTAAGCGGCGCAGGTCCGTCTCAAGCATGGAGTCATCCGCTTGGGCAAGTACCTGGAGCTTAAGGTCATCACCACTCAAGGCATCGGCGAGCGCAATTCGACGTGCCGTCAAGTCTGCGCGATGTTTGGTGATGGTCTCTAGTGTCTCGGATGCTTCTCCTTTGAGCCGCTCAAGTTTCGTCTTGGCTTTCCCAATAGCAGCAAGCGCCGCTTCCCGTTCGCTCTTCGCCTGAAGCAGTCGCGTGTTGGCTTCGTTTGGGTCTAGAAGGTGCCCTGCGCCTGCGTCGGCTTCATCCGCGTCTTCGTTTACGGGATTGAGGAGCAGATTCAGCTCCTCAATGCGCTGGCGGCGAGGTGACTTAACCGCCACTGTTTCCCAAGTTTTTCTGGAATTGTGAAGCAATTTAGCTGCCGCGACAAGGGCAGCATAAGCTTTTTGGATGTCCGACCGACGGGTCTGCTCCTCTTCCCATACGTCACTCTTTGCTGATCCTTCACCATCCACCTTGTCTTCGGACTGAAGATCGCTGTACTCCTCGACCATAGCCGCGACCGTGTGCTCAAGGCGTACTGCAATGGATTCACTTCGGGCAGTCTCCTGCTCCTCTTGCATGAGGCGATCAAGCTCATGGGTTTCGGGAGAGTCCCTCAGCTTTGAGACGTGCTCAAGTTCGACGAGCACGTCAGAGAGCTCCCCCTTGAGTCGATCCTCAGAGGCGATCTTGATTTTGAGTTCGTTGATCTCGGATCGCTGAGTACGGTATTGCCCACAGAGTTCATCGAAGGTCTCTTTCCACGTGACGTATCCGATGGAAGGCTGATCATCAATAGCCTTCAGTAGGCTCTGCGCATCGCGAGCAGTCTCGTAAATCTGCTTTTGGCTGTTGATCAACAGCGCAAAGCGGTCACGGGGCATTCCGCCCTCCGACTTCCACTCTCCCTCGTGCAAAACTTCGATGGTGGGATTATCTGGTTCTTTACCCTGCCACAGGACGCGGTACTGGCGCCCAAGCCTCGCGAGGTGGACTTCTACACGAGTATCTTGGTCCCAGAACCGAGAAGTCGCCTTTCGGCCTGGTAGCGGCGAAAAATACTCACCATCGCTCTGTAGCTCCATTGGCAAATCAGAGAAACGTCCCATGGCGAGCCTGACAAGCTCAATGATGGTGGATTTTCCGACCCCACGTCCACCAATGACTGTGTTCATCCAAGGGCCGAATCGGTAGCATGCGCGGGCACTACCTTTTTCTACGACCACGCACTCAATAACAGTATGCGAATAGTCGTTTGGGTCGGGATCTCCTATCTTGGCCGGCACTACCGACTGATCTCCGTCCGAGAGTGCAAGCTTAATGCCGAATAGGTTTGGTTCTTCCATTTTGACCCACGTGAAGTGACTTCCGGGGTACTTGGGCTCCACTCCTTCCGGGCATGCTGCATCATCGAGATGATGAGCATCGGATCCTAGGACTTTGACCCAGCCCCGATTGGCGGCTTTACGGGCGCCCTCTTCAGTCATAACTTCTACTGCCACAATATGCTTTGACTGTTCAAGATCATCTTGGTTTCGCAGGTCGTGACCGAAGAGGCCCTTTGTCACGTCTGCGTGGGCAGGGACAGCCAAACCGTCCTTCTTGATGATCTCTTCTACTACTTGAGCAAAGGACATCCTAGTGGTGCCTAGGCTACTGCCCCGTTCGGCTGAGTATCCGCATACGTGCAGAAGGCCGTTTATGTCATCGCTTGGGGTATCAACGTCGAAAACTCCCAAAAGATGGTATCCGCCGTCAACAGTGAATTCGACGCCGCTGAACAAAACTAGATCCCGGTAATCCTCGACTTCCTCCTCCCGCATCACAGCGAGTTCGGTTCGTGCTTTGTCGATACCCTCGTGTGTGTTGTGATCCGTTATGACGACGCCGTCGACCCCATTCTTCATATACGCGAGAAGCCAGTCACGGTAAGACGTGGGGGCAGCGGCACGCTTGCCTTCTTCGGCTCCAAAATCGAAGGAAGCAGGACTGTGGGCGTGGAAATCAACCTTCCACCACTTAGCACCAGGGTTTACAGGCTTAGACGCGGATGATGGTGATGTCGCCACCGGGACACTCCTACCGGTGACGACGTCACCTATTACTTACTACGACTCATACTTGGCTTCGCCATTGTCCTATCAACGCCGGGCAGGCTCTAGCCGACACGCGGTCTCAGTCAAGTTGGCAGTGTTGCCACCGTTCACTAGCTTCCAATGACCGTCCAGTGTCCTTTCAGAAGCAAACGAACTTTCATTGCCTTCATACTCTAAATAGCATTCTTGCCCTATGTATTCGCGGTTCAGGTCAAACCTCCGCCACCGGCGCTGCGAACTGGGCCTCGTACAACCGCGCGTACGCCCCGCCGGCAGCCAGCAGTGTGGCGTGCGTGCCCTGCTCTACGATCTGGCCGGCTTCCATCACCAAGATGAGATCGGCGTCGCGGATGGTGGACAGGCGGTGCGCGATGACAAAAGAAGTCCGGTCGCTTCGCAAAGCACTCATCGCCTTCTGCACCAGCACCTCAGTCCGGGTATCCACGGAGGACGTCGCCTCGTCCAGGATCAGCACCGAGGGCCGTGCCAGGAATGCCCGGGCGATCGTGAGCAGCTGCTTCTCCCCCGCGGACACGTTGGCGCCCTCGTCGTCCAGCACGGTGTCATACCCGTCGGGCAGCGACCGCACGAACCGGTCCACGTACGTCGCCCGCGCAGCCTCCAGGATCTCGTTCTCAGAAGCCGAAGGCCGCCCGTACGCGATGTTGTCCCGGATGGTCCCGCCGAACAGCCACGTATCCTGCAGCACCATTCCCAGCCGCGAGCGCAGGTCGCGTCTCGGCACCGAGGTGACGTCCACGCCGTCGAGCGTTATCCGCCCCGCCTCCAACTCGTAGAACCGCATCATCAGGTTCACCAGCGTCGTCTTCCCCGCCCCGGTCGGCCCGACAATCGCCACCGTCTGCCCCGGCTCCGCCACCAAGGACAACGAAGAAATCAACGGCTTGTCCGGCGAATACGAGAACGACACATCCTCAAACACCAGCCGCCCCCGCCCAAACACCGGCCCGGCAGACGGCGCCGGCTCCACAGACTCCTCAGATTCATCCAGCAGCTCAAACACCCGCTCCGCCGACGCCACCCCGGACTGCAGCACGTTCGCCATGGACCCCAGCTGCGCCAGCGGCATGGTGAACTGCCGCGAGTACTGGATAAAGGCCTGTACGTCGCCCAGCTGCATCGCCCCGGACGCCACCTGCAGCCCGCCCACCACCGCGATCCCCACGTACACCAGGTTCCCGATGAACGTCATGGCCGGCATGATCAGCCCGGAAATGAACTGCGCCCCGAAGCTCGCCTCGTACAGCTCCGCGTTCTTCTGCCGGAACCGCTCCTCCACCTCGCGCTGCCGGCCGAACACCTTCACCAGCGCATGCCCGGTGTACGTCTCCTCGATCTGCCCATTTAACTCACCTGTGTTCTTCCACTGCGCCACAAACAGCTTCTGCGAGCGCTTGGCGATCAGCGCCGTGATCCCCAGCGTGAGCGGAATGGTCACCAGCGCGATCAGCGCCAGCGTGGGAGACAGGATCACCATCATCACCAGCACACCGAGCACCGTCAGCACGGACGTGACCGCCTGGCTGATGGTCTGCTGCAGGCTTTGGGAGATGTTGTCCACATCGTTCGTCACCCGGCTCAGCAGCTCGCCGCGCTGGATCGAATCGAAATACCGCAGCGGCAGCCGGTGGATCTTCGCCTCGATCTCCCCGCGCAGCCCGAACACCGTCCGCTGCACCACCCCGTTCAGCACATACGCCTGCACCCACATAAACGCCGAGGACAGCACATACAGCACCAGCGCCCACGTCAGCACGTTCCCCAGCGCGGCGAAGTCGATCCCCTGCCCCGGCACCAGGTCCATGGCGCTGAGCATGTCCGCGCGCTGCCCCTCCCCCGACGCCCGCAACTGCGCGATCAGCTGCTCCTTGCTCACCCCGGCCGGCAGCTCCCGGGACACCACCCCGGCAAAAATCAGGTTGGTGCCCTCCCCCAGCAGCCGCGGCCCGGTCACCGAGAGCGCCACCCCGGCCACCGCCGTCACGAACACCAGCAGCAGCCACGCCCGCTCCGGCCGCAGCTTCCCCAGCAGCCGCTTGGCCGACGGCCAGAAGTTCATCGCCTTCTCCGCCGGGACGTTCATCCCCGCGAACGGCCCGCCGCGTCCCGGCCCGCCCATCGGACGGGGAATGCGTACGACGGCGGCGCCGCCGGTCGCAGAGGCGGGTGCGGCTTTGGTGCCGGGTGCTGGAGAGGGCTGGCGGCTCATACCGTCTCCTCCGCCGCCAGCTGGGAGCTGACGATCTCGCGGTACGTCTCCGACGTCTCCAGCAGCTCACTGTGCGTTCCGCGCCCCACGATCCTGCCGCCGTCGAGCACCAGGATCTGGTCCGCGTCCACGATGCTGGAGACGCGCTGGGCGATGATCACCAGCGTGGCGCCGGCGGTGCTGCGCTTGAGGGCCTGGCGGAGGCGGGCGTCGGTGCCGGTGTCCAGCGAGGAGAACGAATCGTCGAAGATGTAGAGCTCGGGCCGCTTCACCAGGGCCCGGGCGATGGCCAGCCGCTGCCGCTGCCCGCCGGAGACGTTGGTGCCGCCCTGGCTGATGGGAGCGTCCAGGCCTTCGTCCATCCGCTCCACGAAGTCCCGGGCCTGGGCGATCTCCAGCGCGGTCCAGAGCTCGTCCTCGGTGGCGTCCGGCTTGCCGTAGAGCAGGTTGCTGCGCACGGTGCCGCTGAACAGGTAGGGCCGCTGCGGGACCAGGCCGATGTGCCCCCAGAGCAGGTCCGGGTGCAGCTCGCGCACGTCCACGCCGTCCATCCTTACGGCCCCGCTGGTGGCGTCGAACAGCCGGGGCATGAGGTTCACCAGGGTGGTCTTGCCGGACCCGGTGCTGCCGATGATCGCCGTCGTCTGCCCCGCCCTTGCGGTGAAGCTGATGCCGGAAAGGACGGGCTGGTCGGCACCCGGGTAGGCGAATCCGACGTCGCGCATTTGCAGCTCGCCGCGGCGCACTTCGCTGCTGAGGGGGTTCCGTGGCGGGCGGACGCTCGACTCAGTGCGCAGCACCTCGCCGATCCGGTCCGCGGAGACGGCGGCGCGCGGGATCATCACGGCCATGAACGTGGCCATCATGACGGACATCAGGATCTGGATCAGGTAGCTCAGGAACGCGATGAGCGTGCCCACCTGCATGGAGCCGTCCTGGATGCGGAACGAGCCGAACCAGATCACGGCCACGCTGGAGACGTTCAGCACCAGCATCACCACCGGGAACGCGAGCGCCATCAGCCGGCCGGCGCGGAGGGCGGTGTCCGTGACGTCGTCGTTGGCCTGGGCGAAGCGCGCGGTCTCGATGTCCTCGCGGACGAACGCGCGGACCACGCGGATGCCGGTGAGCTGCTCGCGGAGGACGCGGTTCACGGTGTCGATCCGCTTCTGCATCTTGCGGAACAGCGGCACCATCCGGGCGGTGAGCAGGCCGACGGCGACCAGCAGCACCGGGACCGCGACGGCGATCAGCCAGGACAGCTGGACGTCCTGCCGCACCGCCATGATTACGCCGCCGATACTAAGCATGGGTGCGGTGACCAGCATGGTGGCGGACATGAGGACCAGCTGCTGGACCTGCTGGACGTCGTTGGTGGACCTGGTGATCAGGCTGGGGGCGCCGAACCTGGTGACCTCCTGCTCGGAGAACTCCCCCACGCGTTTGAAGATGGCGCCGCGCAGGTCCCGGCCCACGCCCATGGCCGCCTTCGCCGCGAAGTACACCGCGATCACGGCACAGACGATCTGCAGCAGGGTGATTCCCAGCATCACGCCGCCCAGGCTGAGGATGTAGCCGATGTTGGCCTTGGCCACGCCCTCGTCGATGATGTCCGCGTTCAGGGTGGGCAGGTACAGGGACGCGATGGACTGCGCCAGCTGGAAAATGACGACGGCGGCCAGCAGCGTGCGGTGCGGCCGCAGGTATTCAACAAGCAGTTTCCAGAGCATGGGCGGCTCCTGACACAGTGTCCGCAAGGGGTGGTGCGAAGGTCAGTTTACGTCCGGCGGGTGGGAACGGGGGCGGCCTTGTGGAGGAGAAGTTGGTCGGGTTCTCGGACAGCGTATTCGGCCGCTCCGTGGGAAGGCGCCTTCACCAGACCCAGGACACGAATCGGCCGGGGTGCGCGATGAGCACACCCCGGCCAACCCCCCAATCTAGGCCTTGTAACCCGAAGGCGGCGTGAGGACCCCGCGCTCGATGAGTTTCTCGATATTGCCAGCCCGGGTCGAGTCTTCCCGGGCCAGCCAGTCCTCACCGGGAGGTGCGTCGAGGTACTGGTTCTTGGGGTAGATCGGGTTGTCGTAAATAACCCTGTACTGCTCGGTGCGCAGGTCCTTGAACTGGTTGAACAGGCCGTTCGCCATCCGGGCCCGGCGGAGCGCCTCGATGTCGATCGTGGTGCAGACGAACGAGTCACCCGACGTCCAGCCCTGCTGCTTGGTCAGGATCTGGCCCCTCGGACCGACGATCATGGACTGACCACCAAACAGGTCCTGCATGCTCCCGTCCTCACGGACTTCAGGCCCCAGGTTCGGAGCAACGACATACGCCGAATTGAACATGGCGTGCGCCCGGTTCTGCAGTTCCCACATGCCGTTCTGCACAGCCGGCTCGATCAGGGTGCCCCGGATAATGATCTCGGCACCGTTCATCGCCAGCCCACGCGGCACCTCGGGGTAGACACCCTCGTGGCAGATGGCGTAGCCGATGTTGCCGATCTCGGTCTTGGCGACAGGGAAAATGGCGTCCATCGGATTGCCATTGCCCTTCTTTTCAATCCACTCGTCCCACACGTCGTGCGGGTTCATGTTGCCAAGCATGCCGCCCTCATAGGCATCACTGGTGGCCTTGTAACGCTTGTAGATAATGTCGCCCTGCGGATCGATGATAAAGGCGACATTGAAGTGGCGGTCCGGGAAGTCCTCATCCTTCACCATGTACAACTCAGCAGCAATATAGGTATTGAGCTCCACGGCCTTCTTTGCCAGCTCGTCCGTCTCCGGCCCAGGAATCGTAACGGCAAAGTGCCGCTCCTTTTCGCGGTTACCCGGCGTGTTGGCGATCATGCCCTGGATTGCCATTTCGGGCAGGACAACCAGCTTGACCGGAGAGCCTTCCCACGCCCCGACCATAACTGCCGTGTCAATGAATTCATTGATGCGCTTAACGTTAGCAACGCCGTCACCGGGATTCTTCACATTGATTGTCCGCGGCGAAACCGCAACAACTACAAATGGATCAACCATTATCTTTTCTCTCTTTTCTCTTCTTTGAGTATCTGAGTTAGCGCTAACTCACAATATTCCGGTTAGGTAGGGAATTGCAAGACCCGGAGGTCTTTGGTTTTTAGGAGTAAGGCAAAAGCCGTTGGGGTCTGATGGCTTTGAGTTCCGCCCCAAGTGGGTGCAGGCAGGCGCGGTTGGCGTCAGCTCTGGCTATGTGGCGCCGCTGTGGTGTCGCGGAGTATGAGGCGCGGTTCCAGCAGGGGGATGTCTCCCTCCGCCTCCTCCTTGATCATGGCCAGGATGCGGCTCACAGCGATGTGGCCGATCGCTTCGAAGTCCAGCTTTACCGTTGTGAGTGCCGGCCGGAAGAAGGGTGCTTCCTTGACGTCGTCGAATCCCACAACGCTGACGTCGCCCGGTACGTTGCGTCCGGCGTCGTCCATGGCCTTGATTACTCCGAGGGCGAAGGGGTCGTTGGCGGCAAAGACCGCCGTGACGTCCTTCCTGGCGGCGAGTTCACGTCCCACGCGATATCCCTCCGCCGCCGACCAGTCGACCGTTGCGAGTGGCGTCGGAACGATGCGCCCAGCCGCCCCCAGTTCCTCCGCCCATCCCTGGACCCGGGCAGATGTTGCCATCCAACCGGGAGGGCCTTGAACATGCCACACTGTTTCGTGCCCGAGGTCCAGCAAGTGGCGCACCACCATGCGGGCACCTCGCACCTCGTCAACGGAAACGCTCGTCGGGCTCGGGTGCGATCCTTGCTGGAAGGTCACCACCGGGACACCGATGTCGAGGTCCTCAAGGACCGTGATCGCATCCAACAGGGGCGCAAGCACGATCACGCCGTCAACCGTGTCCGAATTGATGGATTCAAAGGCTGCCCGGATGTCCCGGCGCTCGAGACTGGCAAGGGTGACTAAACGCGTCGCATAGCCATGTTGCCGGGCTTCCTCGGAAATACCGTACAGGGCCACGGTTGGGCCCAGGACCGACAGTTCGAAGCTGACAACACCGATCGTCATGGTCCTGTTGCTGGCGAGCGCCGCGGCTGCGGGATTCCGGCGGTACCGGAGTTGCGCAATTGCGTGCTCAACGCGTTGCCGGATGTCCGGATCCACGTTGGTCGCTCCCCTGACAACCCGTGAGACCGTCTGCTGGGACACCCCGGCGAGCCGGGCAACATCGGACATCCGGGGAGCCTTTGACCTGGAGGCCAACCGCTCCCCGCGCCCATTAGTGTTTCGCGCTTCTGAGGGTGCGGGAGTCGTGGACACCACTCCATTATCCCCGGCTTCCCTTGAGGAGTTCCGGAATGCGCGGCCGGTCGGCGCGCCAGCTGTCACGGGCGTCTGTACCGCAGGACCTCGGGATGCTGGTCGTACGGCCACTCCGCCCCCTCCACCATGTACTTGCGGGTCGTGTAGCTGCCGTCCATGGTTGAGGCCAGCGACGGAGGTCCGTCGAAGCCGATGACACCCCAGCCGACGCGGTTCTCGTTGCCGCCATACACGGGGTCGCCGTAAAAACCCTGGCGGGTGTTGAGCACCAGCAGTGGGAAGAACTCCAGGAAGTCCTCGTTAACCGGTTGGTTTCCGGCGGGCGCGCCGCCAAGACCAACCTCGGAGTGCTCCAGTGAGAATGCGTTTGGCTTGGCCGTGCCCGACAGCGTCTCGAGCACCGCGTCTTGCTCCTCTTCCGTAAGTTCGAGGAACTCCACGTCCGCACGCTCTTTCGCCAGCCGGTCCAACTCCAGGACGCCCTCGCGGTAAAACTCCCGGCGCTGCTTGATACGGTCCTGCCATGCGGCCTCATCGCGGCCTTCCATCCGGAGGAACCCGTTGCCGTCCGCAGCTGGGAAGATGAACTGCGTTCCCGCAAGCATACGGTCAATGAAGCGCACCACTTTGGCCTCGCGCGCACCGGGATGGTGATCGGTGGGGATAATCCGGGCCGACGCCGCTTCGATGGTATTCCACTCGTGCTCGGTGAAAAAGACCGGCCCGTCGACGTCCCGTGTTGAGATGGGCACCGTAGCCCATTCAGCCTGTCCCATATGACATCTGTCCTTTCGTGTCCTGTATGAAGTGCGAATCAGTTTTCGGACCAGCCATGGCGGTCCACCTGGAGGATGCGGTCAGAGCACCGCCAGGCGTTCGCCATGATCGTCAGGGCCGGGTTGATGCCTGTCGCCGTCGGGAAGAAACTCGCGTCAAAGACGTAGAGGTTTGGTACCTCGTGCGAGCGGCACCAGCGGTCCACGACGGACGTCGCCGCATCATTGCCCATACGGGCGGTGCCCAGTTCATGTGAAGTATTGCCCGTGATTCGTTCCATGTTGACCGGAATGACCTTCTTGGCCCCCGCGGCCTCGAGGATTTCCCCGTTCTTGGCGACCTGCCAGCGTTCCTGGGCAAAGTCATTGGAGTGAGGCGTGTGGGTAATACGGGCTACCGGCAGACCCCATGCGTCCTTTACGTTGGGGTCAAGGTCCACCCGGTTGTCCTCTACTGGCAGGTCGTGCAGGAGGACTCCGATTTTCATGCTGTGGTTGAAAAACTCGCGGTCAGCGTCCTTGGCCGACTGACCCCAGGTAGGCCGGCCTGGGAAGCTCCAGTTCACCGGGTGGCCGATCATTGACGGGAAAATCAGTGAACCGAGGATGTGGCCCCGGCTCTCGTCCGTCTCGTAGAAGTCGAATGAACACAGGCTCATGTAGTGGCCCGCCCACCCGTAAAGCGGGTCGCTGACCTCACGGTCGAACAGGCCGACCGAGAATGAGTACTGATGGAAGGTGGCGTTCTTTCCCACCATGCCGTTGCCGTTGCCGAGTCCGTCAGGGAAGAGCCCTGACTTCGACATGAGGAGCAGGCGTGGGGTTTCGATGCCGCCGCCACAGACGATCACGGCTTTCGCGTGCTGGACGAACTCGTCGCCGTCCTCGTCCTGGTAGCGGACACCGGTGGCTCGGCCGTCCTTGCCGACAAGGATCTCGCTGACATAGGAGTCGGAGCGGAGGTCGTAGCGCCCGGTGGCAACCGCGTCAGGAATGAAGCTGATCAGCGTGGATGACTTGCCGTTCCCCGGATCCGGGTACTGCTGCCAGAAGCCGTTCTCACTGAATGGCTGACGTCCCCGGTAGGGTTCGGTGACCATGCCCTGCGGCATGGGGAACGTGCTGTGCCCGAGCTTTGACATCGCGGTGGAGAAGGTCCGCCCAATCTGGCTCAGCGGTGACGGCTTGGTGGGGTAGCCGCGGCTGCGCCATGCTTCCCACTTGTTAGCCCCGGCAAGACCCGAGGTGCCGAATTCCCACTCAACGCGTGTGTAGTACGGTTCCAGTTCGTCATAGGAGATGGGCCAGTCGACCAGGCTCGCGCCCGGAACATCGCCGTGCAGGCTGCGCAGCTTGAAATCGCTCTCCGCCATGCGCGGAACCATGCCGCCCCAGTGAGTGGTGCCGCCGCCGACGACCTGCGGCGTGGCGGAAAAGTTGGTGATTTCCGCTTCAACCTTGTCGTTTGGGCGGTAGGTCCGCGGTTTGATCTTCGGATCCTGCCAGATGAAGTTCCGGTTGAGGAACTTGAGCTCATCCCCTGAGGCGTGCTCGGGCTTGAGCCAGGGCCCACGCTCGAGGCCTACCACCTTCAGGCCGGCCTCCGACAGCACCTTTGCCGCGGTTGCCCCGCCGGCGCCTGCACCGACGATGACCACATCTACCGGCTCAGGCTGCTTCTTCCTGGTCATTGCTTCATTTCCTTTCGTAAATTCCTGCTACCCGCCCGGCAGTCAGACCGTCACGGCTTCGATGCCGTTCCGGCCTTCGCGTGCAAGGGGCAGGAGCTGGTCCCAGAGTTCCTGGGGGATGTCGTGGTTGAGCAGGCGGAGGGTCTCCTCGACCCGGCTCGGCTGGGACATTCCGACGATGGTGGATGCCACGCGCTCATCACGCACCGAGAATTGCAGGGCAGCTGCGGCGAGCGGGACGCCATGCTGCCTGCACAGTTCTTCCATGCGCAGGACCCTGTCGAGCGTCGCCTGGTCCACCGGTGCGTAGCAGTACCGCGGGACGGCCCTCGGTCCCTTGACGAGCATTCCGCCGCCGAACGGGGCGGCGTTGACGAAGGCGACTCCACGGCGGGCCGCATCCTCCAGGAGCGGCTCGGCGGTCTGTTCAACCAGGGTGTAGCGGTTGTGGCTGATGACGGCGTCGAATGCGTCCGTCGCCAGGTACTGCAGCTCCAGGTCGATCGGTCCCCCGGCTACGCCCAGATACTGGATAACACCCTGGTCCCGCAGATCGATGAGGGCTTCCAGCGGCCCTCCCTTGGCCACCCCCTCCTCAAAGGAGATCTTCTCGGGGTCGTGCAGGTAGACGAGCTGGAGTTTGTCCAGGCCGAGGCGCTCAAGGCTCTCCTCGACGGACCGGCGGACGCGGTCGCCGGAGAAGTCGGCGCTTCCGGGAAGCGGGTCGACCTTCGTGGCGACGACGTATCCATCGGGGGTGCCGCCGCGCTCGGCGATGGCACGGCCAATCCGCTCTTCACTTGCACCCCCGCCGTACTCATTCGACGTATCAATGAAGGTAAAGGGCCCGTCGAAGACGCGGTGGATAGTGGCGACGGCGGTGTCTTCATCGACCTCGTAACCGTATTGGGCGGGAAAGCTGCCGAGCGCACTGGTGCCGACACAGATATCGGAGACGGACAGGCCGGTGCGGCCGAAGGGGCGAATGGACATGGTTCCTGCTTTCTGGAGCTGAATGGGAAAGACGATGGGTCGGCGGTCAGGCGGCGCGGGTGCGCGGGAAATGTTTCGAGAAGAATCCGGAGATCCTCTGGACGCCTCCTGCGCTGGAGAGGAAAACGGCGAGGATGATGACTGCGCCCTTGATGACAAGCTGCGGCTCGGAGGAGATCCCCACGAGGTTCATGATGTTGATGATGGTGGTAAGGATGAACACCCCGATCACCGCGTTCAGGGGGTCACCCTTTCCGCCCATGAGGGAGGCGCCGCCGACGACGACGGCCGCGATGGCGTCGAGCTCGTAACCTACGCCGATGAGCGAGCTTCCCTGCCGCAGCTGGGAGGCGGCGATGAGGCCTGCAAGCCCGGCGAGCACGCCCGAGATGGTGTAGGTGATGATCAGGTTCCTCGCGACCGGCAGGCCCGAAAGCCTTGAGGCTTCAGGGTTGCCGCCAATCGCATAGAGTGAGCGGCCGAACGTCGTGTATTTGGCCACCAGGGCCGCGATTACGGCCACAATGATGAAGATCAGGACGGGGTTGCGGATGCCGAGGAAGCTGCCGCGGGAGAAGGTCTCAATGATCCACTGGTCCTTGATCTCGATCAGGCTTGTTGACTGGATGATGTAGCTGAAGCCCTTGACGGCGCTCATCATGGCGAGCGTCGCTATGAACGGGGGAATGTTCAGCCAAACGACCAGGATGCCGTTGATCAGTCCAGCCGCAGCACAGCAGGCAAGCACGAAAACGACGGAGGCGCCGGCGGGCATCCCGGCCTGCAAGGTCAGTGCCGTAATAACCGTGGACATGGCGAGGATCGAGCCTACGGAGAGGTCAATTCCGCCCGTCAGGATGACAAAGTATTGGCCGATCGCCAACACGACGACGATCGAGGCGGCCGTGATCACGTTCTCGGCATTGCGGAACGTCAGGAAGTCGTCGGAGACGTAATAGCCCACTGCGATGATCGCGAGAAGCACGAGGATAAGGTAGCTCTTTGGCAGGGCACGGAGGGCGCTGCCCCCCAGTCGGGAGCGGATACTGGCTGATGGCGATGGGGAGGGGGAGGGAGAGGGGGCGCCACTCGTTGGCGGCGGGGACGACAAGGTCCGGGACATGGTTGTACTCCTGAATAGAAACTGATTAAGGGGGCCGTCAGGCGAAGCGCTCGAGGATGGCGTTGCCGGAGGGGTCGATGTCGTCATGGTCGAGTTCGGCGACGACTTTGCCGCGGGCCATCACGAGGACGCGATCGCACATCATCGCCTCGGTGATCTCCGAGCTCGCCACCACGACGGTTCCTCCGGCCTGCGCGAACTCACGGATGAGCTCGTACATGTCTTCCTTCGCCCCGACGTCCACGCCGCGGGTTGGTTCATCGCATACGAGGATGCGTGACTGGCGGACAAGCCAGCGGGCCAGGATGGCCTTCTGCTGGGTTCCCCCGCTCAGCGTCTTGAGTGGCTGGTGTACTCCGGATACCTTCATGCCGAGCCGGGCCACCATGTCCCCGGCCACAGTGCGTTCCCGCCGGGACTGGATCACGCTGAGCCGGCTGAATTGCGGCAGGCTGGCCAGCGTGATGTTGCCTGCGACCCCCATGTCCGGGATGAATCCTGCTGCCTTCCGGTCCTGTGGCAGCAAGCCGATCCCCCGACGGATCGCGTCGCGGGGGGCGCGGAAGTCCACTGTTTTCCCGTCGACGCGGATCTCGCCGGACGTCCGCCTCCGCGCACCGGCGATGAGGCCGGCCAGTTCTGACT
Organism: Pseudarthrobacter phenanthrenivorans Sphe3; assembly: GCF_000189535.1. Taxonomy (NCBI): domain Bacteria; kingdom Bacillati; phylum Actinomycetota; class Actinomycetes; order Micrococcales; family Micrococcaceae; genus Pseudarthrobacter; species Pseudarthrobacter phenanthrenivorans. Next base: position 3,703,944 of record NC_015145.1, read on the forward strand.
GGCCACTGCCGATCAGCCCCGAGATGCCGAGCACCTCACCTTCACGCAGCTCGAACGTCACGTTTTCCACGTACCCCTGCTCGGAGAGGTCGCGGGCAGAGAGGATGACGCTCTCCCGGGGACCGGACCCAAGGCTGGGCGAGCGTTCCCCGCGGAGGGCCGCATCGGCGATGGACCCTTCGAGGCTTTTCCCGACCATTGCCGTGACGACGTCGGCGGGCTTGGAGTCTGCCGTTTTCAGGTCCGCCGCGTTCACGCCATCGCGCAACACGGTAACGGCGTCGCAGAGCGAAAACAGTTCGTCCATGCGGTGCGAAATGTACAGCAGTGTCACGCCCTGCTCCGACAGGGAGCGGAGGACGGTGAACAGTCGCTCGACATCGGGCAGGGGCAACGTGGAGGTGGGTTCGTCCAGGAGCAGGACCCGGGCGTCCTTGTGCAGGGCCTTGGCCAGCTCCACAGCTTGTTGCTCCGCTGTGGAGTAACTGCCGACCGGGCGGCGGACATCGAGATGGAAGCCCACGCGGTCCAGAGCGGTCCGGGCTTCGGCCTGCATACGCTGCCAGTCAACGGAGGCCCCTGCCCGTCGGGGCAACTGGCCGAGGAAGATGTTCTCTGCCACCGAGAGGGACGGCACGAGCGAGAGTTCCTGGTAGATGGTGTGGATCCCGGCGCGCTGGGCGTCCATGGGGTCACGGAAACGCTGCAGCTCACCGCCAAGGCGTATGGTGCCGTTATCCGGGGACTCGGCTCCGGAGAGGATTTTTACCAGCGTCGACTTGCCTGCGCCGTTCTGTCCAGCGAGGGCATGGATGGATCCACGGGCGACGCTGAAGCTGACTCCCTTCAGCGCCTGCACGCCAGGATAGGACTTGGTGACGCCGTCGAGCCGCAACTCCGAAGCGCCGTCGTGGGTGTCTCGTGCCGTCTCCGCCGCTGCGGTGGAAGGCGAGACCGGGTTATGGGCGAGCATCATGCTCCTTATATAGGGCTTCTGGGTGGATCGACGGCCTCGGGGCAGCGCCGGCCAGGGAGCTCAGTCTTTTGCGCGGACGTAGGTGTCCGTGGGGACGTAGTAGTCAGGCGCTTCGGCAGGCGTGATCACCGTAGTGTCGATGTAGTTGGTCTTGTCCGCGCACTGGGACTGGTCGCCGTTGAAGGCGGCAAGTGCCATCCGCACTGCGGCGGCTCCCTGGTCCCACGGCTGGTTGGACGCATCAGCCTGCAGCGGCCCCTTCGGGTCGTCAACCATTTCCTTGATGGCCCCCATGCCGCCGTCGTAGCTGGCCATGAGGATCCCGTCGCCCCAGAGACCGGCCTGCTGCAGGCCCTGGACAATGCCGCCGTGCATGACGTCGCTCATGCTGTAGATGACCTTGAGGTCCGGGTTGGCGGTGGCCACGTCCCGGATCGGGGCGAGAGCCTTATCGGGCTTCCATTCCCCGTACTTCGTGTCGAGCTTTACGGTGGTGACCCCGGGGTGCTTGTCCATGACGCGGTTCCATCCGGTCATGAAGCCGTTAAACCGGAGATCGCTCAGCACATCTCCCGGGAAGCCGCCAATGCCGACGATCTTGATCTGGCCCTGGTCACCGTACTTCTCCAGCGCCTTCTGAGCCAGGGATTCACCCGCAAGTGAGCCGGTGTGCTCCTGGTCCTCGGCAACGTAGCAGAACATGTCCGGGACCAGGGACTTGTCCAGGCTTGAGTTGACGGTAACGACGGGTATGCCGGCATCCTTCAGGGCCTGGACCGACGGTCCGAGGCCCAGCGGGTCGTTAGGGTTCATTACCACTACGTCCACGCCCTTGGTGATGAGGGTCTGCACGTCGGCGTTCTGCCGGACGGTATCACCGTTTGCGTCAAGCAGCTCGATCCGTGCCCCGACCTTTCCGGCCTCGGCCTGGCCGCCCTCAACGAGGGTTTTCCACCAGTCGCTGCCACTGATGCCGCGCTGGCTCCAGCCGATGACAAGCCCCTTGCCGCTTGCCTTCTCCTCCGCATTGTCCGCGACGGCGCCACCCTTGCATCCGGACAGCCCAAGCATTGCGACTGTCAGGACAGAAGCGCACAGAGCCGCCTTGCCAAATCTTTTGTTACGACGAATTCCAGTTGCAGTTCTCTGCATGAACAACACTCCCTTGTGTTCGTGATCACCCCACCTTTGGGGCTGTGTGAGCTAACTTACATGGTGAGTTAGCGCACTATCAAGAGGTTTTGAAAGTTTCCTTGAAGTTGCGAATCATGCTGAAAGTTCGGCCACCGAATGGCGAAAACAAAGGGAAGTAAGAAAGGTGGCCTGCTATGGCAAATCAGTAAGGGTACTGATTTATCGCTAACTCAAAGCATTTTTGAGCGGGAGCGGATGCCTCTTGCGGCTGGCTGTGCTTCGGGCAGCCGGCCCCCTTCGTCCTCCACGCGGAAGCGCGGAACTGGACCTAAGGGTCAGGACCGGGCGGCCCGCGGAAGGAACACGTGAGGTTCACGTTTGATGTGCGTCAGCGCGGACTCGATGGCGCCCTTGACCACCACCTCGGCACCGAATGTGCTCGCAACGAGTTCCGGGAGCGGCAAACCGGTATCGGTAGGAAGCAGCTTGCGTGCGTGCTCGAGGACGGGTTCGATGGCCCGTGAAATGCCGCCCGCGATGACAACGCGCTCAATGTCCAGGAGGCTCGAGAGCACAACGGCGATCCGCGCCAACCGGGCGCCGAGCCGGGCAATGATGTCCTCTGCAAACGGATCCCCCTCCCGGGCTGCCTGGAACACATCCTCCGCATTCACCTCCCCTTCGGGCAGTTCCCTCAGTACAGTCTTCCCCTCGTAGGAATGAATGCGGGAACGTGCCCACTTCCGCGCAAGAGCCCCGAACCCGTCCGTGACTCCTTCGTCAGGTACGAACTTGCCGGCTGTCAGCATGTCGAGGAACCGCATCTCCCCAGCGCCGCCCCGGGGGCCCCGCAGCAAGCGTCCGTCCACGATCAGGCCCGCGCCAAACCGCTCGCCTGTCAGCAGCGTTGCCTGGTTGGCTGACGGCTCGTGGGCGAGTTCGGCAATAGCGGCCAGATTAGCGTCATTTTCGACGGCGACCATGCCGTGCAGATGCGAGGCAAAACCGGAATTCATCAGATCCCAGAAGTCACCTTCAGGGGACTGTCCGTTGGCATCCACAGGCGCTGGAATGCCGACGACGGTGAGCAGGACGTCATCGAGGGTACGGCCGGCGTCATGGAGGGCCAGGCGGATCAGCTCATGTGCAGCTGCACTGCGACCTGCCCGTCCCACCGCATGCGAATCAATGTTCCGGCGGCGCGTACCCAACTCGCGCCCCCGGAGATCCGCGACGATGGTTGTGAGGTGGGATTCGCCTGCGTCCAGCCCAACAACAACACCGGCGGCCTCGCGCAATTGGTAGCGGCGTGCCGGCCTCCCCTTCAGCGTGCCGCCGCTGGCCTGGCCGTCACCCGCTTCCTCCAGCCACCCGGCGTCGACCAGGCCATCGCAGACGCCGAGAACGGTGGCACGGGTCAGCCCCGTCACGGCCATGGCCTCTCCCGCCGTGAACACGTGTTCCTCAAGGGCAAAGCGCACCAATGCATCGGAGTTGATCTGCCGCAACAGCTGCGTTGAGCTCGCGGTCGTCTGAACCATTCCTTGACGATAGCGCGTCTATGGCCCATCCTCGTATAGGACCTAAATATAAGATCCAAATAAAAATGATGCGAGACCCCTAGGAGCCGATGTTGCCACCTTTGACGTCCCAAAGGACGCCAGTCTCCCGACGCACTTTTCTCGCCGTTGCCGGGAGCGCGCTGACCGCTTTCGGCTTGGCCGGGTGCGCTCCGGGAGGTGAACGTCCCACCGTCACGTTCCACCAGTCGAAACCAGAAGCAGTGCCGTATTTCCGCGACCTCGCGGCGAAATACACCGCTTCGCAGGACCGGGTCCGCGTCCTGCACGATATGGCCACCAACCTTTCCGCCAGCTTTGTCCGCAGCAGCCCGCCGGATCTCGGTTGCCTGAACTACAACCTTGAGATGGCCCGGTTCATGGAGCGAGGCGCACTGTCTGACCTCTCCGACCTTCCGGAGGCGGCCTCCATCCGGGACGATGTCCTGGACCTCACGAACTGGTACCCCACCTACCCGGGCCGGACGAGCGTCATCCCCTACTCGGTGATGGCCGCCTCCGTCATCTACAACCGCCGCATCTTCGAACAGAACGGGCTAACTGTCCCCACAACCTGGGACGAACTGATCAACGTCTGCGAGGTGCTCAACGCGGCGGGCATCACTCCCATCTACGGCACCTTCCGCGACCCCTGGACCATCGCGCAGGGCCTGTTCGACTACACCGTGGGCGGCATGGTCAATGTGCGCGACTTCTACAGGAAGATGCACGAGATCGGCGCGGACGTCGGACCGGACTCCGAAGTGTCGTTCCAGAAAACGTTGCTTGAGCCGGTACAGCGCATGGTCCAGCTGACCACCTACGTCAACGCCGATGCACCGAGCCGCGGCTACGGGGACGGCAACACCGCCATGGCGCAGGGGCAGGCGGCCATGTACTTCCAGGGGCCGTGGGCCTTCGGCGAGATTGAAAAGGCCGGCACCGACCTGGATCTCGGCACGTTCCCGCTGCCCATGACCAGCGACCCCGGCGACCTGAAGGTCCGCGTCAACGTCGACCTGTCGCTCTGGGTTCCCGAAGTCGCCAACGCCCAGGAGGGGGCCAGGGAGTTCCTTCAATACCTGATGCAGCCGGAGATCCAGAACCCCTACAACGCCGAATTCCTGGGATTCGGAACCACCAAGAACGCCCCGGCGGTGACAGACCCCCGGATCGCTGAGATGCAGAAGTACTACGACGAGGGCCGCTTCTATATGGGTGCCTCCCAGTTCATTCCGAACTCGATTCCCGCCCCCAACTATTTCCAGTCGATCATCGGTGGCGCCGACGCCGAGGCCACGCTGCGCCGCCTTGATGCCGACTGGGCGCGCCTGGCTTTCCGCGCGTGATCACACTTCCGTTCTAATGCACGAAACGAGGATCATCCATGTCATCGATGACTAAGCCTTCCACTGCGGCGGGGGTGACGGACCAGGCAGCGGCCGCACCCACAAGAGCGCGCAAAAGCCGTGTCGATCCGCTCTACTACTTCTTCCTTTTTCCCTCCCTGCTGATTTTCACGCTCGCCGTCACGCTGCCGGCCGTGCTCGGGTTCGTCTACAGCTTCACGAACTCCGTTGGTTTCGGTGAGTTCGACTTCATCGGGATCCGAAACTTCATTGCGGTCTTCCAGGATGAAGGGGTCCTCAGCGCCTACGGCTTCACGCTCAGCTTTGCGCTCGTGACCGTCATCCTAGTAAACGCGGTGGCCTTCTTCCTGGCCCTGGGACTCACGTCCCGTGTCCGCTTCCGCGCTGCACTGCGCACAGTCTTCGTGATCCCCATGGTGATCTCGGGCATCGTCATCGCGTTCGTCTTCCAGTACCTTTTCTCAAACTCGCTGCCCCTGGCAGGCCAAAGTCTGGGGATCGAACCGCTGGCCACGAGCATGCTGGCCAACCCCGACCTCGCGTGGCTGGCGATCGTCTTTGTCACGGCGTGGCAGTCGATTCCGAGTGCCATGCTGATCTACATCGCAGGCCTCCTCACCGTCCCCACCGAGGTATACGAGGCAAGCTCCATTGACGGAGCCACGCCCTGGCACAACCTGCGGCACATCACCCTGCCGCTCGTGGCCGGGTACGCCGTGATCAACACGGTCCTCGGCTTCAAGAACTACCTCAACGCCTACGACATCATCGTCGGCCTTACCGACGGCGGCCCGGGCGTCGCCACGCGCAGCGTCGCGATGTCCATCTTCCGGGGCTTCGAAGGCGGCGACTACGCATACCAGATGGCCAATGCAGTGATTTTCTTCCTCATCAGCATCGTCATCGCACTCATCCAGCTTCGCTTCACCCGTGGCAAAGGAGGGACCGCCGCATGAGCAGCGCACCCAGCACCATCACCGCAGTCCCCCCGGCCGCCGGAAAGAACAAACGGATCCGCACCGGCCATGAGCGCAGCAACTGGCCCGCCACCATCGTCCTCCTCGTTTGCACGCTCAGCGTGCTCGTCCCCCTGTACGTCACCATCAGCATGGCGTTCAAAACCACCGGCCAGGCGGTGGACGGCAACGCCTTCTCGCTGCCAAGCCCCCTGACTTTCGACAGCTTCGTCCAGGCCTGGACGCTCACGAACTTCCCCCGCGGCTTCGCGATCTCCGTGTTCGTGTCCGTGACCGCCGTCGCAGGCGAGATCATCGTCTCGGCGCTGGCAGCCTACGCGATCGTCCGCAACTGGAACCGCAGGCTCTTCCGCGGGTCCTTCTTCTACCTGCTCGCGGCGATGTTCATCCCGTTCCCCGTGGTGGCGCTGCCGCAGATCCAGCTCACCGGTCTCGTCGGACTGGACAACCCGCTCGGCGTCGCGATCCTGCACATCGTCTTTGCCCTGGCGTTCAACACGATGCTGTTCACCGCGTTCCTGCGTTCCATCCCCCTGGAGCTGGAGGAAAGCATGCGCATGGACGGCGCCGGCACCTGGCAGGTGTTTTGGCGGCTCATCTTCCCCCTGCTCGGACCGATGAGCGCTACTGTCGGCATCTTCGCCTTCATCGCCTCATGGAACGACTTCATGATGCCGTCACTGATCATCTCGGACCCGGAACTGCAGACGATTCCCGTGCTGCAGAAGATCTTCCAGACCCAGTTCAGCAACAGCTACAACGTCGCCTTCGCCTCGTACCTTCTTGCGATGGCACCCGCGATCGTGGTCTACCTGTTCACCCAGCGATGGGTGATGTCCGGATTGACCCAGGGCGCCGTCAAGTGACGCCAGCCCCAGAACCGACCACCGTGAACAATGTAAAGGAACCAGACTTGCCCTCCATCGCCACCCAGGCAACCAGCACCGAGAACCAGCAGAAGGCGGACGCCAACTGGTGGCGCCAGGCCTCGGTGTACCAGATCTACCCCCGCAGCTTTTCCGACTCCAACGGCGACGGCATCGGCGACATCAACGGCATCACCGCCAAGGTCCCCTACCTGAAGAACCTGGGCATCGACGCCGTCTGGCTCAGCCCCTTCTACCCTTCGGCCCTGGCAGACGGCGGCTATGACGTAGACGACTACCGCAACGTCGACCCGCGGCTGGGCACGCTGGAAGACTTCAAAGAGATGTCGTCCGCCCTGCACGCCGCCGGGATCAAGCTGATCGTCGACATCGTCCCCAACCACTCCTCGGACCGGCACGAGTGGTTCCAGGAAGCCCTCGCCTCGCCCAAGGGCTCCCCTGCCCGCGACCGCTACATCTTCCGCGACGGCCTGGGCGAAAACGGTGAGCTGCCGCCGTCGGACTGGGACTCCGTGTTCGGCGGCCCCGCCTGGGAGCGCATCACCGAACCGGACGGCACTCCGGGCCAGTGGTACATGCACATCTTCGCCAAGGAGCAGCCGGACTTTAACTGGGACAACCCCGAGGTCCGCGAGGACTTCCTGAAGACCCTGCGCTTCTGGTCCGACCGGGGAGTTGACGGTTTCCGCATCGACGTCGCCCATGCCCTGACCAAGAACCTCGAAGAGTCCCTGCCCACCAAGGCAGACCTCGAGGCCCAGGGCGAGGCGCTCTACCTTGCCGGATCCCATCCGTACTGGGACCGTGACGAAGTCCACGAGATCTACGCCGAGTGGCGCAAGGTCTTCAACGAATACAACCCGCCGCGCACCGCCGTCGCCGAAGCGTGGGTCCACTCGGACCGCCGCGCCCGCTACGCCAGCCCCGAGGGCCTGGGCCAGGCATTCAACTTTGACCTGCTGCAGGCAAACTTCGACGGCGGCCAGTTCCGGAAGATCATCACCAAGAACCTGGCCGAGGCGGAGGCTTCCGGCGCTTCCTCCACCTGGGTGTTCTCCAACCACGACGTCGTCCGGCACGCCACCCGCTATGGACTTGCCGTGTCCGGGCCTTCCGCCGAGGGCGAGATCATGGCAGGGCAGGCGGGCAAGCAGTGGCTGCTCGACGGCGGCAGGCATGAGGACGTCGACGTCGAACTTGGCCTCCGCCGTGCCCGCGCCGCATCCCTGCTGATGTTCGCCCTGCCGGGCTCCGCGTACCTGTACCAGGGTGAGGAACTCGGCCTGCAGGAGGTCGGCAGCGAAATCCCCGACGCTGAGCGCCAGGACCCCGCCTTCTTCCGCAACAAGGGCGTGGAAATCGGCCGTGACGGCTGCCGCGTCCCGCTGCCCTGGTCCGCGTCAGGCACCTCGTTCGGTTTCGGAACGGGCGGCGCCCACTTGCCTCAGCCGGACTGGTTTACCGGCTATTCGGTGGAAGCCCAGGAAACACAGGAGGACTCAACACTGTCCCTCTACCGCCGCGCGCTTGCCATGCGGACGCAGCTGCAAACAACCGAAACACTGGAATGGCTGGAAACCGGCAGGGCCGACGTCGTGGCCTTCCGGCGCCCCAACGGCTGGACCTCCGTAACGAACTTCGGAGCGGAGGCCTTCAACCTGCCGGCCGGCGAGGTCCTGGTCTCCAGCTCGCCGCTCCAGGCAGGTTCCCTGCCCGGCGCGGCCACAGCCTGGCTACAGGCCTAGCTGTACTGACCACTGAAAGAGCGGCGGCGGGAACTCCCGCCGCCGCACTTTTCTCGGTCAGCTGCCGAGGACCTGGAACGCCCGCGGAATTTCCTGCCTAAGACGAGGACCTAAGCCCCTGTGCGGCGCGCATGTGCCACGGTTTACTGGGTGGCTGGAGCTGGCAAAGGGCCGGCCGTGGAGCCATTGGCTCCCCAGAGCGAGGACTGTAATCCAACAATGAACCTTAAAGACGGGTGGGACCACCTTGATCCGGCCACGCAGACGTGGCTCATCAACAACCCTGGCTGCCAGATTCTCCCAAGGACCATCGCAACGGTGATCGCGAAGGAAACCGGCGGGCACTTTGCCACTGGACTGCACGGCGAGGCCAACGTCTCCAAGGAGGATCAGGCCTTTATCCGCTCAAAAGCGAAGGAGTTTGCTCACGCCTGACGCGAGCCGAAACGCTTGACAGGCTGCTGAAAAACTGGTGGAAGGGACCGACGAATTGGATGCCTCAGAAGTGGGAAGAATCAGCAGCGTGTCATACACGGTCGGGCTTAGCGTGAGTGCACTGGCGGGCATACTCCATTTTTTCGCACCGTATGCTTTCGCATGGTACTCATACATTCCCGATGCGCCGCCAGAGATCTATGCATCTATCGATTATGTGAACTTTCTCTTCTCTTTGCTGCTGAGCGGGTTAAGCATCCTTCTTTTGCTGATGAAGAAGAGGGCATTTGCGGGGTCGGTGGAAGTTAGAGCTTTCTACTTCTTCCTGACATTCGTTTGGTTATGCAGGGTTCTCCTGACCATAGTGATCCCTTGGCCCACGTCGCTACAGCCCTGGCTTCTCGTGGGGTTCACGACTGTCTTTGGTGTCACTCTGGTTCCCGCGACCTACTTCCTGCGCCGCACTCTGGCCACGGCCAGCGCGTATAGCTGAAGCGGTAAGGAGCGAACCCAGCAGGCCCTGTCCTCGCCGGCGGGAAGCCGGGGAACACCAGCGGCCTTCGTTCCGTTGCACACACAGGGACCAAGCCCCGATGACTCTCAAGGACTTATTAGATGAAGTGGATTCTTCTTGCCGGGGCGATCCTGAGTGAGGTGACGGCATCCCTTTCCTTGAAAGCGGCCCTTGATAATCCTGCCTTCTTCATCGTGGTGGTCCTCGGCTATTCCGCGTCCTTCGCTTTCCTCGCCGGCGTCCTCCGGAAAGGCCTGGGCTTGGGAGTGGCCTACGGAATTTGGGCGGCACTGGGGGTAACCCTCACCGTGCTGCTGGCCGCCATCCTGTTTGGCGAGGCGCTGACCCCCATGATGATGGTCGGCGTGGCCATGGTCATTGGCGGTGTGCTCTGCGTTGAGCTCGGGTCGCACAAGGAGCCGGCGGAAGAACCCGCCAAAGAAATGGTCCGCTCATGATGTGGCTGCTGCTGGCAGGGGCCATCATTACCGAAGTGACCGCCACCCTCCTCCTGCGCGTCGCCTCCACCGGGAAGCGGCGCTGGTACGTACCTGTCGCCGTCGGATATGTCCTTGCGTTCACCCTCCTCACGCTCACCCTCGACCAGGGGATGAGCCTCGGGGTGGCCTACGGCATCTGGGCCGCAGCCGGCGTCGCATTGACGGCAGTGGGAAGCCGCGTCTTCTTCAAGGAGACCATCACGCCCGTCATGATGCTGGGGCTGGGGCTCATCATCGGCGGCGTCCTGCTGATCGAACTGGGCGCAGCGCACTAGGAACAAGGAACTTCCGAGTGTTGCCTTCAGTGCCTACGGTGCGGCTGAGCGCAGGGGCGAACCGCTCGACTGGCGGGGTATGAGCGTAGGCATCGACTTCCGGATCCTGGGTTCTTTCCCTGGGTTCACGATGAGGTCGATCGCGTTGGCAGCAATCTGCTCCAGGGGAACCCGCACGGAAGAGAGCGGGGTTGGCAGGCGGGACGAGAGCGGTATGTCGTTGTAGCCAACCAGGGCCAGGTCTTCTCCCACGGTGATACCGAGGCGGTGGGCGGCCGCGATAGCCCCCATAGCCAGGTTGTCGTTGGCGGCAAACACCGCGCTGGGACGTTTTCCAGAGTCGCCGGACAGTAGAGTTTCGGCGGCGGAAAATCCACTTTCGATGCCATAGCCCGCCGCGATCAGCCAGTCTTCCCGGACGGCGATGCCTGCTCCTTCAAGAGCTTTGCGGGCACCGGCAAGGCGGGCAATCCCCGTAGAGGTAAAAGACGGTCCGGTAACTACCCCGATCTCAGAGTGCCCGAGATCAATCAGATGCCGGACCGCCAGGTATCCGCCCACCTCATCGTCGCCAACAGCAGAGGGGCTGATCCCGTCGGTCCGCAGGACCAGCGCGTGCGCCAGGCCCCGTTCACGCAGGTGTTTGGGCAGATCGTCATCGATTCGGGCCGTGGCAAGGATCAGCCCGTCGACATTGCGGTCCAGGAGGGTTTCGGCTGCCCGGCGTTCGTCGTCGGGATCGTCACCGCTGGTGGCGACCATGGCAAAGTATCCGCGGTCCGACGCCGCCCGCTCGAGTTCCTCGAACATGAGGGCCATGACGGTGTCGCTGAGCCGGGGCACCAGCACGCCGAGGGTTCGGGTCTCGCCCCTGCGGAGGTTGGAGGCGAAGGAGTTGCGCCTGTAGCCGAGCTCCTCGGCTATTTTCCTGACATGCGCTGCCGCAGCGGACCGTGATGTGGTGCGTTCATCCAGCGCGCGGCTGGCGGTGGAGATGCTCACGCCACTGGCCGCGGCAACGTCCTTCAGCGTGACGATTGTGCCCGGGGCAGCCGGTTCCATGGTGGTTCTCCTCTTCAAAAGGGGCGTAAGAGACACTCTATTCCTCCTTTTTGCAAACGTTCTCTTGACAGTGATGCGGAACACGGTGCAATATTGAAAACGTTCCCGCAAACGTTCTCATAGTAGCGGGACTGCCGACCATCAATGAAGACAAGAAGGTAGCTGCAATGACACTCGATCTCCGCGGACTCAGCCCCGCACCTGTCACCCCGTTCACCGAAGATGGCGCTGTCGACTTCGCTGCGATCCAGCGTCTGGGTTCGTGGCTCGGATCAATTGAGGGAGTCAAGAGCCTGGTGGTCCTGGGGCACGCCGGCGAAGGCACGTTCCTCACCGAAGAGGAGCAGCTGGACGTTATCCGCGCTTTCGTGGCGTCCACCGACGGCCGTGTCCCGGTCGTGGCGGGCATCACGAAGGAGGGCAACAAGACCGCGGCCCTCGAGGCAAAGAAGGCCGTCGAGGCCGGCGCATCAGCTGGTCTCGTCTACCCCTCGCACGGGTGGCTGCGCTTCGGCTACCAGAAGGGCGCCCCGCAGTCGCGCTACCAGGAGATCTACGAAGAGTCCGGCCTGCCGCTGATCCTCTTCCAGTACCCCGACAACACCAAGGCCTCCTACGACCTCGACACCCAGCTGGAGATCGCCGGCCAGGAAGGCGTCTTTGCCACGAAGAACGGTGTCCGGAACATGCGCCGGTGGTACACCGAGATCCCCGCGCTGCGCGCCGCCTACCCCGACCTGCAGGTGCTGTCCTGCCATGACGAGTACCTGCTGCCGACCATGTTCGACGTCGACGGCCTGCTCGTCGGCTACGGCAACATCGCCCCCGAACTGCTCGTCGAACTGATCGAGGCCGGCAAGGCGCAGGACTACAAGCGTGCCCACGCAATTCATGAGCGCCTGCTGCCGGTGACCAAGAACGTCTACCACCGCGGGTCCCACATGGAGGGCACTGTCGCCCTGAAGTGGGGCCTCGTGAACCGCGGCATCCTGGAGCACGCCACCGTGCGCACCCCGCTCCTGCCCCTGCCCGAAGGCGCCGATACCGAAATCGCGGAAGCCTTCGCCGCCGCAAACATCGGCAAGGTCACCGCCACCGCTTCCGTCTGACCCCACCCATCACGGGTCCTCACGGGTGGCGGGCCCCTTGGCCCGCCGCCCGTGCCCCAGCTTTTACTCTCCACCCCGGGCCAACGACGCCCCCAGCAATGTCGCTGTAGAAGGAGGACTCGCCGATGCGCGAGCAGAATAAGACCATCACCCACCCCGGAACCAGGGAAGAACAGATGGCAACCCAGCAAGGAAACCCGACCCAAGGCACCACAAAGAAGCACCGCACTTTCCTGGGATACCTCGCCCTCATGGGCCCGGCCTTCGTCGTCGGAGCCTGGCAGTTCGGCCCCGGCAACCTCACCACCGCCGTCCAGGCCGGCAGCCGCTTCGACTACAGCCTCGTCTGGGTCATCGCCGTCTCAACGATCCTGATGATCTTCTTCACCGACATGAGCGTCCGGCTCGGCATCGCAACGCCCACCTCCCTGATCACCTCCATCAAAGACCACCTGGGCAAATGGGTGGGAGTCCTGGCCGGCGTGGGCGTCTTCGGCATTACCCTGATGTTCTCCGTCGGCAACGCCGTCGGATCAGGCCTTGGACTTTCCCTGATTTTCGGCGGATCCCCGGTCCTGTGGACCGTCGTCTGCACCGCCGCCGTCGGATTCGTCCTTGCCTTCCGGAACGTCTACGGAATCGTCGAAAAGGCCCTTCTCGTCATCGTCGTCCTCATGGGCATAGCCTTCATCGCCAGCACCGTCGTGGCCCAGCCCGACTGGTACCGCGCCCTCGAAGGCGCCGTCCCCACCCTGCCTGCCGGAAGCGAAATCCTCATCGTTGCGCTCGTGGGCACCAACTTCTCCATCAACGCCGCCTTCTACACGTCCTACGGCATCAAAGAACACCGCCGCACCCGCGCCGACTACAAAGACATCACCCTCGTCGACACCATCCCAGGGATCGTCGCGCCCGGCGTCATGACCGCACTCGTCATCATGGTGGCTGCCGCCGTCCTCGGCAGGACCGGCGCAGAAGCAGGCACCATCAACGCCCTTGCCTCCATCTTCACGCCCCTTGCCGGACCCGTGGGCGCCATGCTCTTCGCCCTCGGACTCTCAGGAGCAGCCTTTTCCTCCATGATCGCCAACGCCACCGCCGGCGGCACCATGATTTCGGACGCCCTGGGCCGCGGCGCCAAAGCCGGATCACCCATGGCCCGCATCTTCACAGGCATGATCCTGGCGTTCGGGCTGATCATCACGCTGTCCTTCCAGTCATCACCCGTTGCACTGATCGTCATCGCCCAATCCCTCACCGTCCTCATCGCACCACTGCTCGGCGTCCTGATCGTCATCATGGCCAACAGAGCCTCACTCATGGGCGATCTCCGCAACAAGTGGTGGCACAACCTCTTCGCCGCCATCGGCCTGATCGCCATCATCGCCTCCTCCATCCGCCTCATCACCACCCTGCTCGGCTAGAAACCACCGGTCACCCCCATGAGTGCCCCCACCCAGAAGAAGGGTGGGGGCACTCGTGGTGGAACATGAAAGCACGGCCAAAATCCGCCCCTTCTCTCATGGCGGACAGAGGTTCTCCCCCGCCTGCCCGTCCATGTTCAAATGGGAAGGTTGAACCGGCTGCCCGAGTCCGACCACGGCCTCGGCCACATGGAAGGAAGCACATGACCGACCCTCAGGAACACCCTCCAGTCCCCACGCCGGGAAGTGCCCAAGGCCTGGACTCCAAGGTCCAGGGCGGATGCCCCGTGGACCACGGCAGCGTCACTTCGCACGGCAGCGAGAGCGAAAACCCCGCCATTGACTCACCCCAGCCGAAGGGGCACCGGCCGCGCACCGTCGCCGACTGGTGGCCCAACCAGCTGGACCTCTCCGTGCTCCACGCTAACCACCCCAAGGGCAACCCGCTCGGCCCGGACTTCAGCTACCGGGAGGAGTTCCAGAAGCTCGACGTCGAGGCACTGAAACAGGACATCACCGAGGTCCTCACCACGTCCCAGGACTGGTGGCCCGCGGACTTCGGCCACTACGGCGGCCTGATGATCCGCCTGAGCTGGCACGCTGCCGGCACCTACCGCGTCCATGACGGCCGCGGCGGTGCAGGCGACGGCAGCCAGCGGTTCGCGCCGCTCAACAGCTGGCCCGACAACGCCAACCTGGACAAGGCCCGGCGCCTGCTGTGGCCCGTCAAGCAGAAGTACGGCCAGAAGCTCTCCTGGGCAGACCTGCTGGTCCTCGCCGGCAACGTTGCCCTCGAGTCCATGGGATTCAAAACGTTCGGCTTCGCCTTTGGCCGTGAGGACGTGTGGGAGCCCGAGGAGATCTTCTGGGGCCCTGAGGACACCTGGCTCGGCGACGAGCGCTACATCGGCGAAGGCCAGATGGCTGAGGAGGTAGGCTCCACGGAGATGGGGCTGATCTACGTCAACCCCGAGGGGCCCATGGGCAACCCGGATCCCAAGCTCGCGGCAGCGTTCATCCGCGAGACATTCAAGCGGATGGCCATGAACGACGAAGAGACCTTCGCGCTGATCGCGGGCGGCCACACGTTCGGCAAGACTCACGGCGCCGGCCCAGCAGATGCTCACGTGGGCCCGGAACCCGAGGGCGCCGACCTTGAGGCGCAGGGCCTTGGCTGGCTCAGCACCTACGGCAGCGGCAAGGGTGCGGACACCATCACCTCCGGTCTTGAGGTCACCTGGACGGACCGGCCCACGCAGTGGAGCAACCGCTTCCTGGAGATCCTGTTCGAATACGAGTGGGAACTGGTCAAGAGCCCCGGCGGCGCGCACCAGTGGGTTGCCAAGGATGCGCCGGAGATCATCCCGGACGCCCACGATCCCAACAAGAAGCACCGGCCCACGATGCTGACCACGGACCTGTCACTGCGGTTCGACCCGGTCTATGAGGAGATCGGGCGGCGCTTCCTGGAGAACCCGGACGAGTTCCAGCTCGCCTTCGCCAAGGCCTGGTACAAGCTGCTGCACCGCGACATGGGACCTGTGGGCCCGCACATGCTGGGGCCGTGGGTCCCGGAGGCGCAGCTCTGGCAGGACCCGGTCCCGGCAGTGGACCACGAGCTGATTGATGAGCAGGACATCGCCTCGCTCAAGGCGTCGCTTCTGGACTCGGGGCTGTCCGTCTCCCAGCTCGCGACCACCGCGTGGGCCTCCGCTTCCACCTACCGCAAGACCGACCGGCGCGGCGGCGCCAACGGCGCACGGATCCGTCTGGAGCCGCAGAACGGCTGGGAGATCAACGAACCTGAGCAGCTTACGACGGCGTTGCGCGCTATTGAGGGCGTGCAACAGCAGTTCAACGCCGGCCAGGCCGGGGGCAAGAAGGTCTCCCTGGCTGACCTGATCGTCCTCGGCGGCTGCGCCGCCGTGGAAAAAGCGGCCAGCGACGCAGGCTTCCCCGTCACCGTGCCGTTCCGTCCGGGACGCACCGATGCCGCCCAGGAGCAGACCGACGTCGACCAGTTCCAGTACCTGAAGCCGCGCGCTGACGGGTTCCGCAACTACGTGCGCCCAGGCGAGAAGCTCCAGCCGGAGACCCTCCTGCTGGACAAGGCGTACCTGCTGGACCTCTCGGCACCGGAGATGACGGCGCTGGTTGGCGGCATGCGTGCGCTCGGAACCAACACGGGCGGTTCCGCCCACGGCGTCCTCACGGACAAGCCGGGGGTCCTGACCAACGACTTCTTCGTGAACCTGCTCTCCCCCGGCACCAAGTGGAAGGCATCCGAGAACGAGGAGAACGTCTACGAGATCACGGACGTGGCCACCGGCGAGCTGAAGTGGACCGCCACCCCGGTGGACTTGGTCTTCGGCTCCAACTCACAGCTCCGGGCGATGTCCGAGGTCTACGCGAGCGAGGACGGCAAGGAGAAGTTCGTCAACGACTTCGTGGCGGCCTGGGCGAAGGTCATGGAGCTGGACCGCTTCGACCTGCGCTGATCCTTCTATCAGTGACGGATGCGCAGGGCCGGCTGCTTCTTGCAGCCGGCACTGCGCACGTTCTCTTCGTTGATACGAACACGGCCTGGCCGCAGCTTATGTCCAGGTCTCCGTCCCGTCATTCCTGTTCTTCGGCGAGTGCCATGAGGGTCAGAACCGCTATTTGGTAGCCTTCTTTTCCCTCCACCAGCTGGTAACAGAACCGCTCGCGGGCCCGTCCACCGTATAGCCAAGTGACGTCAGCCCAGACGGTTCCCGGTGCCTCAGCCATCACTGCCACCTGCTTTTGAAGGTCATTGACGCCCATGTACTGGCTCCAGTTGGAGGCGAAAAACTGCTCAGTCTGCGCCGCGTCGCTGACTGGGAGCAGCCGGCCCGGGAAGACGATCAGCGCCGGGACTGAGTAGAGCCTGCCCATGGCGCTCTCGTCCCGCGCAAGCAGGGCCGAGGCGTAGCGGTCGAAGAACTCATCAACGCGTTGCTGTGCCACTGCCATGGCGCTCAGGATACTCCTCCGGCTCCTGGGGGAGCCCGTGCGAGAATGACCGCATGACCCAGGAACCGCAGCCCTCCGCCACCGCGTCGCTACCGTCAGCCCTTGACCCCGCCTTCGAAGCTGCCTACCAGGCCGCGCAAAAGAGCGCCGGCGAAGGGGGCATTCCCATCGGGGCAGCACTCGCCCGCGGCGGTGTGGTCATCGCCGCGGGACACAACGAACGAGTCCAGAAAGGCGATCCCATAGCGCACGGCGAAATGTCCGCACTGCGGGCAGCCGGCCGGCAGAAGAGCTACCGGGACACAACGCTGTACACCACTCTGGCCCCCTGTGCGATGTGCACGGGCACCATCATCCAGTTCAAGATCCCCCGCGTGGTGGTGGGCGAAGCGCGCACGTTTGGCGGGGAGTTCGAGCTTCTGCGGTCACGCGGCGTTGAGGTGGTCGTCCTGGATGATCAGCGGTGCGTGGACATGATGCAGACCTTCCAGGCGAACAACCCGGACCTGTGGGCCGAGGACATCGCGGAGGACGACAAGCAGGACTAGGCACGAAGGAGCCCCGATGCCGCACCCCACGCGCCCTTTGCGCAAGCTTGGCTTCCTCACCATTGGCCTGTTTGATCCGGCTGATCCTGCTGCGGGCCACGAGTCCACGCTGCGGATCATCGAACTGGGCGAGAGGCTTGGATTCGACAGCGCCTGGCTCCGCCACCGCCACCTGCAGTTTGGTATCTCCTCGCCCGTCGCCATGATGGCTGCAGCCAGCCAGCGCACCTCCCGGATCGAGCTGGGCACGGCGGTGACCCCGCTGGGCTGGGAGAACCCGCTGCGCCTGGCCGAGGACCTGGCCACAGTGGACCTGCTCGCCGGGGGGCGGATCAATCCCGGCTTAAGCGTGGGGGAACCGATGCACTACGACACGGTGAAGCATGAGTTGTACCCGGATTCCTCCGAACGGGAGGACTTCAGCTACGCCCGCATGGACCGGCTTGCACGCCTGGTTGCAGGGGAACGGGTGCGCGACTTTTCCGGCCGGCAAGGCGTGGTGGAGGAATTCTCCAACCGCGTTGAGCCACACTCCCCCGGGCTGAGGGACCGCCTTTGGTACGGGGCAGGCAGCAGGAAGTCGGCCGTCTGGGCTGGGGCAAACGGTTTCAACCTCCTCTCCAGCAGTGTGGTCTTCCCTGAAGAGGACCAGACACCGGATTTTGCCCGCATCCAGCAATCGCAGATCCGCGCCTTCCGGGAGGCCGCCGCAGCGTCAGCAGCACCTGGACCGGCCCGGGTATCGCAGGGCCTGGTGGTGATTCCCACCGACTCGGCTTCCCCAGGCCAGCGGGAGAAGTACCAGCGGTACGTCGAGGAACGCACTCCCCGGACGAGGGCGCCGCAGGGGCCAAAAGGGATGCTGTTCGCCCCGGACCTCATTGGCACCAGCGACGAAATTGCGGAGCAGCTGTACGCCCACGCAGGGTTCCAGGAAGTCGACGAGGTGGCGTTCGCGCTGCCCTTCAGCTTTGAGCACGAGGACTACGTCCAGATCCTCACCGACATCGCCTCCGAGTTGGGGCCCGCCCTGGGATGGGCTCCGGCCGGGGTTGGGCAAGACCGGCAGTAGACGGGCCGTCGGCGGAAGTGGAGTGACCAAATGGAGTGAGCTTGGGCAGCCGGTTGACGGATGCGGTGATCCAGCTCATAGTAGTTCGTATACGATTTCGTACTTTATGAGGAGATGCTTTGGAGCAGGTCAACGGGGACATCCTGGCAGCAGCGCGGAAGGTGATCGCGGTGCATATCAACTACCCCAGCCGGGCAGTCCAGCGCGGCCGGACGCCCGCCCAGCCCTCCTATTTCCTCAAGCCGTCGTCGTCGCTGGCGCTGACGGACGGCTCCGTTGAGCGGCCGGCCGGCTGTGAGCTGCTGGGCTACGAGGGTGAGATCGCCCTGGTCATCGGCAAGGCCGCGCGCCGGGTCGGGCTCGAGGACGCGTGGAGCCACGTGGCCGCGGTTACCGCCAGCAATGACCTGGGCGTCTATGACCTCCGCTGGGCGGACAAGGGCTCCAACCTGCGCTCCAAGGGCGGCGACGGGTTCACTCCGCTGGGCCCGGCACTGATCCCGGCAGACGCCGTCGACCCCTCAAAACTCCGCATCCGCACCTGGCACAACGGCCAACTGGTCCAGGACGACACCACCGAGGCCCTGCTCTTCCCGTTCGCCCGGCTGGTGGCGGACTTGTCCCAGCTGCTCACGCTCGAGGAGGGGGACATCATCCTCACCGGCACCCCTGCCGGTGCCTCAGTCGCCCAGCCTGGGGACGTCCTCGAAGTGGAGGTCTCCGCCGGGGACCTCAGCACCGGCCGCCTGGTCACGCGGGTGGAGGAAGGTACGACGCCGTTCGCGGACTTTGGTGCCGGACCCAAGGTTGACGACGTGCAGCGGGAGGAAGCGTACGGATCCCGCGACGCCGCGGGGCTGCCCGCCGTCGGGCCTGTCCTTTCCCCCGAGCTGAAGGCCAAGCTGGAGAGTGTTGCCACAGCCACCTTGTCCTCCCAGATGCGCAAGCGCGGCTTGAACAATGTCAGCATCGACGGGCTGCAGGCCACCCGCCCGGACCGCCGCGTCGTCGGGCTGGCCAGGACGCTGCGCTACGTGCCCAACCGTGAGGATCTCTTCAAGACTTATGGCGGCGGCTTCAATGCCCAGAAGCGCGCCATCGACTCGGTCAACGAGGGTGAAATCCTGGTGATGGAAGCCCGGGGAGAGAAGGGCACCGGCACTGTTGGCGACATCCTGGCCCTGCGCGCCCAGGTCCGCGGCGCCGCGGCGATCATCACCGACGGCGGCGTCCGCGACTACACCGCCGTGGCCGGGCTCGAGATGCCCACGTATTTCGCCAACCCCCACCCTGCCGTGCTCGGCCGACGCCACATTCCCTGGGACACAGACATCACCGTCGCCTGCGGCGGTGCCACCGTCCAGCCCGGCGACATCATCGTGGCCGACGCCGACGGCATCCTGGTGATCCCGCCGGCCATCGCAGAGGAGCTCGCGGACGACTGCATCCAGCAGGAACAGGAGGAAGCCTTCATTTTCGAGATGGTCAAGCAGGGCAACAGCGTGGACGGCCTCTACCCCATGAACGCCGAATGGCAGGCCCGGTATGAGGAATGGAAGGCAGGCAAGGCCAATGACTGAGGCTGTGGCCGATCTTTCCGCGGCCCCTGCAGGAAGCAAGTCCGAGCAGGCGTACCAGGCCATCAAGGCGCGGATCGTGGAGGGGGCCTACTCTCCCGGCTACCGGCTGGTCCTGAGCATCATCGCCAAAGACCTCGGGTTCAGCGTGGTTCCCGTCCGCGAGGCCATCCGCCGGCTCGAAGCCGAAGGCCTGGTGACATTCGAGCGAAACGTGGGCGCCACCGTGGCCGGGATCGATCCCACGGAGTACCTCTACACGATGCAGACACTGAGCATCGTGGAGGGCGCGGCTACCGCCTTGTCCGCGCCGCTGATCGATTCCGTAGCGGTTTCCCGGGCACGGGCGGTGAATAAGGAGATGCGCGAATGCCTGGACCACTTCGACCCTGTCCGCTTCACCCGGCTGAACCAGGACTTTCACAGCATCCTTTTCGAGCACTGCCCCAACCCGCACATCCTGGACCTCGTGCACCGCGGCTGGAACCGGTTGGCTGCACTTCGCTCCTCGACCTTCCGTTTCGTCCCCGGCCGCGCCCGCGACTCGGTCGAGGAACACGAGGCGCTCCTGAAGCTCATCGAGACCGGGGCCGACGCAGATTCCATCGAGAAAGCAGCCCGGCTGCACCGCTCAGCCACCCTGGACGCCTACCTCGCCCAAACCCGCTAGAACAAAGACCATAGTTAGGACTTCAATGATGACGACCTCAACCGAAACCACCACGCACTACGTGCCGCAGGACCTTCCCACCCACATCCAGCACTACATCGACGGCCAGTTCGTCGACTCCGTGGGCGGCAAGACTTTCGACGTCCTGGACCCGGTGTCCAACCGGAACTACGCCACCGCCGCAGCAGGCCAGAAAGAGGACATCGACCTCGCCGTGGCCGCCGCCCGGGAAGCGTTCACCAACGGACCGTGGCCGAAGATGAAGCCGCGCGAACGCGCCCGCGTCCTGAACCGGATCGCCGACGCGGTCGAGGCCCAGGAAGCGCGCCTCGCCGAACTGGAGACCTTCGATACCGGCCTGCCGATCACCCAGGCCAAGGGCCAGGCCCTGCGCGCGGCTGAGAATTTCCGGTTCTTCGCGGACCTGATCGTGGCCCAGTTCGACGACGCCATGAAGGTTCCGGGCTCACAGATCAACTACGTGAACCGGAAGCCGATCGGCGTGGCCGGCCTGATCACGCCGTGGAACACCCCGTTCATGCTTGAGTCCTGGAAGCTCGCCCCGGCCCTGGCCACCGGCAACACCGTGGTCCTCAAGCCCGCGGAGTTCACGCCTCTGTCCGCGTCCCTGTGGGCCACCATCTTCAAGGACGCAGGCCTGCCCGACGGCGTCTTCAACCTGGTCAACGGCCTTGGCGAGGAAGCCGGCGACGCCCTGGTCAAGCACCCGGACGTGCCGCTGGTCTCCTTCACCGGCGAGACCACCACCGGCCAGACGATCTTCCGCAACGCCGCCGCCAACCTCAAGGGCCTCTCGATGGAACTCGGCGGCAAGTCCCCCTGCGTCGTGTTTGCCGACGCGGACGTGGATGCCGCGATCGATTCGGCCCTGTTCGGCGTCTTCTCCCTCAACGGCGAACGCTGCACCGCAGGCTCCCGCATCCTGGTGGAACGCGCCATCTACGACGAGTTCTGCGAAAAGTACGCCGCCCGGGCAAAGAACATCGTGGTGGGCGACCCGCACGACCCCAAGACCGAGGTGGGTGCCCTGGTCCACCCCGAGCACTACGAAAAAGTGGCCTCCTACGTGGAGATCGGCAAGTCCGAAGGCCGGCTCCTGGCCGGCGGCGGCCGCCCGAGCCACCTCCCCGAGGGCAACTACATTGCACCCACCGTGTTCGCCGACGTCTCCCCCGATGCCCGGATCTTCCAGGAGGAAATCTTCGGCCCCGTCGTCGCCATCACCCCATTCGAGAACGACGACGAGGCCCTCGCCCTGGCCAACAACACCAAGTACGGCCTGGCCGCCTACATCTGGACCCAGAACCTCACCCGGGCGCACAACTTCTCGCAGAACGTCGAAGCCGGCATGGTCTGGCTGAACAGCCACAACGTCCGCGACCTGCGCACCCCGTTCGGCGGCGTCAAGGCCTCCGGCCTGGGCCACGAAGGCGGCTACCGCTCCATCGACTTCTACACCGACCAGCAGGCCGTCCACATCACCCTCGGCACCGTCCACACTCCGAAGTTCGGCAGCATCGAGGACTCCGCTGCCAACGAAGGCTAGGCTCCGGCACCCAAGCCGCCTGCCGCCGTCGTACTTTTCAAAGCCCTTTCAAAGAAGAGAGAACTGCAATGACCAACTTCATCCCCACCCCCACTGTCCCGGCGCCGGACATCGTGCGTTGCGCCTACATGGAAATCGTGGTCACCGACCTCGCCAAATCCCGCGAGTTCTACGTGGACATGCTCGGACTGCACGTCACCGAGGAAGACGAAAACGCGATCTACCTGCGCACCCTGGAGGAGTTCATCCACCACAACCTGGTGCTGCGCAAGGGTCCTATCGCCGCGGTGGCAGCCTTCGCCTACCGGGTGAAGTCCCCCTCCGAGGTGGACGCCGCCGAGGCCTACTACAAGGAACTCGGCTGCCGCACTGAACGCCGCATCGGCGGCTTCACCAAGGGCGTCGGCGACTCCGTCCGCGTGGAGGACCCGCTGGGCTTCCCCTACGAGTTCTTCTACGACGTGGAACACGTGGAACGCCTCACCCAGCGCTACGACCTCTACTCAGCCGGCGAACTGGTCCGCCTGGACCACTTCAACCAGGTCACCCCCGACGTCCCCCGCGGCCGCAAGTACCTCGAAGACCTCGGCTTCCGCGTCTCGGAGGACATCCAGGATTCCGACGGCGTCACGTACGCCGCATGGATGCACCGCAAGCAGACAGTGCATGACACGGCACTGACCGGCGGCAACGGACCCCGGATGCACCACATCGCCTTCGCCACGCACGAGAAGCACAACATCATCCAGATCTGCGACAAGATGGGCGCCCTGCGCATCAGCGACCGGATCGAACGCGGCCCCGGCCGGCACGGCGTGTCCAACGCGTTCTACCTCTACATCCTTGACCCGGACGGCCACCGCGTGGAGATTTACACCCAGGACTACTACACCGGAGATCCGGACAACCCCACCATCACCTGGGACGTCCATGACAACCAGCGACGCGACTGGTGGGGCAACCCCGTGGTCCCGTCCTGGTACACGGAAGCCTCCTTGGTCCTGGACCTTGACGGCAACCCGCAGCCGGTCATCGAACGTGAGGAAAAGTCCGAAATGGCTGTTACCGTTGGCGCCGACGGCTTCTCCTACACCCGCAAGGACGGGGCCCCCGAAGAGGACCGGACGGGCTTCAAGCTGGGGGCGCAGCTGTAGCCATGCTGGATGACAGGACGATCGAGGCCATCGCCGACGAACTTGTGGAGGCCGGACGCAACAGGAAGCCCATTGCCCGGCTGACTGCCCGCTACCCGGACATGACCGTGGAGGATTCCTACGCCGTGCAGCAGTTGTGGCGGCGCCGGAACGAGGAGGCCGGCCGGACCCTGGTGGGCCGCAAGATTGGGCTCACGTCCAAGGCCATGCAGGCCGCTACCGGCATCACCGAACCGGACTACGGCGCCATCTTCGATGACATGGTGCTGGAAACCGGCTGCTCCGTCCAGTGGGACCAGTACACCCACCCCCGGGTTGAAGTGGAGCTGGCGTTCGTGCTGAAGGACGGGCTGAAGGGCCCCGGTGTCACCATTTTCGATGTCCTGAAAGCCACGGACTACGTGGTTCCGGCCCTTGAGATCCTGGACTCCCGGATCGAGATGGAGGGCCGGACCATCGTGGACACCATCTCGGACAACGCCGCGATGGGCGCCATGGTGGTAGGCGGCCGCCCGGTCAAGCCCGACGCCGTGGACCTCCGCTGGGTCTCGGCCATCCTGTACAAGAACCAGACCGTGGAGGAAACCGGCGTGGCCGCCGGGGTCCTGGACCACCCCGCCAACGGGGTGCACTGGCTGGCCAACAAGATCGCCGCCCACGGCGACTCCCTGAAGGCCGGGGACATCATCCTCGCCGGATCCTTCACCCGCCCGCTTTGGGTATACAAGGGCGATACCGTCCACGCCGATTACGGGCCCTTAGGGAGTGTGACATGCCGTTTCGAGTAGAAGACACCTTCCGCGATGCCCTCGCGGCGCAAAAAGGTGAAGCAGGCCGGCCGCTGGCAGGAATGTGGGTCTGCTCCGGCAGCCCGCTGATCGCTGAGCTCTGTGCGGGGGCCGGGCTGGACTGGCTGCTGGTGGACGCCGAGCACAGCCCCAACGGGCTCGAATCCATCCTCGCGCAGCTGCAGGCCATCCACGGCTACCCGGTCCACACACTGGTCCGCCCGCCCGTCAACGAGACGGTGCTGATCAAGCAGTACCTGGACGTGGGTGTCCAGAACCTCCTTATCCCCATGGTGAACTCCGTGGCGGAGGCCGAGGCGGCAGTGGCGGCAACGCGCTATCCACCGCAGGGCGTGCGCGGGGTCGGGTCAGCCCTGGCCCGTGCCGCCCGGTGGAACCGGGTCCCGGACTACCTGTCCCGCGCGGGCGAAACCATCAGTGTCACCGTCCAGATCGAATCGACGGCGGCGGTGGACGCGGCGGAGGACATTCTTAAGGTCGACGGCGTCGACGCCATCTTCGTCGGGCCCTCTGACCTCGCCGCGTCGATGGGCCTGCTGGGACAGCAGGAACACCCTGAGGTGCGCGCCGCCGTCGAACACTGCCTCACCGCCGCCAAAGCGGCCGGGAAACCGGCCGGCGTCAACGCGTTCAACCCGGACACGGCGCGCCACTACCTGGACAACGGCGCCAACTTCATCCTGGTGGGCGCCGACGTCGCCCTCCTGGCACGCGGCTCCGAAGCCCTCGCCGCAAAGTACGTCACGGCACGTGACGGCGACACACCCGCCAGCTATTGAATACCCCCGCTCTGCCGGTGATCCGTTCCTCCGTACCGTTGACAGCGCTAACATTCCCTCTTTAGGCTCCTGAAATCGTGTGCCACAAGGATGCGGATGCAAAGGACCAGGGCAATGAACCAGGACAACGCGCAGTTACGGGACCAGATGGGCCGCCTTGGCTTTGGGGGTACCGGAGTCGGCAACCTGTACCGGGCCATCTCGGATGAGCAGGCAGCAGGAACGGTGACGGCAGCCTGGGATGCCGGGGTCCGGTACTTCGATACGGCACCCCACTACGGCCTGGGCCTGTCCGAGCGGCGGATCGGCGAAGCCCTCGGCAGCAAACCGCGGGCAGAGTTCGTCCTCTCCACCAAGGTGGGCAGGGTCCTTGTGCCGTCACCGGCAACCAAGGACACCAGGGACCCGGAGGGCTTTGACGTGCCCGCCGAACTCCGGCGTGAATGGGATCCCTCCGAAGCAGGAGTGCGGCGCAGCATTGAACAGTCACTGGAACGGCTGGGCCTCGACTCCATCGATATCGCGTACCTGCACGACCCCGATGTCTACAGCATGGAAGATGCGGTCAAGTCTGCGCTGCCTGCCCTGGAGAAGGTCCGGGCTGAAGGGCTGGTACGGGCCATCGGGGTGGGAACCAATACAGCGGACGCGGCCTTGCAGTGTGTTGAAGCGGCTGACCTTGACCTCCTCATGCTGGCCGGCAGGTTCACCATGTTGGAACAGCCCGGCTCCGACGGCCGCCCGGGAGCCGGGCTGCTGGACCGTTGCCGGGAGCTGGGCACCGGGGTGGTGAGCGTCGGCGTCTACAACTCGGGCATCCTCGCCAAGCCGGACCTGCCGGCTGACGCCCACTACAACTATTCGCAGGCCAGTGAGGAAATCCTGGACCGCGCCCGGGAACTGGCCCGGGTGTGCAAGGAATACGACGTCGATCTCCCCACGGCCGCGATCCAGTTCCCGTTCCGCCACCCCGCCGTCGTCAATGTCACCGTCGGAGCCAGCAAGCCGGAGCAAATCACCGGAAGCGCCGAACGGATGGCCACGAAGGTCCCGGACGAGCTGTGGCAGGACCTCTTGGAGCGGGGCCTCATCTCCGTCTGAAGTTGACGCTTTAGAGGCTAAGCGCGGGTAGGCAGGGTAAGGATCTCGGCGCCGTTGCTGGTGATGGCGATCGTGTGCTCGCTGTGGGCCGTCCGGCAGCCTGTGGCGCTCTTGAGGGTCCACCCGTCCGTATCGGTAATGAGCTCAGCGGTGTCAGCCATGACCCACGGCTCCAGTGCAAGCAGCAGCCCCGGGCGCAGTTTGAATCCGCGGCCGGGCCGCCCGGAGTTTGGAACATGCGGGTCCTGGTGCATGGTTGACCCGATCCCGTGCCCGCCGAACTGGGTGTTGACCGGGTAACCCGCCTCGCCCAGGACGGAGCCGATGGCGTGGGAGATGTCACCAATCCGCGCACCGGGACGGGCCGCGGCGATCCCTGCAGCCAGCGCACGCTCTGTCGCCCCAATCAAGGCAACGCTCTCCGCAGGCCTGGATTCGCCCACTATGAAGCTGATGGCGGAATCGGCGGCGATCCCGTTCTTGATGACGGCGAGGTCGAGGCTGAGCAGGTCGCCGTCGGCCAGCGTGTAGTCGTGCGGCCTGCCGTGGAGCACGGCATCGTTGACGCCGGTGCAGATGTAGTGCCCGAACGGCCCCCGCCCGAATGATGGCGCGTAGTCGACGTAACAGGACTGCCCGCCGGCCTCGTTGATCATGGACCGGGTCCAGTCGTCGATGTCCAGGAGGTTGGTGCCAACCGTACTGCGGCTCTTCATCGCCTGCAGGATGTCTGCCACCAAGGCTCCCGCTTCCCTCGCGCGGGCCACCTCAGCGGGGTTCAGGATCTCAATCATGCGGCACCTCTCTGGGCGGAACCAATAACTATCCCGGCCATATTATCCCGGTATTAGTATTGGAGCCATGGTCAGATTGCCGCTTACGGCGGGAGAGGTGGAGCGTGGGCAACGACTCGGTGCCCTGCTGCGGCGTGCCAGGGGTGAGCGCCCCATGCTGGATACAGCACTGCAGGCGCGTGTGTCCCCGGAGACCCTGCGGAAAATCGAATCAGGCCGTGTAGCCACCCCCGCCTTTCCAACCATCGCCGCAATCGCCGATGTCCTGGGCCTATCCCTCGACGAAGTGTGGGCGGAAATCAACCACGCCGGCCCTGCAGCTGGATCCTTCGCCTCCGGTCACAAGCCAGGTACCCGGCTGGCCTCCTGACGCGTTGGGCCGCCGTGGCCACCCCCACGTTCCGGGCCAGGCTGGCAACCGGCGCCCTGACGTCCGCAGCGCGGAGAGGAGCTTCCGGTCACCAGGAAGGCAGGGACGGCAGGAGTCCATCGGCCTCGATATGTTCCGCCTCGCCCCGTGCAAGCCACTGGAGCAGGCCCTCCCGGTCAGAGCTGACGTGCAGGCCGCCGTCGCCGATCACCCATTCATCCCGCTCTTCGGTAACCAGGGTCATTCCCGGGGCACCCTTGGCACGCAGCGAACGCACAACGGCTTCGATGGCGTTCAAGAGCGAATCAGGGTCAGCTTCCTCGATGGTCCATGCAGTGTCCAGGTCATGGTGATGCACCACTACCTCGGCGATGCGAAGGGCCACGAGGGACGTTGCCGGGATGACCTTGCCGTTGACGTTGACTTCCCCTGCTGCCAGCTCGCCGCTGAGCCGCTGGGCCTGCTCAGCGAAATTCCGGGCCGACTCCCGCACCTCCTCCAGGAGCTCCTCGCGTGGCAGCGCAGCCAGCGCGGAAATTTCCTGCGAGCGGGCCTCGTGCGACACATAGAGCTGGCGCTCCTCGCCGGAAACAGCTCCGTCGATGAGGTTCACCAGGGCACGGCCGCTGGATGCCACGTGGGCGATGACGTCAGCCCGGGTCCACCCCTCGCACAGCGAATCGGCGGACATCTCGTGGTCCGCGAGGGAAGCGACGGTGGCCAGGAACATGTCGGTTTCCCTGCCAAGGCGGGACAAGTCCGAGTGCAGGCGAGCGGCATTGATCATCCGGCCAGCCTAGCCGCGGGACTCTTCCGGACACCACCGTTTCCCCGGCCCTTTTCCATACCGGAAACGTCTGGACTGATAGGCCCATTCCCAAGGCAAGCGGAGCCCCGCAGGAGAAGCCCCTGTGCCCCCGGATTTGTAGGATCTATTACCTAAAGTTCGCTTTTGGGTTGCCTGGGGCTCCTAATACCCCCCGGGCAGAATCCCGGGTATTTGCCTCATATGCCCTGCGTCACACCTCTGTCAGGCTGGGAGCAACCCGGGGCGGATGCCAGCTTCATGCACGCATGCCAGCGCCCCAATCATCACCCAGAGAGGACTTGGGGACTATGACACAACCGCACGCCGTTATTGCCGAAAACCCGGCAAAAGAAAGACGCACTGCAAATTGGGTGGCCTTTGTCATCTGCACGGCCCTTGTGTTCGATGGCTACGACCTGGTCATCTACGGCACGGTCCTGCCGGGACTGCTCGCCGACCCCTCCCAGATCGGAAAGTTCGATGTAGCCACAGCAGGCCTGCTCGGTTCGTGGGCGTTGATCGGAGTGCTGGTGGGTTCACTGATCTGCGGCGCCGTGGGCGACTTCTTTGGCAGGCGCCGGCTGATGCTCCTGGGCATCGCCTGGTTCTCAGTGGGGATGTTCGTCACGGCGCTGACCACAAGCGTGCCCGCATTCGGGGCGATGCGGTTCGTGACGGGGCTCGGCCTTGGCGTAGTGATCGCCACTGCAGGAGCCACCATGGCTGAGTTCG
Source organism: Pseudarthrobacter phenanthrenivorans Sphe3 (assembly GCF_000189535.1). Lineage (NCBI taxonomy): Bacteria > Bacillati > Actinomycetota > Actinomycetes > Micrococcales > Micrococcaceae > Pseudarthrobacter > Pseudarthrobacter phenanthrenivorans. Next base: position 3,732,886 of record NC_015145.1, read on the forward strand.
CCCCCGCAGGACGGCGCCAGTTCTACAACGCGATCGTGTACTCCGGCGTCCCGGCCGGCGGCGTCCTCGCGTCCGTCATGGGCATCCTGTTCCATAACTCCCTCGGCTGGCGGGGACTGTTCATCATCGGTTCCCTGCCGCTGGTCATCCTGCTGCCCATCGCGTGGCGCAAGCTCCCGGAGTCCCCGCGCTGGCTGCTGGCCCGGGGCCGTGAACAGGAAGCCCTGGCCGCCGCGGAGCGTACCGGCGTACCCCTCCTCGAGGAACGAGTGATCCTGGAGGTGGGCGCCGCTCCGCAGAAGACCGGCTTTGCCGCCGTCTTCTCCCGGCAGTTTGCCGTGGCTTCCATCCTGCTGGGCCTCATGTCCTTCTGCGGCCTGCTGCTGACTTATGGGCTCAATACGTGGCTGCCCAAGATCATGGAGGGCTACGGCTACGGCCGGACCTACGCCCTGTTCTTCCCCCTCGCCCTGAACCTCGGCGCCGTAGTGGGCGGGCTTGTTGCCTCCCGCCTGGCGGATAAAAGCGGTCCCCAGCGCATCATCGCCTCCACTTTCGGGCTTGCCACCATCTCGCTGGGACTCATGACCTTCAGCTTCCCGCTGCCCATACTGTTCACTTTCATCGCCGTCGCCGGAGTGGGAACCCTGGGCACCCAGGTCCTGGTCTACGGCTTCCAGTCCAACTACTTCACCACCAACGCCCGCGCAGCCGGGGTGGCCTGGTGCGCCAGCGTAGGACGCCTGGGCGGCGTGCTGGGCCCGATTATCGGCGGCTGGCTTGCCGCGGCGGGCATCGGGAGCTCCACTGCCTTCTACATCTACGGCGCAGTGGCCCTCCTGGGCGCCCTGGTCACCGTCCTGGTTCCCCGCCAGCGCAAGCTGGAGGAAGCTGAGCACAAGGTGGAGGAGATCGCGGAGAACCGCACGGAGGAAAGCCTGGCAGCCCCTCAACCGAAGTAGCCGGCGGAGGTTGCCCTGACGCAATTGAGTCATAGGAATAACTGAGTAGATTGTTTTAGCGTTATTCTTTGAATCAATCGGAGGCAAGGGCAGCCCCCGCTCGCACCAACGGAAGGGCGGCGCACTGTGGAGATCCGTCAGCTGAAATACTTCATCGCCGTCGCGGAGGAGCGGCACTTCGGCCGTGCGGCCAAGCGGCTCCACATGGCCCAGCCACCCCTGTCCCAGCAGATCCGCCAGCTCGAAGAGCAGCTGGGAGTGCGGCTGCTCAACCGCACCACCCGCCGGGTGGACCTCACCGCCGCCGGCCAGCTCCTGCTTGAGCGGGGACGGCAGATCGTCAATGACATGGGGACGCTGGAAGCGGACGTCTACCAGGTGGGCAAGGGCGCCACCGGTGTCCTCCGGGTAGGGTTCTCGGGCTCTGCAACCTATGGCGTCATGCCGCAGATCGCACGCCACGCGAAGCAGGTCCTGCCCGGACTGTCCCTTGCCCTCCACGGCGAAATGCTCACACCATCCATGGAAGCCGGCCTGCGCGACGGAACGCTGGACGCGGCATTGCTGCGTCCCCCCGTCTCTTCCCAGGAGATCGACTACCGCGTGGTCGCCCAAGAGCCGCTCGTCGTCGCGGTCCCCTCCTTCAGCGCCCTGGCGGAGGACAGGTCCGTGGCCATGCATGAACTGCAGGACCAGGACTTCATCGCATACGCCCCCGAGTCCGTGCTGTACCGCATCACCGCCGATCTATGCCGCCAGGCCGGCTTCCAGCCCCGCATCACACAGGTTGTGGGCGAGACCTCCACCATGCTGGCATTCGTTGCCGCCGGTGGCGGCGTGGCAATCATGCCGTCCCGGGTGCGGGCTTTCCAGCTCGACGGCGTTGCCTACCGCGAGATCGAAAACGTCCCTTCGGTGGAGCTCGCTGTCGCCTGGCTGCGCGGAAACCACTCCACCCTGTTGCAGAACTTCCTGGACGTCGTCGGGGCCGCCACGGCAGCACCGCAGTCCCCCGCATCCCCCGGGCACGACCCGTTTCCCACTGATGAAAGGCCTTCCCAGCCATGAAGATCGCAGCCATCGAGGCGATTCCCTACTCCATCCCCTATCTCCACCCGCTGCACTTCGCCTCCGGCTCCGTCCACGAAGCCGACCATGTGCTCGTGCGGCTGCGCACCGACGACGGCGTGGTGGGCACTGCGGACGCTCCCCCGCGCCCCTACACCTATGGCGAGACGCAGAAGTCAATCGTTGCCGTGGTGGAGGACGTCTTCGCCCCCCAGCTGATCGGCGTCGACATCTTTGACCGGGAGAAGGTCCAGGAGATCCTCTACCGGACCATCCACAACCAGACCGCCAAGGGCGCCGTCGATATTGCTCTCTGGGACGTGATCGGCCAGACCCTTGGGCAGCCGGTGACGAAACTGCTGGGCGGGTACACCGACTCGCTGCGGGTATCCCACATGCTCGGCTTCAAACCCGCGCAGGAACTGCTGGACCTGGCCCTGGAATTCCGTGAGACCCACGGCATCACCACCTTCAAGCTCAAGACCGGGCGCCGGCCGTTGCACCTGGACATTGAAGCAGCCCGGGTCCTGCGTGAGGGCCTGGGCGAGGACGCTGAGCTGTACATGGATGCCAACCGGGGCTGGACAGCCAACGAGGCGGCCGAAGTGCTGCGCCGCACCGCGGACCTGGGGCTGCAGTTCCTTGAGGAACCGGACGATGCCCGCGAAGTCCTGGGCCGCCGCCGCCTGGTCACCAACTCCCCCATCCCCATAGCCGCGGATGAATCGGCGGCCAACATCGGCGAAGCAGCCCGTGAAATCCTCACCGGCGGGGCAAACCTGCTGTCCGTCAAAACCGCCCGGTCCGGCTTTACTGAAGCCGCGAAAATCGTGGGGATGGCCGAGGGGATGGGCATCGACGTCTATATCGGCAACCAGATCGATACCCAGGTGGGCACTGTGGCCTCCGTGGTGTTCGGCGCCGCGTTCGCCCACACCGCCAAGCGGGCAGCGGAGCTGTCCAACTACCTGGACATGGCCGACGACCTGCTGGCCCAGCCGCTTGCCATCACAGACGGGCGCATCCGTGTCCCCGAGGGCACGGGCGCGGGCACCGCTGTCAACGAGGAAAAGCTCGAGCGTTACCGCACCGACCGCTAGCCGTCATTCAGGCGCTGGCCACACCCCATCCACCGAGAGGAAATCCGTGAAGTACCTGGTCCACATGGACGTGAAACTGCCCGCCGACCTGCCCACCGATGAAGCCGCAGGGATCAAAGCCAAGGAGAAGGCGTACTCGCAGGAACTGCAGCGCTCCGGCAAATGGCCGGAAATCTGGCGGGTAGTGGGGGAATACGCCAACTACTCGATCTTTGACGTGGACTCCAATGACGAACTCCACGAGATCCTGCAGAACCTGCCGCTGTTTCCCTACATGGACATCTCGGTGGTGCCGCTCGCCAAGCACCCCTCCGACGTCAAGTAGCACCGCACATACGCCGCGCGGCGGCAACGCGTCCAACGCCGCCAGGCAGTGCAGCGTTCCGGGTCAGTCCTTGGCCCGGAACGCTGCTGCCAGTTCGCTGCGGGACCTGATGCCCATCTTCCGGTAGAGCCGCGTCAGATGGTACTGCACTGTCTTCTCCGCGAGGAACAGTGCCCGAGCCGCTTCCTTATTGGTGGCCCCGCCCGCCACCAGTTCGGCCACCGCCTGTTCCTGGGCGGTGAGCTGGAGGTGGTGGTCCCTGGCCGCACTGAGCACGGGATCGGACGGGTCAGGCAGGTTCCCGATGTCCAGGCCCGTTGCCTTGAGCTCACGGTCGCACCGCTCCACGTATGTGGCGGCCCCCAGGGAGTCATACAGGTCGCGGGCCGCCCGCAGCACGGAGGACGCCAGCCGCCGCTTTCCGGCCCGGCGCATGCTCTGCCCGAACGCGAAACTTATCCGCGCCCGCAGGTACGGGCGGTTGAGCCCGCGGAGATGGCCCAAGGCCGCCTCGAAGTGTTCCCGCGCAGTGTCCGGGTCCCCTTGCGCGGCCCTGAGCCGGCCCCTCGCCCACGCCATCCGGGCCAGGTCCGAAGGAACTTCCCGTTCGCGCCGCACACCCTCGAAGGCGGTGAGGAAGGAGTCTGCAGCGTCGAGCTGGTCGGTCATGACGAGGGCGTTGACGTACGTATCCTGCCAAGGCCAGAAAGACACGCGGTCCTCAGTCCACGGATCCAGCTCGGTCAGCGGCTGCAGCACAGCCAACGCGCTTTCATAGTCTGCCCTCGCCTCATGGAACCGAGCGCGGGCCAGGCTCGCCGGCACCTGCATGGCACGGTAGGTTCCCGGCTGCACCGCGGCCTGCGAGACGTAATACCGGGCGCGGTCCCAGTCACCCCGCATGGACCAAAGCTCAGCGGCCGTCCAGTACAGCAGGGGCCGGATCAGCGGCATCCGCGATGTCTCAAGGCGCACGCTGGCCCGCGCCACGGTGGCTGCGGCCGCGTCCCAGTTCCCCAGCACAAGATGGGTCCGGGCCAACCAGGCTTCCGCCCAGAGGGAGATCCGCAGCGACCCGCCGCGGTACTCCGTGGGAGCGGCGGACTCGAAATTCACCAGCGCGGATTCCACGTTGTCCAGGCGCAGGGCCAGCCAGCCGGCACCCATCTGGACGCGCTGCTTCTGCGCGTTTTCCGCGGCATGGGCAAAAGCCCGCTGGTAGGAAGCCTCCGCTTCCCCCAATCGGCCCCGCGCATACAGGCCCAGGCCGTAGATGGCTTCTGATTCTATGTGGGCGGGGGTTCCCGGCTCCGTCAGCGCCATGGCACGTTCGGCCCAGCCAGTAATCATGGGGCCGTCCCAGGATGCCACCCCGTGCAGGACGAAGCGTTGGGCCACCTGAGCGGCCGCGGCCGGCTCGCGTTCCGGGTTGCTGGTGCGCCAGGCCATTTCCAGCTGGCTCTGGGCACTGTCATTCTGGCCGGACACGGTGGACAGGTAGCCCAGCACGGAGGAGCGCAGCGGCGAGGGAGGCAGGGCGTCCACGGCAGAGGCCCACATTTGCGCCTCGGCCACGTTGCCGGATCCCACCAGGGCGTCGACGGCCCTCAGGAGCCGGTCGTTGCGGGAGCGGACATCCAAGGACAGGCGGGAAGCGGAGAACAACGCCGTTGATACTTCCTGCCAGGCTCCAACCGCGGCACGCCGGCGCGCGAAGTCCTCAAGCTCCGCCGCGAGGGCCTCGTCTGCGGCGGGGGTGGCCGAGACCCGGTGGCCGAGCCTTTCGCCCTCGGGTTCCACCGCGTCAGCGGCCAGCCGGTGAAGCGCGATCCGGCGGCTCGGCACGATCTGTTCATAAATGGCCTCCGCCGTGCCGGTTTCAACAAAGACGACGGCGGAACGCGCCTGCTCAACGGACAGTGCCAGCAGGCCGGCCCGGTGGCCCTCATCAAGGACTTCGAGGACGGACGCCACTCCGCTGACCCTGGACAGCTCAGCCAGGCCGGCGCTGCTCCCCAGCACGGACGCCGCCTCCGCCACGGAAACCAGCTCGGGGGACGCGGCGTCCAGGACGCTGCGCACCCTGGCCCGCAGCCGCGAGGTGGGCGGCAGGGAGGGGAACCACGTCAGCCACGTTTCAGCAGGCAACTCGGCCAGCAGTTCCACGATCCGCTGCGGCAGTCCGTCCGTGTGCCGCACCAGGCCGTGCGCCGCCGTCATGCTGAGGTCCAGGCCGAAAAGGCGGCGGGCAACTTCCTGGACCTGCGGCGGGGACAGGGGCTCCAGCGGGATGCGCAGCACCTGGTGGCCGGTGAGGAAGTCGAGCACGCCCGCGGGCATGAGCGGAGCGTCGGCGGCGTTGAGCGTCAGCAGGAACAGGACCCGCTTGCCGTGCAGCCGGCGCATCACGAACATGAGGATGCGCAGGCTCTCCACATCAAGTTTGTGGACGTCGTCGACGGCGACCACCACGGTCCCGTGGGACTGCAGAGCTTCGAGGTGGGTGCTGAGCGTCGAGGCGTAATTGACCACTTGGCTGGCACTGAGGGAGGCGACCGGCGCCGCGGGAAGTGGGGGGCCGCCGTCGTAATCCTTGGCCGAGCGCAGCGGCGAGGTGAGCATGAGCTGGGAGTATCCGGCGAGGGCAAACTGCGCCTCCCATTCGTCCCCCATGGCGGAGAGCACCCGGACCCCGCGCGCCCCGGTTCGGCAGTGCTCCAAGAAAGACTCCAGCACGGCGGTCTTCCCGGAGCCTGAGGGGCCGGTGAGCACCACGGTGACCACTTTGCCTTTGCGCACGGTCCGGAGGATTTCCAGCAGCTCCTCGAATACCCCGGAGCGCCCCACCAGCGGCGAATCCTCCCCCATACCGCCCTGGACGGACCCCGCAGTCATGGGCGCAATTCTACCGGAGCGGATTGTCCCTCCCCTGCGGGGCGCATCCACCGAAAAGCCCCTACCCCAGGTCCCCGCCGGCCACGGGAAGAATACTGCCAGTAAGGTAGGACGCTTCATCCGAGGCGAGGAACACGATGGGCGCGGCCTGTTCGTCCAACGTGCCGTACCTCTTCATGAAGGAAGACTGCACGGTCTGGTCCACGATCACCTGGTACCAGGCCTTCTCGGTGGCGGATTCAGCCTCCGGACCTCGCTTGACCTGGCGTGGGGGCGCCTCGGTGCCGCCGGGAGCAGTTGCCACCACGCGGATGCCGCGGCCGGCAACCTCCATGGCCAGCGCCTGGGTCAGGGCATTGACACCACCCTTCGCCGCCGCGTAAGGCACCCGGTGCAGGCCGCGGGTGGCCACCGAGGAAACGTTGACGATGGTGCCCGATTCCTGTTCAAGCATGGGCGGCAGGACAGCCCGGCAACTCCAGAGGGTGGGGAAGAGCGAGCGGCGGATTTCCTTCTCGATCTTGTCCTCGTCGTATTCCTCGTAGGGCCGGGCCCAGATGGTGCCGCCCACGTTGTTCACAAGCACATCCACCCGGCCGTGGGCAGCGAGTGCCGTTTGAACAGCCTGCTGCGCTCCCGCAAAGGACTCAAGGTCCGCGGTGACGGACGTGGCCGAGCCTCCGGACCCGGAAGCCCGGGCAGCATCATCGATAGCCTGCGCGACGCCGTGGACGAGCTCCGCCCGGTCCACCAGGACCACGTTCCCGCCCTCGGCCGCAATACGCTGCGCCACCTTCTGGCCGATCCCTTGCGCCGCTCCAGTCACCACAACCGCTTTGCCCACGAACCGCCCCGGGGTGACGAACTGTCCCGCGTACGGTACAGCCATCAGCGGGCAGCCCTGGCGTCGATCGCCCCGGCCATGGTTTCCTTCGCGTCGTGCGCATGGGCGGCGATGACCTCGCGAAGGCGGTCCCTGTCGCCGCGCTCGAAAGCGTCGACAACATCAAGATGGTCCTGTGTGACGCGCTCAAAAATGGGGGTTCCGGCTTGGAAGGCGGCGGCCATTTGGGCATGGACGTCCAGCCTGCGGTAGGACTCGAGCAGCATGGGATTGTTGCTGATCATGAAGAGGTATTCGTGAAATTCCTCGTTGGTGCGCGCGAACTCCTCCGGTTCCTTAATAGTCCCGGCATCCACTGAACGCACCGTGGCTTCGGCGAGGCGCCGGAACTGGAGCAACTGCTCCTCGCTGAGGCGGCCCAGCATCAGTTCGCTCACTGCGAGCTCCAGCCCCATGCGGGCGTCCAAATGGGCGAAGCTGTCCTCCTTGCGGAAATCGAGCCGGCCGGTCTCCATCGACGAGACGGCTTCGCTGCGGGTCATGGTGTCGCCTTCCGCCTCGATCTTCCCTGCAGGCGCAGGTGCACCGGTCTCGGCGTCGCCACCGGTAGTTTCCTTCGGGGCGAACCGCTCGAAGTAGAAGTTGGCGGGCTGGATGCCTTCGGCGTCCAGCCACTTCGAGACTGCATTGACCATGGGGGGTGGGCCGCACAGGTAAATGTCCACGTCGCCGTCGTTGAGGTGGGCAGGCGCGATGATCTGGGTGACGTAACCGGTGTGGGGGGCGGAAGTGCCGGGCTCCGACGCGATGTAGTCCCAAGTGAATCCAGGCAGCTTTCCCTCGTACTCGCGCAGCCAGTCCAGGCCCACGATGTCCGCTTCCCGGGTGAGGCCGTAGATCAGGTGGACCGGCGTGGCCGGCGGGTTTTCGGACAGCTTCTCGAGGATGGACAGCAGCGGGGCAAGGCCGGTACCGCCCGCCAGCAGCAGCAGGGGGCGCTTGGGCTCGCGCAGGAAAAAGGAGCCGTAAGGGCCGGTGAATTCGATGGCATCGCCCACGGCTGCGCGGTCGCGCAGGTACTCGGACATGGCGCCCTGCGGCGTCACGCGGACCATGAAGGACGCGTCCTGCACCTCCGGGCCGCTGCTGAAGGAATAGGAGCGCTCAGCGTCGGTTCCGGGGACCTTGAGGTTGACGTACTGGCCCGGCAGGAACGCCAGCGCCTCCCGGTTCTCCACCTCCAGCGTGAAGGAAACCGTGCTGTCCGAGTGCTTGTTGAGTTCCTTCACGGTGGAGGTGAAGGTGGCGGCCGCCGTCTTGGCGGATTCCGAGGTAGCAGGGATCTGGATGGCCAGGTCCGATTCGGGAACCGCCTGGCAGGTGAGCAGGTAGCCCTTGTCGAGCTCCTCCTCGGTCATCGCGTCGTCGATGTAGTCCCCGGGGTCGAAGGAGCCGGAATCGCAGAAAGCTTTGCAGGTGCCGCAGGCACCGTCACGGCAATCGGAGGGGATGTTGATGCGTGCCTTGTACGCGGCGTCCATGACGGTCTCGTAGTCGCCGACCTTAATGACTTTGGTGACGCCGTCCTCAAAGCTGAGGGCTACTTTGTGGCCCATGATTTCCTCCTGGCTTGGGCGGGCGCGTCATCGCGGCCCGGGAAAAGTTCTGGTGTGCGGGTGTGCACCTGTCAGATCATGTAGACATCCACCACGTGGTGGATGTAGTCGTTCTTCAGGACGACCTTCTTCTGCATGATCACGGGCGCACTGCCCGAAAGATCGATCGTGTAGTAGCTCGTTCCGAAGTACGTATCCGTCGTGTTGTAACGGAAGTACAGGGTGAACCAGTTGAAGCGCACCTTCACCTGGCCGCCGTCGTGCTCCATGATCTCGACGTCCGTGATGTTGTGTCCGGTGCGCGGTTCCGGCAGGGACGTGGCGGATGACCGGTCCGTCTTGATCCGGAACACACGGTCCTCGATGCCGCCGCGGTTGTCGTAGTAGATGAGGGAGATCTCGTTCTGCGGATCCTCCGTCAGTCTGTCATCGACGTCCCAGGCAGGCATCCAGAACTCGGAGTCCGGGTGGTAGCACTCGAGCCACTCGTCGAACTGGCGGTCATCCAGCAGGCGGGCTTCCCGGTAAAGGAAGGCGCGGACGGTCTCGAGCGTCGCAATCTCCCCGGCGGTCTTCAGTGCCGCTGCGGGCAGGGTCAGGTTGGTCATGGGTTCTGCACTCTCTCTGGTTCCAGGTGGTCTCGGTCAGGCGGTGACGGGAACGGCATCCAGTGCGGAGCGTTCCTCTTCCGCCAGGGCCTTATCCATGACTTCCTTCCAGTACCCGTGCTGGATGGGGTACAGCCCCTCGTCCTCCGTGCGAACTCCGGAAGCGATGACCCTGGTCATGCCCAGCGCCAGGGCCTGTTCGTCGGGGCCTGCGATCTCATGGGTGGAACCGCGGGTCATGTCGTTCCACGGTGCCGCGGTGGCCCAGTAGGTCTTGTTGCAGGAGCGGAATTCCTCGAGGTCGTCGGGGGTGGCCATTCCGGTGGCGTTGAAGAAGTCCTCGTACTGGCGGATCCGCTTGGAACGGTTCTCCTGCGACTCGCCTTTGGGGGCGATGCAGTAGATGGTGACCTCGGTCTGGTCCGCTGAGATGGGACGGAAGTGGCGGATCTGCGAGGAGAACTGGTCCATGATGTAGACGTTCGGGTACAGGCAGAGGTTGCGGGAGATGTTGATCATGAAGTTGGCCATCTCCTCGCCGTACTTCTGGACGAGCTCGTCGCGGCGGTCCCAGAGCGGGCGGTCCTCGGGGTTGGTCCATTCCTGCCACAGCAGCAGGTGGCCGTGGTCGTAGGAGTAGAAGCCGCCCTTGACCTTGCCCCATTTGCCGGCGTCCATGGCCTTGGTCTTGTTCGCGGAATCCCCGGCAGTGCGCCGGGCGGTGGTGGCAGCATAGTTCCAGTGCACCGCGGTGACGTGGTAGCCGTCTGCCCCGTTCTCTGCCTGGACCTTCCAGTTGCCGTCGTAGGTGTAGGTGGAGGATCCGCGGAGCACCTCGAGCCCTTCCGGGGACTGGTCCACAATCGAGTCGATCACCGTGGTGGCGTCGCCGAGGTGCTGCTCGAGCGGAAGCACGTCCGCCTTCAGTGAGCCAAAGAGGAAGCCGCGGTAGGACTCGAAGCGGGCAACCTTGGTGAGGTCGTGGGAGCCCTCTTTGTTGAAGGTCTCCGGGTAGCCGGCATTGCGGGAGTCCTTGACCTTCAGCAGCTCGCCCGAGTTCTTGAAGGTCCAGCCGTGGAACGGGCACGTGAATGTGGTCCGGTTGTCCGTCTTGCGGCGGCAGAGCATGGCGCCGCGGTGCGAACAGGCGTTGACGAGGCAGTTGAGGTTCCCGTCCTTGTCCCGGGTGATCATCACGGGAGTCCGGCCGATGTAGGTGGTGAAGTAGTCCCCCACGTTGGGGATCTGCGACTCGTGGGCCAGGTAGACCCAGTTGCCCTCGAAGATGTGCTTCATCTCCATCTCGAAGATGTCCTCGTCCGTGAAAATTTCCCGCTTGGCGCGGATGATTCCGTTTTCACGGTCGTCGATCACTGCGTCGGCAAGGACCTCGCGGGCATGGGTCAGGTTCTCGGTCATGGCGTGCTCCTCCATTGGAGATTGCTGGACGGATGGTCGGGAGGTCCGGACCGGGCAGCGGTGCTGTCGGTGGACGTTCCTGGTAATTCTTGCCGCTCGTGACTGTCCTCACATCAGGTAAATACCTAGGGTCTACCAAGGGTGTCTTTATGTCCTGATAATGACCGGAAAAGGGCAGAATCAATATTTGTAGCGTCCTGATAGCCGCCCTACGATGAGTGGGACATCACGCGATGCCGCGTTGCAGCAGAAACATCCTGCTCCCGGCGTTTCGCGGCGGCTGCAGGAGCCCTTCCTGTTCCGCATTCAAAGAGGAAAGGTGGACACCGCCATGACTGAGACCCAAACGGATACCCGGAAAGAGAACGAGGGCACGGCCGTTGAAGCCGGCTCGAAGGCTACGGAGCGCTTCACAGCTTCCGGCAAGCTCTCGCAGCTGGATGTGCCGAAGGAACGGGTGAGCCTCCTGGCCGGCGCATTGATCAAGGCCGCCAACGACATCGTGGTGGAGCACCAGGTCACCTACGAGGAGTACAACGCCCTCAAAGCCTGGCTGATCAAGGTGGGCACGGACGGCGAATGGCCGTTGTTCCTCGACGTGTGGCTGGAGCACACGGTGGAAGACGTCAACTCCCAGGACCGTCCCGGCACCAAGGGCACCATTGAAGGGCCGTACTACGTGCCGGGTTCGCCGGAACTCGCCACCCCGGCCACTGTTGAAATGCGCGACGACGAGGAGGGCACGCCGCTGCGTTTCACCGGCCGTTTCACCGGCACCGAGGGCAACCCCATCCAGGACGCCCAGGTGGAAATCTGGCACGCGGACGCCGCAGGGTTTTACTCCCAGTACGCACCGGGCCTGCCCGAATGGCTTTTCCGCGCCACCGTCAAGGCGGACCAGGACGGCCGCTTCGAGATCAACACCATGCGCCCCGCTCCGTACCAGATCCCCACGGACGGTGCCTGCGGCCAGCTGATCAATGCTGCGGGCTGGCACGCATGGCGCCCGGCCCACATCCACATCAAGGTTTCCGCGCCCGGCTACCAGCCCGTCACGCAGCAGCTCTACTTCCCGGGCGATCCCCACAACGCCGACGACATCGCATCGGCAGTCAAGCCTGAACTGATGCTGGACCCCCGTCCCCGCACGGATGGTGGAGCCGGCGAAGAAGTGGTCTATGACTACGTCCTCGCCAAGGAAGGACAAATTAAGTAGGAATTGCTGCTGAGACCGGTGCCGGGGCTTTGGCCCCGGCGCCGGAAGGCGCTCCGGGATCCAACGTCCCGGGGCGCCTGTTTTTTCCGCTTGACGCCAGGAGCCAGAATGTCCCCCTCCCGCCAGGATCCACCCGCCACCCGCCCGGACGCCGCCCTGGCACCGGGGCCGGAACCCCTGCTGGAACGTCCCGGGCTGCGCCCCGCGGGAGTCCGCCAGTTGATGCGCGACGTGGCGCTGCCCTACGCCTCCAACGGGATGATCGGCCTGATCTTCACCGCTTCGGGCCCCATAGCCGTCACCCTGGCGGTGGGCGCGGCCGGCGGGCTGACGCAGGACCAGCTCGCCTCCTGGGTGTTTGGCATCCTCTTCTCAGGCGGCGCAGCAACACTGCTGATGTCGCTTCTCTACCGCCAGCCCTTGGGCTTCGCCTGGTCCATTCCCGGCACCGTGCTCCTTGGACCGTCCCTTCAGCACCTGTCCTTCCCCGAGGTGGTGGGAGCGTTCTTCACCTCTGGAGTACTCATCCTCGCTTTGGGCGCCACGGGGGTGGTCCGCAGGATCATGTCTGCTGTCCCGATGCCCCTGGTCATGGCGATGGTTGCGGCAGTGTTCCTGAGGTTCGGCACGGACATCGTTGCCTCCACGCAGAGCAATCCCGTCATTGCCGTCCCCATGGTGGGCGCATTCCTGGTACTCAGCGCCGTCCCCGCGCTGGGAAGGTTCCTTCCGCCTGTCCTGGGCACCCTTGTTGCCGGCTGCCTGGCCGTGGCAGGCAGCGGACAATTCAACCCGGCGGAAGGCGGTCCGGTGCTGGCCGCCCCGGTGTTCACCCCTCCCGAATTCACCTGGGCAGCACAGCTCGAGCTGGTTGTTCCCCTGGCGCTCACGGTGCTGTTCGTCCAGAACGGCCAGGGCATCGCCGTCTTGCGGGCGGCCGGCCATCGTCCGCCCGTCAACGTGTTTGCAGTGGTGTCAGGCGCCTTCTCCGTACTCAATGCAGGATTCGGCGCCGTCTCAGCCTGCGTCACCGGGCCCACCAACGCGCTGTTGACGTCCTCGGGAACCAGGGAGCGCCAGTACACGGCCGCCGTGGTTTACGGCGGGCTGGCCCTGGCCTGCGCACTGCTGGCACCCACCCTGACCCGGCTGATGCTCGCAACGCCCACCGAGTTTGTCCTGGCCTTGGGCGGCATTGCCATGCTGCGGGCCCTTCAGCAGGCCTTCGTGACTGCCTTCGCCGGCAGCTTCACCCTGGGGTCCCTGGTGACGTTCGTCGTGACCGTCTCCGGGTTGAACCTCTTCAACATTCACGCTGCATTCTGGGGCCTCGTGATCGGCTACACGGCGTCCCGGCTGCTGGAGCGTCAGGACCATGCAGGCTATTAGGGAAACTGGCCGCCCACCCCTACCCCGCCGGCCGCAGCGACGTGATCATCCGTTTGATGTCCCGGTACTCGGGAGTCTGCGCATACAGCTTCGCCTTCTCCAGGTACGGCAGCGACGGATCACCCGGGGTCAGGTTCAGCTCCGGGTTGTAGAAGCCCCCGAACATGGCGGCGTTGGGCGGCCACGTGAAGAAGTGGAAGATATAGCAGGTTGTGTCCCCTTCGGGGGGAGCGGCGATCGTGATGCCGTAGGCCGCAGCGGGGGTCTCCGGCGGGCCCGGGATATCAGTGTTGCCCCGGGTTTCAAAGGTGTAGCGGGGCATCCTGTCATCCTGCTTCAGCTGTGGCAGGTCTTGGGACTCGATGACGGAGTAGGGGTACTTTTCCGTGCAGGTGGAGCCGGTGGCCATGTTGGTGCGGAGCGTCGCAAGCAGCCGGCCGTCCTCGCTGGTCACCTCGGCGAACGCGCCACCGCCTTCAGCCAGTTCCCCTGCCGGATCCTTGATGTTCCATGTGGACGGGAGGTCAAAGGACAGGTCGCCGGCAGCCGTGGTGTAGGTGGTCCACGACGACGCCGACGGCGGTGGGGTAGCCGGAGAGGTGCCCGGGGCACTCGGTGACGCTGCCGCCGTCGTGCTTTCCGTGGCGGTGGCCGCCGCGGAGGAGGGGGAAGCGTTCGACGGCGAAGGTTGCGGTTGCGAGGCCGGCCCACCGCAGGCGGTGAGCAGTGAAAGTGAAAGAATTACCGCCGGGATCGACGCGCCCGGCCGCGCTGGATGTGCCATAGCACTCATGCCCCCTTTAAGGCTCCCTGCCGTGCAGGCTGTTTCGGTGACCGGATGGCCACGATGGTGAAGATGAACGCCACCACAGCCGTGACCACCAGCAGCATCAGCCCGATGAAGTAGCTGTTGTCCTCGGCGTTGTAGGTGGCGCCCATCACCAGCGGCGGGAAGTAGCCGCCCATCCCGCCGGCCGCGCTGACGATTCCGCTGATGCTGCCCACCTTGCCCGGCGGCGCCAGTCTCCCCACCCAGGCGAATACGCCGCCCGTACCCAGGCCAAGCGCTGCGGCCATGGCCACGAACGTCAGGCCCGCCGGGATCTCGCCGTCGGGCCGCAGGTTCACGATGAAGGCCAGGACCGCGATACCTGCCAGGGACGCGAGCACCACTGGCTTGGACCCGATCCGGTCCGCCAGCACTCCCCCAATTGGCCGGAACAGGACCGCGGCCAGGGCGAAGCCTGCCGTGCGCGTGCCGGCCGCCGTGGGATCGAACTGGTAGATGTCGCGGAGGTACGTGGGCAGGTAGGTGGCGAACGAAACGAACCCGCCAAAGACCAGTGCATAGAGGAAGCACAGCTTCCAGGTGACAGCAAGCCCGGCCGCGTCCTTGAGCTTGGGGATCACCGGGGCGGTGTTCGGGTGCCAGTCCGGGGACTCCTTCAGGTTGAACCAGACCAGCGCCCCCATGACCACCAGCAATCCGGCAATCAGCAGGTGCGTGGGCAGGTAGCCGATCCAGTTCACCAGCCGTGGGGTCAGGAACGCCGCCAGCGCCGTCCCGCCCATCCCGGCCCCAAAAACGCCGGTGGCGAAGCCGCGCCGGGAGGGCTCATACCAGGCGGACACGAAGGGGATTCCGACGGCGAACACGGTACCGGCGATGCCCAGCAGCAGGCCGGCGCCCAGCACCACGGCGTAGGAACCAAGGGTGCCGCCGAGGGCCACCAGCAGCACCGGCGGGACACTGCCGAGCAGGACGAACGTGAACATCGCCCTGCCGCCGAAGCGGTCCGTCATGGCACCCATCACGATCCTGCCCAGCGAGCCGACGAAGATCGGCATGGCCACCAGGACGGCGGTGGACGTGGAGTCCAGCCCCATCTCCTGGGTGTACCGGGCTCCCAGGGGCGCGACGATGTTCCATGCCCAGAAGGCCGTGACGGACGCAGCGGTGGCAAGTGCGAGGTTACGACCCTTGCCGGGCCGGGAGATTTCAGCAGGCGGGGCGGGGTTGGCGGCGGCAGACTCGGCCATCTTATTTTCCTCTCACCGGTTCCGGGTGTCCCGGTCCTGGGTCCCCACGGGCGACCAGCCGCGCCGCCCTGCGGGAGCGTTGGGGTTCTGGGCGGCGTTGGTTCCGGACCTGCTTCCGGCCCTCACACCCGGGCGCCCGCCGGTCGTGACCCTGTCCCTGGAGCGGTACACAATGTAGGGGCGGAAGAGGTAGTGCATCGGTGCGGTGAAGGCGTGCACCAGGCGGGTGAAGGGCCAGATGATGAACAGCACCATCCCCACCACGGTATGCAGGTGGAAAGAGAACGGCGCGGCAGCCATAGCCGCGATGTCCGGCTGGAAGATGAACAGCGACCGGAACCAGGGCGCCACCGTTTCGCGGTAGTTGTGCCCGTGCTCGCCTTCAAAGACGCTGGCCAGGGTGGTCCACAGTCCGAACACGATGGCCGCGGTGAGCACCACGTACATGGTCTTGTCGTTCCTGGTGGTGGCCATGAACACCGGCCCGGTGGTGCGGCGCCTGTAGATCAGCAGGATAATGCCGCCCAGGGTCCCCACGCCCGCGATCCCGCCCACAAACAGGGCGTTGAAATGGTAAAAGTCCTGGCTCATCCCCACCGCTTCCGTCCAGGACTTCGGGATGACCAGTCCGAAAAAGTGCCCCGCGATCACGGCGAGCAGGCCGAAATGGAACAGCGGCGAGGCAATCCGCAGCAGTCTGGACTCGTAGAGCTGCGAGGACCTGGTGGTCCAGCCGAACTGGTCGTACTTGTACCGCCAGATCAGCCCGCCTACCAGGACCACCACCATGACGTAGGGCAGGACGCCCCACAGCACCATGTCCAGGGCGGAAAGCTCGACGGCGGCACCGGGCTGGGTTTCAACGGGCAGGTTTTCGAGGATCACCATCTCATACCCCCTTCACGGGCAGCAGGCGCGGATCGTACGGGTCAAGGCCCACGGCTTCGGTGGGCGGTCCGTAGCCTGCCATCCGCATCACGGCCTGTTCATCCGCCGGCGACTTCCCGGGCAGGGTGGCGCAGATGGCCTGCAGGATCCGGGCGTGCGGCAGGTTGTCCTTGAGCAGCCCGAATTTCAGCATCTCCAGGCTGGGCCGGTACTGGATGAGCAGCTCCCGCCCGGCCTCAAAGTCCACCAGCGCCGTGTATTCCAGCACCATGGGCAGGTAGTCCGGCAGTTCCCCCTGGGTGTCCACCAGGATGTCGCTTTGCCGGTAGGCCTTCTTGAAGCTGCCCAGGACCTCGCCCCGGCGCCGGGTGTCCCCGTCCGTCCAGTAGCTCAGGTGCAGGGCGTGCCGCCGGCTGAGGTCGAACTCACGCACGTAGTGCGCCTGGCTCTCCATCAGCGGCGTCGACTCCAGCGCGTCCAGCACCTCCCGGAAGCTTTCGACGGCGCCGGGAAACTCTGCGAGCGCAGCGCGCATCAGCGGCACCTTGGCCAGCAGGTCCTCCTCCGGGTAGGACAGGCACCACGCGCCGGCCATGTACACCACCTGGTCCCGGCGGCTCACGGCTGGTCCTCGGCAGCTGCGAGGGTTCCCGGCTCGGGCCCCTTGTCCGGAAAGAGGCCGGGCGGCGCCCCGCGGCCGTCCCAGTTCAGGAGGTTCACCCGGCCGCGCAGGCCCGGTCCGGAAGCGATCTCGTCCGTGGTCTGCCGGTCCCGGAGGGCGTTGAACGTATCCACGGCAACCGGGACGGGCCTGCCGCTCGCCTCCCCGAAGGGCGAGGAATCCTGCATGCCCGGGCCGCCGTCGAAATCCAGCGAGCAGCCCATCTCCTCCAGGTCGTGCGCCTGCTCCACGTGAGCCTTGGGGATAACGTACCGCTCGTCGTACTTGGCGATGGCCATCAGCCGGTACATCTCATACATCGTTTGCCCGTCCATGCCCACGGACTCAGGGATGGACTCATCCGGATCGTTGCCCAGGCTGATGCCGCGCATGAAGGAGCGCATGGCCGCCAGCTTCCGCAGCACCGCGGTGACCCGGTCCGCGTCCCCGGCCGTGAACAGCTCCGCCAGGTACTCCACCGGGATGCGCAGCGCGTCAATGGCGCCGAACAGGTTGCCGTGGTCCTCGCCGTCGTGCCCCTGGTCCCGCAGCAGGTCCACCACCGGGGACAGCGGCGGCACGTACCAGACCATCGGCATGGTGCGGTACTCGGGGTGCAGCGGCAGAGCCACCTTGTACACCTTGGCGAGTGCGTATACCGGCGAGCGCCGCGCGGCGTCGATCCAGTCCTCCGGGATGTTCTGTGCCCTGGCCTCTGCCTGGACGGCGGGATCATTCGGGTCCAGCAGCACGTCCATCTGGGCGTCGTAGAGTTCCTTCGGATCTGTGACGGACGCCGCGGCGGTGACGGCATCGGCGTCGTACAAAAACAGCCCCAGGTACCGCAGCCTGCCCACGCAGGTCTCCGAGCACACGGTGGGAATCCCCACCTCCACCCGCGGGTAGCAGAAGGTGCACTTCTCCGCCTTGCCGGTCTTGTGGTTGAAGTAGATCTTCTTGTACGGGCAGCCGGTGACGCACTGCCGCCAGCCCCGGCATTTGTCCTGGTCCACCAGCACAATCCCGTCCTCCACGCGCTTGTAGATCGCGCCGGAGGGGCAGGACGCCATGCAGGACGGGTTCAGGCAGTGCTCGCAGATCCGCGGCAGGTAGAACATGAAGGTCTGCTCGTAGGCGAACTTGATCTTGTCCTCGGACTCCCGCCGAACCTTCTCCACCAGCGGGTCCAGGTGGCCGTTCTCGGCAGAACCGCCCAGATTGTCATCCCAGTTGGCGGACCAGGTGACCTTGGTGTCCTCCCCGGTGATCAGGGACTTGGGCCGCGCCACCGGGAAGTCGTCGCCCAGGGGCGCGTCCACCAGGGTTTTGTAGTCGTAGGTCCACGGCTCGTAGTAGTCCTTGAGCTCAGGCTGGACCGGGCTGGCGAACAGCCCGAACATCTTCTTCACCCGGCCGCCGGCCTTCAGGACCAGCTTGCCGCGCCTGTTCAGGTCCCAGCCGCCGCGCCACTTGTCCTGGTCCTCGTAGCGGCGCGGATACCCCTGCCCCGGCCGCGTCTCCACATTATTGAACCAGACGTACTCGGTGCCGGCACGGTTGGTCCAGGCCTGCTTGCAGGTGACCGAGCACGTGTGGCAGCCGATGCACTTGTCCAGGTTCATCACCATGCCCATTTGAGCCATGACACGCATCAGTACTGCACCTCCTGTGAGCGGCGGCGGACCGTGGCCACCATGTCGCGCTGGTTTCCGGTGGGGCCCAGGTAGTTGAACGCGTACGCCAGCTGGGCGTAGCCGCCGATCAGGTGCGAGGGTTTCACCAGCAGCCTGGTCACGGAGTTGTGGATGCCGCCGCGCCGGCCGGTGGCTTCGGACTTCGGCACGTCGATGGTGCGCTCCTGGGCGTGGTGGACGTACACCACGCCGGCGGGCATCCGGTGGCTGACGATGGCCCGGGCCACCAGGACGCCGTTGATGTTCAGGCACTCCACCCAGTCGTTGTCCTTGACCTGGATGGAGTCGGCGTCGGCCGGGCTCATCCAGACCGTGGGCCCGCCGCGGGAAAGCGAGAGCATCAGCAAGTTGTCCTGGTATTCGGAGTGGATGGACCACTTGGAGTGCGGCGTCAGGTACCGGACCACCACCTCCAGCTGACCGTTCTGCCCGAGTTTGGGTTCGCCGAACAGGCGGTTCATGTCCAGCGGGGGACGGTAGATGGGGAGCCCCTCGCCGATGTCCGTGATCCAGTCGTGGTCCAGGAAGAAGTGCATCCGGCCGGTCAGGGTGTGGAAGGGTTTGAGGCGTTCGATGTTGATGGTGAACGGGGCGTAGCGGCGGCCGCCGGTCTCCGAGCCCGACCACTCCGGCGAGGTGATCACCGGGACCGGGGCGGCCTGGGTCTGGGCGAAGGTGATGAACTTTTCCTCCGAACCCTCGGACAGGTCGGCCAGTTTCCGCCCGGTCCGGACTTCCAGGTCCTTGAAGCCCTGCACGGACAGCATGCCGTTCGTGGTTCCGGAGAAGGCCAGGATGGCTTCGGCCATCCTCGCGTCGGTGTCCATGGCCGGGCGGCCGTCCGCGGCGCCACCCAGCATCACGCCGTTGGAGTGGCTGAGCCGGTTCAGTGCGCCGTCGAGTTTGTAGGTGACGTTCTTGACGGTGAAGCCGAGCTTGTCCGCGAGGGGCCCGACGGCGGCGAGCTTGTCCGCGATGGCCGTATAGTCCCGCTCCACCACGGAGAAGACGGGCATGTTCTGCCCGGGGACGGCAGGGATGCCCGTCTGCCGCCAGTCCCGCACGATCCCGCCGGGCTGGGCCAGCTGGCCGGGGGTGTCATGCTGCAGCGGCACGCTCACCAGGTCCTTCCGGACGCCCAGGTGCGTCCTGGCCAGCCGGGAGAACTCCCGGGCCAGCAGGTGGAAGGTGTCGAAGTCGGTCTTTGTTTCCCAGGGCGGGTCGATGGCCGGCGTGAAGGCGTGGACGAACGGGTGCATGTCCGTGGAGGAGAGATCGTGCTTTTCGTACCAGGTGGCGGCGGGGAAGACGACGTCGGACAGCAGCGTGGTAGAGGTCATCCGGAAGTCGGCGGAGACCAGGAGGTCCAGCTTTCCTTCCGGTGCCTTGTCGTGCCATTTCACGTGCGTGGGTTTGAGGCCCTCGGCGTGGTCCTGGCCCAGGACGTTGTTGTGGGTGCCCAGCAGGTTCCGCAGGAAGTACTCGTTGCCCTTGGCGGAGGAGCCGAAGAGGTTGGACCGCCACAGCACCAGGGTGCGCGGCCAGTTCTCCGGGGCGTCCACGTCCTCGATGGCGGGGTTCAGGGTCCGGTTCTTCAGGGCGTCCGCGATGTAGCCGGGCGCGTCCTTGGCGGTTCCGGCGGCGACGGCGGCCTCCGCCTCGTCCGCGAGGTCCAGCGGGTTGCGGTCGAACTGGGGATAGAACGGCATCCAGCCGAGCCTTGCGGACTGCGCGATGGCATCCGCCGTGTGCAGGCCGTCCAGGGCCCCGGTGGACAGAGGCGATTTCAGGGCATCGGCGGAGTAGCCGTCCTGGCGCCACTGGTCCGTGTGCATGTACCAGTAGCCGGTGCCGATCATGGTCCGCGGCGGCCGGGACCAGTCCAGCGCGTTGGCCAGCGACACCCAGCCGGTGACCGGGCGGGTTTTCTCCTGGCCCACATAGTGCGCCCAGCCGCCGCCGTTCCGGCCCATGCAGCCGGTCAGCATCACCAGCGCCAGGATGGCGCGGTAGGTGGTGTCGCCGTGGAACCACTGGCAGATCCCGGCGCCCATGATGATCATGGACCTGCCGTTGGACTGCTCAGCGTTCCGGGCAAACTCGTGCGCCACCCGGATGCACGCCTGGGCCGGAACGGAGGTGATCTCCTCCTGCCAGGCCGGCGTGTAGGGGGTGGCAGCGTCTTCGTACCCGGCAGCCCATTCCCCCGGCAATCCCTCGCGGCCCACGCCGTACTGGGCGAGCATCAGGTCGAATACCGTGGTGACCAGCTGGCCCTCCACCTCGATCACGGGCACCCCGCGCCGGAGGACGCTGCCGGCGCCATCCGCCTGCTCGAAGCACGGCAGCAGGATCTCGGCGCTCTCCCCCGAGACCTCCCGCAGGGACAGCGCGGGGTCGATCCCCTTGAGGTCCAGGTTCCACTTGCCCTCGCCGCTGCGGGAGTAGCGGAACCCCATGGAACCGTTCGGGACGGAAGGCCGGCCGGCCTTCTTGTCGAACAGGACAGTGCGGAACGCAGCGTCCTCAGCCCCGGACTCAGCCGGGATGTCCTTGGCGGTGAGGAATTTCGACGGCGTGAGGGCGCCGTCGTCGCGCTTTTCCAGCCTGACCAGGAACGGGAGGTCCGTGTACTGCTTCACATAGCCCGTGAAGAAGGGCACCTGCCGGTCCACGAAGAATTCCTTGAGCATCACGTGGCCCATGGCCATGGCCAGCGCCGCGTCCGTTCCGGCCTGCGCCGGGAGCCATTCGTCGGCGAACTTGGTGTTGTCCGCGTAGTCCGGGCTGACGGTGACCACCTTGGTGCCCCGGTACCGCACCTCTGCCATCCAGTGCGCGTCCGGGGTGCGGGTGACGGGGACGTTGGAGCCCCACATCATGAGGTAGCGGGCGTCCCACCAGTCGCCGGATTCCGGGACGTCGGTCTGGTCGCCGAACACCTGGGGGCTGGCGACGGGAAGGTCGGCGTACCAGTCGTAGAAGGAGGTCATCACCCCGCCGATGAGCTGGATGAAGCGGGTGCCGACGGCGTGCGAGACCATGGACATCGCCGGGATGGGTGAGAACCCGGCGCAGCGGTCGGGGCCGTAGGTCTTGATGGTGTTCACATGCGCGGCGGCCGCGATCTCGATGGCTTCCTGCCAGGACACCCGCACCAGGCCGCCCTTGCCGCGGGCCTGCTGGTAGCGGCGGCGCTTCTCCGGGTCGGCGGCAATCTCGGCGAATGCCAGCACCGGGTCCCCCAGCCGGGCCCTCGCCTCCCGGTACATCTCCACCAGGACGCCGCGGGCGTAAGGGAAGCGGACGCGGGTGGGCGAGTACGTGTACCAGGAAAAGGCCGCCCCGCGGGGGCAGCCTCGTGGTTCGTATTCAGGACTGTCCGGGCCTACGGAAGGGTAGTCGGTCTGCTGCGACTCCCACGTGATGATGCCGTCCTTGACGTACACCTTCCAGGAACAGGAGCCGGTGCAGTTCACGCCGTGGGTGGAGCGGACCACCTTGTCGTGGCTCCACCGGTCCCGGTAGAAGATGTCCCCTTTGCGGCCGCCCTCCCTGAAGACTGCCCTGCCGTCGTCGGTCTGGTCCCACTTTGTGAAGAACCTGCCCAGCTTCAGCATTGCATCGGATGCTGCTCCGTCTACCCCCGCGACAAATCGGTCCTCAGCCATGCTGCCATCGTAGGCACGGGCTTTCCGGACTACTAGGGTCTTTCGGCTGCTTGTGGTTTTGGGCGGGATGGGTATAGCTCGCCGGCGGGCCTGCGATCGGCCCTTCCACAGGCTCCTTCGCAGCCGGCCGTGGAGCCCGTAGGCTGAAATCCGAACAGTGATGAAGGGGAGACAGCGGTGTCCGATACGACGATGACCCAGGGCAGTGTGGGAGAACTGCTGGCCGAGCTGGCCGGACTCGAGGACCCCAGGGCACGCGCGGTGAACGAACGGCATGGCGACGACCATGGCGTAAACCTCAGCAAGCTGCGAGCCATCGCCAAGCGTCTCAAGACGCAGCATGAACTCGCGCTCGGGCTGTGGGCCACGGGCGACACCGCGGCCCGGCTGCTCGCCCTGCTGGTCTGCCGGCCCAAAGCGTTCGGGCCGGACGAGCTGGATGAGATGCTGCGGGAGGCCCGGGCGCCCAAAGTGCAGGACTGGCTGGTGGGCTACGTGGTGAAGAAGAGCCCCCACGCGGAGGAACTGCGCGTGGCCTGGCTGGCCGATCCGGATCCAGCGGTGGCAAGTGCTGGCTGGGCCCTAACCAGCGAGCGCGTGGTGAAGGCCCCTGGCGGCCTGGACCTTGAGGGGATTCTGGACGTGATCGAGGCGGAGATGAAGGACGCGCCGGACCGGCTGCAGTGGGCCATGAACACGTGCCTGGCCCAGATCGGCATCGCGCATCCCGGGCACCGTCCCCGGGCGTTGGAGATCGGCGAGCGACTCCAGGTCCTCAAGGACTACCCCACGCCGCCGGGCTGCACGTCCCCGTTCGCACCCACCTGGATCAACGAGATGGTGAGGCGCCAGGACGGCTCCTAGCAGGAGCCGGGCGGCCCCGATCAGTGGAAATCCGCTGATGAATCCTTCGCCACCTCCAGGAGCGTGGTCTGGAAGGCGATCTCGGCGGCGGCGCGCACCCTGTCCTGGCGATGGGCCAGAAGCACCCTCCTGGAGGGTGCGGACTTGCCCAGCGAGACGATGCTGACGCCAGGGTGCTTATTGACGACGGCGGTGCGCGGGGCGAGGGCAATACCCAGGCCCACACTGACCATCGCCTGGGCTTCCTGGTAGTCGTTGGCATGGAAGGCGATCTTCGGCGTGAAACCGGCTGCCCGGGCGCTCCGTTGCAGCACCTCAACCACCGGGTGCGCCTCTTCGCGGACGATCCATTCCTCATCCGCCAAATCCGCCATGTCCACCTGCTTGCGCCGGGCCAGGCGATGGTCTTTGCCCACCACCAGGGCGGTTGCGTCCTCGAAGACCGTGGTGAGGGCAAAGTCTTCTGGATTGATCCGGCTCCATTCGTAGTCCCACAGCAGGGACATCCCCACCTGCCCGTTTTCCAGCATCTCCACGAGATCTTCGAAGCGGCTGCTGCGGACATGCAGTTCGATGGCGGGATACTGGCGCTTGAACCTGCTGATGACCAGAGGCAGGAAGGACCCTCCCAGTGTGGGGAAGGTACCCATGGTGAGGCTCCCCCTGTTCAGCCCGGCAATTTCCGCGAGGTCGGCTTCGGCTGCAGCCATCTGCCTGAGGATCCTGCGGGTGTGCGCGGCCAGGACATGGCCGGCATCCGTGGGAACCATGCCCCTCGTCTGCCGTTGGAGGAGCGGCTGGCCGATCTCGGATTCCAGCCGCCGCAGCTGTTGCGACACTCCGGACGGCGAATACACATGCTTTTCGGCAGCCGCGGTGATGGAGCCCAACTCCACCACATCCAGCAGCAGCTCAAGCCTTCGAACGTTGAGCAAGGCAGGTTCCCCTTTGAAGTATTTGTTCCATCCCCCTGAGGATTCTACTCGCATGCTTCACAAACCGAGCGAAATCGGGGAAAAGCTTCGGCCGGCCCGCGCCGGGGGCACAAGGACAGCCTCGAAAACGGGATCAGATCCGCAGTCAGATTGAAGTAAAACTGCATCCTTATGCACAATTTGGCGTTTGTAATTCATCTGCGTTGCGCATCACACTAGGTCCTAGCCGAAAGGCGGAATGGCCCAAGGAAGGGCCCAGGAAGGTGTGAAAGCAATCATGTTTAGAATCCCGGCAGCATGGATGCGGGGCGGAACCAGCAAATGCTGGGTTTTCGAGTGGGACAATCTCCAGGTACCCGGAAAGAGTGTCGACGAGGTTCTCCTGCGCCTGTTCGGCAGCCCGGACAGCCGGCAGATTGACGGCGTAGGCGGCGGAACGTCCACCACGAGCAAAGCCGTCATCCTGTCACGCTCTGTCACCGACGGGGCCGACGTCGACTACACCTTCGCCCAAGTAGCCATTGAAGAGCAGAAGGTGGACTGGGGCAGCAACTGCGGCAACTGCTCAGCAGTAGTGGCCCCCTACGCGATAGACCGTGGCTGGGTGGAGGCCGGGCAGGACAATACCTCCGTCCGGACCCTCAACACCAACACTGACCAGCTCATCCTCCAGAAGGTCCCCACCCCGGGCGGCCGGCTGGAGGATCCCGGAACACAGGCCATACCGGGGGTCCCTTTCCCGGGCCTCTCAGTGGGCATGGGCTTCCTCGATCCTGCAGGGCGCACCACCGGGAGGCTCTTTCCCACGGGAGAACGGCTCGAAAAGGTGACGTTCGACGGACGCGAAGTCCCTGCCACCCTGATTGACGCCGGCGCACCCCTCGTCATCCTCGACGCAGCCTCGGTAGGCCTGACCGGCCACGAGACTGCTTCCCAGATCGACAGCCAGGCCGCACTCCTGGTCCACCTCGACGACGTCCGCAGGGACGCCGCTGTCCGGATGGGCCTTGCTGCCACCCGGGCTGAGGCGGAGCGTGCCATTCCCAAGCTCGCGCTCGTGTCCCGGGCCTCAGCGGAGGACGAAGCCGACCTGGTGGTCCGGATGCTGTCGATGGGCAGGCTCCATCCTGCTCTTGCCATCACCGGCAGCGTCGCCTTGACCATGGCGGCCCAGCATGAAGGCACCGTGGTGTGTGAACTCCTGTCCAGCGATGCCTCATCCGGCCTGACCATGCGGACACCCGCAGGGCTGGTCCAGACCTGGGCGGAAACCCGGGACGGGGTCCCCGTGGTGGGCACGCTCCGAAGCGCCCGCCGCCTGGCCGACGCCGAACTCCTGCTGCCAGCGACCTGGTAAGCACCAGAACAACAAACTGCCCCCTCAACACCCCAAAGGTGTACATCTGAGGTAGGCACTCAACTAAAGGACCTTCTCAATGACGAGCAACAAGTCATCCTTGGAGCCGCCCGGAATCGAGCCCCTGGACGCGACGCACAACCAGGCGGAAGACGGCGAACAGCCTGAACCGGCCAAACACTCCCGGCGCACCATCCTTGCAGCCGTCGGAGCCTTCGCGCTCCTGGGCACGGCGACCACAGTCCTGGGCGGAAGCCTGCTGAACCCGCCCTCCAGCACTGAGGACGGCAATTTCAGCGGGGAAACCCTCGAGTTCCTCATTCCACTCGCCTCCGGCGGCGGCACTGACACCTGGGCGCGCTTCATCGGTACGGAACTGACGAACTACGTGCCCGGCCGCCCCGGCTTCGCCCCCGTGAACGAAGCAGGCGGCGAAGGCATCCTCGGCACCAACCGCTTCGCCCGCTCCGCGAAGTCCGACGGGACCGAGATCCTGGTTGGAACAGCCTCCACAGTGGTTCCCTGGGTCCTGGGCCGCTCCGCGGTGAAGTACTCCTTCGAGGACCTGAAGCCCATTGTGGTCAACGGCACCGGCGGTGTCATTTACGCGCGTGCCGAAGCCGGAGTGGCCGGTGTGCAGGACCTGATCAACCGGGAAACCCCGCTGGAATTCGGGGGCATCAGCGCCACCGGCCTGGACATCACCACCCTGGTGGCCTTCGACCTGCTCGAAGCCGACGTGACCAGCACCTTCGGGTTCGAAGGCCGGGGGCCGGTGAACCTGGCCCTGCAGCGTGGCGAGATCGACCTGGACTACCAGACCACCTCAGCCTATGGGTCGGCAGTGGCCGGCATAGCCAAAGAAGGCAAGGCCGTTGTCCTCATGTCCTTCGGCCAGCTGGACGACGCTGGAAACGTGGTCCGCGACCCGAACTTCCCTGACGTCCCCACTGTGGCGGAGGCCTACGAAACCCTCCACGGCAAGAAACCGTCCGGCGAGAAGTACGAGGCCTACAAGACCCTGCTCGGGCTGACCTACACCTACCAAAAAGGGCTCTGGGTTCCCCAGGACACTCCGGACAAGGCTTACGACCTCCTGCGCCAGTCCAGCGAAAAGCTTGGCGCGGACGCCGGCTTCCAGGAAAAGGCATCCAAGGTCCTCGGCGGCTACCCCCTCGTCGCGGACACCGGCATGGCAGACCGGGTCCGGGACGCATACCAAGTCAGCGGCTCCGTCCGGTCCTATGTCACAGGGCTGCTCGCGGACAAATACAACATCCACGTTGAATAAGGACCATCATGCTTGACTCCGCAATGGCAGCGCTGGCATCCCTCGCTGACCCCTCCCTCCTCATCATGCTCCTGATCGGCGTCGTCGCCGGCCTCGTCATGGGGCTTATCCCCGGGCTCGGCGGCACGGGCGCCGTCGCAATCCTGCTGCCCATCACCTTCGGCATGGAACCGCCCCAGGCGCTGGCCCTCCTCATCGGAGCGCTCGCCGTCGTCCATACCTCAGACACCGTCTCTGCCGTGCTGCTCGGCGCCCCGGGCTCGGCCTCTGCCAGCGTCACGATGCTTGACGGCTACTCCATGGCGAAAAAGGGGCAGGCGGCACGTGCCCTGACCCTGGCCTTCCTTTCCTCCATGGCCGGCGGCATCATCGGCGCCATCGGCCTGACCCTGGCAATTCCGCTCGCCCGGCCCCTGGTCCTCTCCTTCGCCAGCCCCGAGCTGTTCATGCTGACGGTCCTCGGCGTGGCGCTGGCCGCGGTCCTCTCGCGCGGAAACATCATCAAGGGTGTCTCCGCAGGCCTCCTGGGCCTGGTCCTGGGCATGGTGGGAACTTCACCCACTACCGCCGAGGAACGCTTCACCTTCGGCAGCCTGTTCCTGGGCGACGGCCTGTCGCTTGTGGCCGTTGCCCTCGGAATCTTCGGACTGGCTGAAATCGCATCACGTGCAAGCCAGCGCCGCGGACAGAAGCAAACGATCACCCTCGGCGGCGGCTGGGGCCAGGGCATCAAGGAATGGCTGACACACTGGACGCAGGTCATCCGCGGAGCGCTCATCGGCATCTGGGCGGGCGTCCTGCCCGGCGTGGGCGCCACCGCAGGAACCTGGCTGGCTTATGGCCAGGCCGTGGCCACGGCCAAGGACAAGCGGAAATTCGGCAAGGGTGACCCGCGCGGCATCGTTGGCCCCGAGAGCGCCAACAACTCGGTGGAAGCCGGCGACCTGATCCCCACCCTCCTGTTCGGCATCCCCGGCGGTGTGCCCTCAGCGATGCTCCTCGGCATGCTCCTCACCTACGGCATCCAGCCGGGCCCTTCGATCATCACCGAGCACCTGGACCTCATGTACCTGATCGTCTGGTCCTTCGCCATTGCCTCGATCCTCGGCGCGCTGTTCTGCTTCCTCAGCGTCAAGCAGCTGGCAAAGCTCACCAAGGTGCCCTTCGCCGTGCTGGCCGCGGGCCTCGTTGCCGTGATGCTCCTCGGGTCCTTCCAGGAAGGCGGCCAGCTGGGCGACCTCTGGGTAATGATCATCCTGGGCGTGTTCGGCTGGCTGCTGAAGTCCACCGGGTTCCCCCGCGCTCCCTTCCTCATCGGCTTCGTCCTGGCAATCCCCCTCGAGCGGTACTACTTCCTCACCGACAGCCTCTACGAAGGCTTCGACTGGATGGCACGCCCGGGTGTGCTCGTCTTCCTGGCGATCCTGATCCTGCCGATGGTTTGGGCGTTCATCAAGTTCATCCGCGCCCGCCGCAAGACCAACCTCGACGACGGCCACCGGGACGAACAGCCTGAGGAGGACGAAGCGCCGCTGAAGAACTCCACCTGGTCCCTGGTGGCAGCCGGCATCTTCGCCGTCGCCTTCGCCGCAGCACTCATCTCATCCCAGTCCTTCTCAGCCGAAGCACGCCTGGTCCCGCAACTGGTCAGCATCGGCGGACTCATCTTCTCGGCGATCATGCTGTTCATTGAGATCCGGGCGCGCCTTCGCACCAGGACCGAGAGGGCCGGCTGGACACTTGATGCGGGGTTTGCCCTGAAGACCTTCGCGTGGATGACCGGCTTCCTCGCCCTCACGGCAATGTTCGGATACCTCATCGCCGTCACGGTCTTCATACCGGCGTTCCTGCTGATCGTGGCCAGGGCACGGCTCAAGGTTGCCATCATCTACACAGGGGTCCTGTTCCTCGTGCTCCTGGCACTCCCCTCCCTGCTGCCCATCGACCTGCCACAGGGCTGGCTCAACACCCTGATCTAGCAGTCCACCGCCACTGAAAAGCCATTGGAGAACCAGACATGACCATACTCGTAGCCTATGCGCCCGCTCCCGAAGGCCGGGAAGCGCTGAATGAGGGCATCAAGGAAGCACACTTGCGGAAGTCGGATCTCCTGATCGTGAACATCGGCCGGTCCCACCACGACCTCGAAGCGCAGGAAATTGAGCAGTTGGAAAGCCAGCTGTCCGAAGCCGGGCTCGCCCTGGTCATGGAGTCTTCCGTCCTGGCCGATCCCGGAGACGCAGTAATCCAGATCGCGCAGGAGCGGAACGTCGAGATGGTCGTCATCGGCTTGCGGCACCGATCCATGGTGGGCAAGCTCATCCTTGGAAGCACGGTGCAGCGGATTCTCCTGGATGCCACCTGCCCTGTGCTCGCTGTGCGCGCTGACCGGCTTTGACCAGGAGCCCAAGCTGCCGGGCCAGGTCCGGCGGGCATGCCTCGATTCCCGCACTCCATCGCAACAGGTAGCCCGAAGGACGGGCGCGGGACGTACAGGCATGCACGGGAAGCAGGGCATTCACAGAATGCCCTGCTTCCTTCTTTAAGCCTTCTTCCCCGCGCCGAATGCCCTGTGTACAGGGGGAGCAGACCCGGTTAAGTGACGAAGCCCCCGCGCGAGTCTGGCTCCAGCGCGGGGGCTCCTATGCTTCCGTGTTGGGGAATAACGTGGAAACAGATAGAAATTTACCCGGTCTTAATCCTGCCAAAGTTCCATTTGGAAGGCTTACCGCGAATCTTGATTCAACTTTGAGCCAGAGGCGATGTGACGCCTAGCCGTTCTGGGGGCCGTCGGTTGCGTCCGGGTCTTCCTCCGGTTCAAAGGTGTTGGGTTCAGCGTCAGCTCCCATCCCAACGCCGTCGCCGCTGCGGGGAACACCGCCGTCGCCCTTTCCCCCGGCAGGTGCCGTACCCTCCTGCGGCTCGTCTTCAGGCAGTGAATCTGGTGAATTGATGGTCATCGCTCCTCCTTCAATGGCTGGTCCTTCACGCTAACAGCCCTTGGCCTGAATGGCTCCGATCAGCGGAAAGATTTTACGGCCGACGGCGGACGGGGGCTGCCGCGCGGAGGATCACTTCCAGCCCGGCCGGGCTCCCTGACCAGTGCCGTTCCAGCGCAGGGCGGCCGGCCCGCTTCAGGACCGAACGCAGCACCAGCGCCACGATGACGGCGTCATCCGCGTAGCCGATGACCGGGATGAAGTCGGGGACCAGGTCGATGGGCGAAAGCAGATAGGCCAGCAGCAGCACCAGGCGCACCCGGACTCCCCACGCAACAGACCGGTCGGCCGCGAGTCTCCTGATGAGCCGCAGCAGTTCCGGCAGCAGCCGCAGCGCATCCTTCATGGTGACTGTTTCGGGGTGGCGCCGGGCATAGATCCACAGCATCAAAAGAAGCGCGGCATATGCCAGCAGCACGCCGGCCACCAGCCCGACGACGGTTTCCCAGGTCATGTCCGCCTCTTCCGCATGCCGGGGGTTAGGGACGCCGGCTACTGAACGAGGGTACGCCAGGCACGGGGCGAGCTTGAGCGCGCTTTCATACGCCCGCCAGGGACTCGCGCAGTAGGAATGGCCGTCAGGTCCAGTCCGCGGAGAAGTCCAGCGGCGGCCACCACCGGCCCCGTGAGTGGACGGCGAACCTGCGTCCGCTGACCTCGGTGGGACTGATCCGGATCAGGTGCTCCTTTGGGCCGGGCTCCCAGGGTTCCCGGTCAGGATCGGATAACTCCAGGGGCACCCCGTCGTCTGCCACAGGCTCCGGGATGCCTTTGACCACCACACTCCACACCTCGGTGCCGTATGCATTCATTCCGTCGGTCTCCAGGGCAACGGCTGTCCCGGCCAGCAGGGAGTATAGCTTCGTGCCCGGGGCAGTCCGGAAGAACAATGCCCCTTCCGCCGGCACAAAGTTCACGGGGAAGATTTCCGGTGTGCTTCCGTTGATGACCGCCAGCCTGCCGATGTAGGAGGAGCGCAGGTATTTCCAGCACTCCTCTTCCGGGAGGATTTCAGTCTGCGGGTCCGGGGGCGAAGTGTCCATGGCCCGCAGTCTAAACGTCCCGGATGCCCGCAGACAGGGTCTTCCTTCCCTGCGCTGCCCTGCCTAGCACGGATGCATGCTCAGGGAGCCGGCGGCCGGATGATCCGGCGCTGCGTTGCGGCGGCGATCGCTGCCGTCCTGTTGTCCACACCGAGCTTGCCGTAGATGTGGACCAGGTGCGTTTTGACGGTGGCCTCGGAGATGAACACCTGTTTGGCGATGGCGCGGTTGGAAAGCCCCGTGGCCAGCAGCTCGAGCAGCTGGACCTCGCGGGGCGTCAGGGACGTGCCCGGGTTGCTGATCCGGTTCATGAGCAGGGCCGCCGCCCGTGGTGCGAGCACCGTTTCTCCTGCCGCGGCCGCAAGGACGGCCTGCCGGATCTGCTCCGGAGGCGCGTCTTTGAGCATGTAGCCGCTGGCACCGGCCTCGACGGCGGCGAGGATGTCCGCGTCGGTGTCATAGGTGGTCAGGATGAGGACGGGCGGAGGCGCGGCAAGCCTGCGGATTTCGGCGGTGGCCGTCACGCCGTCCATGCCCGCTCCCATTTGCAGGTCCATCAGCACCACGTCCACGGCCTCCCCCAGGACTGCCAGGCGTGACAGTTCCTTCAGGGCGGCCCGCCCGTCCGCAGCTTCGGCCGCCACGGTGATGCCCTCAAACTCGGTGAGCATCGCCCTCAGCCCGGCGCGGACCACCGGATGGTCATCAACCAGCAGCACCTGCACGTTGGTCATGGACCCAGCCTTGCCGCAGCTTCATCGAGCGGCAGCCGGATTGCCACTACTGTCCCCTCGCCCGGCGCTGACTCCAGGTCCAGGGTGCCCCGCAGCGCCTCCACCCGTTCCTGCAGCGAGCGCAGGCCGAAGCCGCCCCCGCCCGTCCCGCCACCTTCACCGCCGCCGTCCCGGAGGGTGAGGGAGGGGTCAAAGCCGATGCCGTCGTCGTAAATGTCCATGGTGACTTCGGTGCCCAGGAAGGTGAGCGTGATGACCGCGGTGCCGGCGTGGGCATGGTCCCGGACATTGGCCAGGCTGGCCTGCGCCGCGCGGAGCAGCGCCACCCGGTAGGGCTGCGGCAGGTCGGCGGGCGCACCGTCCACCTCAAGGCGGCAGCGGAGCGTGGTTCCCCGCGCCGCGGCGCCGGACTCCGTTTTCTCGCAGAGCCTGCGCAGCGCCTCAACGAGCGTGGTGCCGTGGAGCTGCGGGGAGGACAGGCCGCGGACAAAGCTCCGCGCCTCGGCAAGGTTGTCGGCTGCCGTCTGCTGCACCAGCGCCATCCGGGCTGCGGCGGTGCCCGCGTCCCCGTCCGCCAGGGACTTGTCCGCTGCCCGGGCCAGCAGGACGATGCTGGACAAGCCCTGGGCCAGGGTGTCGTGGATCTCCCGGGCCAGCCGTTCCCGCTCAGCCAGGACCCCGGCCTGGTGCTGGGACGCAGCCAGCTCCTGCCGGGTCCGGCGCAGTTCGTCGGCCGCCCGCCGCTGGTTCTCCGCCTCCCGGTAGAGGGCAACGTATGCCAGGCCGGTGATGACGGCGAACGCGGCGCCGAACAGCGGTCCGACGACGGCGGCCGCGTGCGGGATCCGCTCACCGCTCGCCGCCCATTGGGAGGCGATGACCGCCGTCGTCATCAGGGTGATGGTCAGCAGGGCGGCCCGCCGGGGCAGCAGGTGCAGGTGCAGGAAGAACAGCGGGAACGCCAGCCAGGCGAAGTCCGCGCTGCCCACCAGCAAGAGCACCCACAGCACCGTCACCGCGGCCAGCCACTGGAGCCCGTAGCGGCGGGGGTCGAAGGCGGTGCGGCCCGTGGCGTGGCGGTGTTCCAGGACCGTGCCGGTCAGGTAAACCCCCGCCAGGACCACGGCTACGCCGGTCCATGCAAAGGGAAAGGATCCCTGGGCCCCTGCCGCCAGCAGCCGGACCACGCCGACCACCAGCAGGGCAGCGAACCCGGTGTGCAGCGTGACTCTCAGCACCCGCAGGATCGCTTCCGATGATGCCGTTTCCACCGCGCTCAACGGGTTCTTTGGCGCGTGCACGCCGGCGCCCTGTGAGGGGTGCAAGGAAGAGTCGGCAGGCATTTCACCAGCTTATGCGCGCCCGGCCGCCGCGGGATCAATCAAAAGGTTGACTCCCGGTTCCACCTTTCCTCCCGGGTATATCAACCAGGTGCGCGATGGTCCGGCAACTGCTGGCCGGGACAGTGGATATACACCCCAAATGATCCCGATTGAGAGAAGAACAACGTGTTCCTGGCAATCCGCGACATCCGTTTCGCCAAAGGGCGGTTCGCCATGATGGGCGGTGTGGTGGCCCTGATCACCCTCCTGCTTGTAATGCTTTCCGGCCTGACGGCGGGCCTGGCCGAGCAGTCCACGTCGGCCATTGACAAGCTGGGGGCGGCCGCCGCTTCACCGGTTGACACCGTGGTGTTCGGCGCCCCGGGTTCCGGCGCTCCCAAAGCCTCCTATACCGAAAGTTCCGTGACTGCCGCCCAGGTGGACAGCTGGAAGGACCGGCCGGGTGTCCTTTCGGCCGAACCGCTGGGGATCACCCAGACCCGCGCCCAAGGCGTGGCTGAGGGTTCAGGCACGGCTAACGTCGCGGTTTTCGGGGTTGCTGCCGGGAGCGGGCTGGCGCCCTTTGACGTCACCGACGGCACGGCCGTGCTGGGGGAATCGGTGGCCGGGGCCCTGTCCCTGAAGCAGGGGGACGTGGTGGGCATCGGCGGCGTTGAGCTTTCCGTCAGCGCTGTCGTGGAGGACCAGTGGTACGCCCATACCAGCGTGGTGTGGACAGATCTGTCCGCCTGGCGGGACGTGGCGCACGTGTCCGACGGCGGCCAGCTGGCCACGGTGGCCGCCGTCACCTATGCGGAGGGCGCCGACGTCGATGAGGCCGCCGCGGACGGTGCTGCTAATACGGTAAGCGCCTCCCGGACCGGGTCCTTCCAGGCGCTGGGATCGTTCAAGAGCGAGAACGGGTCACTGACCCTCATGCAGGCTTTCCTGTACGGCATCTCGGCCCTGGTGATCGTTGCGTTCCTGACGGTCTGGACCATCCAGCGCACCCGTGACATCGCCGTCCTGAAGGCTCTGGGCGCGCCGGCAGCCTACATCCTCCGGGACGCGCTGGCACAGGCTGCGATCGTCCTGGTGGCAGGGGCGGGGGCCGGTGGGGCCGTCGGGATCCTTGGCGGCTTCCTTGCCAGCCGGGCTGCCCCGTTCCTGCTGGGCCCGGGCACCACCCTGGTGCCCGTCGTCGGAATTATTGCCTTGGGACTTGCCGGGGCTGCCCTGGCCGTGCGCCGCGTAACCACAATCGATGCCCTGCTGGCCCTCGGCGGGAACTAGGAAGGACCACCCATGAACACCGAACACCATTCTCCCGCCACGGACGCCTTGCGCCTGGTCAATGTGACCCTCGAATACCCGGACGGGGGCGGCACCACCACTGCACTGGACCGGGTGGATCTGACCGTTCGGGCCGGCCAGCTGGTCTCCCTCGTGGGTCCCTCAGGCTCCGGAAAGTCCAGCCTCCTGGCCGCCGCAGCCACCCTGGTCCGCCCCACCCGCGGCCAGGTGATCATCGACGGCACCGATACTGCCGGCCTGAGGGACAAGGACCTCACGGCGCTGCGGCGCAGCAAAGTGGGCATCATCTTCCAACAGCCCAACCTGCTCCCCTCGCTCACGGCCGCCGAGCAGCTCATCATCAGCGACCACCTGCGCGGGAAGTCAGCCGCAGCCGCCCGCAGTAAAGCTGCCCGCCTTTTGGACGTCGTGGGCCTGTCCGCCAGCGCAGCCAAGCTGCCGCACCAGCTCTCCGGCGGTCAGCGCCAGCGGGTGAACATCGCCCGGGCGCTGATGGGCGATCCGAAAGTATTGCTGGTGGACGAGCCAACCGCTGCCCTGGACCACGAACGCAGCGCCTCGATCATCCGCCTGCTGCGCCAGGTCACTGCGGATTTCGGGGTGGGAACCGTGCTGGTCACCCACGACACCGAGTTCGTTCCCCTGACGGACATGGTGGCGACCATGCGGGACGGCGTCCTCACCGCCCCGGTCCTGACCGGCGCCTGAACCCATGCAAACGCCACGAAGAATTGATGGGATCTTGAGTCAAACCTTGCTGCCCGTTGACTTTGCGGGTCCACGCTGGAGCCATCAGACCAACCAGCTTGTGGGGAGCAGGAAGTCATGGGAAACAAGGCAGCGTATGACGAGGACGTCATCACCGTGGGAGGCGTGCTCACGGACCAGCATCCGCTGGACTTCTACACGTTGGGGCTTGCCGGCTGCATTGACCGGCTCACGCGGCCCCTCCGCCGGCAAGGGACCGCGGTCCGCTGGGATACTCCGCATTGGGGGATCGAGATTCCGGCGGACTGCGCATCCCTTCTTTACCAGTCAGCGCGCGAAGCCCTCAGCAACGCCTATAAGTACTCGGAAGCCTCCTGCCTGACCGTCCAGCTCGCCGCCGTCGATCATGGTATCCGCCTGACAGTGGCCGACGACGGCACAGGCTTTGACAGCAAGCGCGCCACCTGCGGACGGCACCACGGCTACGGCCTGCGGCTGATGTCCGTAGCCGTCAGGGAGGCGGGCGGTTCAGTGAATATCAATTCCAGCCCTGGCCACGGCACCAGCGTGACGGTGACGCTTCCCCTGGACTGAAAAGCTCGGAGGCCCGCGGTACTGGGACCGCGGGCCTCCGTAATTATTCGCGATTATTCGCGCGGGATCTCCCCGCTCCTACCTGGAGAGCTTGGCCTCGTCCGGCTCCATGTCGCCGATGTGGCCCGGCGCATTGGCTGCCAGGACGCGGGCAACAAAGGCGCCGTACTCGTCCATGTAGTGCCGCAGGAACTTGGCAGTGCCCTCATCCTTGACCTCGCCGTCCTCACCGAACACCGCGGCGTCGTAATGGATATATGCTTCCGGCGCGTTGAGCTGGGGCGCGTCCAGGAAGCTCAGGACACTCCGCATGGAGGACTGCATGACGGCTGTGCCGATGCTGCCGGGCGAGGCCCCGATGATTCCGGTGGGCTTGCGGGCAAAGGAGTTGGTTCCCCACGGCCGGGAGCCCCAGTCGATGGCATTCTTCAGGGCACCGGGAATGGAGCGGTTGTACTCCGGGGAGACGAACAGGATGCCGTCGGAGGCTTCAATGGCTTCCTTGAGGGCACGTCCTTCCGGCGGGAAGTTTGCGTCGTAGTCGTAGCTGTAGAGCGGGAGGTCCTTGATGGGGATCTCCGTGAATTCCAGGTCCTCGGGCGCAAGCTTGATCAGCGCCTTTGCCAGGACCCTGTTGATGGAGCCGCTGGCGAGGCTTCCCACGAAGTAGCCAATCTTGAACGGTGCCATGAGTTTTCCTTCCACTGGCCGGTCCGTGCCGGCCTGCCATGTCTGCTGGAGT
This sequence comes from Pseudarthrobacter phenanthrenivorans Sphe3, assembly GCF_000189535.1. NCBI lineage: Bacteria > Bacillati > Actinomycetota > Actinomycetes > Micrococcales > Micrococcaceae > Pseudarthrobacter > Pseudarthrobacter phenanthrenivorans. The sequence goes on from NC_015145.1 coordinate 3,769,185, forward strand.
AGGTGCCGCCTGTGACCGGACGGCTGGTGGTGCTCAGTGCACCACCAGTCCAGCACAGAAGGTCCGGCACGGCCAGAGTGCCTGGAAGGTGCTTGACAGGCACGGCCCCGGGGCGCTCAATGATGGTTCAGCCCAGTCCCCCACCGGACCCCAGGAGCAGTGATGAGTGAGAACCCATTGAAGGACCAGCCGAGCGGTCACGACGACGAGCGCGTTCACACCGAAATGCCGGCCGAGGGGGACCCGGACGCGGACCCTGCCGGCCTCCGCGTCCACACCCAGGACCCGGCAGAAGGCGCGGACCCGGGCAGTGCCGGGACGGAAGGCACCGACGACTGAAGACTGGGTTGCCGGGGCAACCGCCTTCGGCAGGGCCGAACACTGGCAGTGGCCGGGCACGGCAGTCACATGGACATGGCAGTGGCCGGGTCCCCACCGAGCCTGACTCAGGCGGGACCCGGCCACGTCACCTCCGCACCTTCACCCCCGGTTGGCGTTGGCGCGGCCCATTGCAAGTCCCGCACCCACCATGACTACTCCGAGGACGGCGTGCAGCCAGTTGTCGGCGGTGTTGACCGGAATGAAGTTGGCGGTTGATGCCTGGTCAATCAGGAGGCCGTAAAGCCAGATCGCCAGGTACACCACGCCGCCTCCCACCAGGAAGTACTTCGCCTGGGTGTCGGTCCTGCCCATGAGCAGGCCCGCCGCACCGAAGAGCAGGTGGACGATGTTATGCAGGATGGAAACCTGGAAGATGCCCAGCAGCATGGCACCGGAGTCGGGGCCGGCGAAGGCAAGTTCCGAATAGTTCGTGGTGACGCCGGGGATGAATCCCAGGATGCCCACAACGGCGAAGATACCGCCCGCAACAAGGGCAGTGATCTCGATTGGCGTTCGATGATGGCCGGCACCAATGCCCGGATGGGCGGATGACGCAGACATTTTCTTTTTGCTCCCTCAGTATTGGTGTGATGTTGGGTTGCTGTGGGTGGCGCCCCACATGCGTACTGAGACCGCCGCGTCCCCTGCGTCCAGTACAAGCTTCATGGCTTCCGGGTGCTGGTTTCAGGGTCTTTCGTCCCCTCTTTCCGGCGCGGGGACCTGTCGTGGAGTGCGGCAGGCGGAAAACTCCAGAGTCGCGTCCCCCTTGCGGCGCTTCCGGTCCCCCGAGTACTTTTGAAACGAATCAGAAAGCGCTTTCAGCAGACGCTTCGGCGCAACCGGACAACGGGAACGGATCACATGACGGACAGCACCCTCATCAGGTGGATCGACAGCGGCGCCCCGGCTGAAGCAAGCGGGGGAACCACGTTTGGAATGCCCTTTGCCCGGGGCACGGTCGCGGCGGCCAGCACCCTCAACGTGGCGGACGCCGCCGGCACCCCAGTGTCCAGCCAGGCCTGGCCCCTGGCCACGTGGCCGGACGGATCCCTGAAGTGGGCGGGCATCGCACTTCCCGCCACTGCTTCTCCTGCCGAGGCGTACCACGTAACCTCCGACGGCGGCGCCCCACCCGCCAAAGCCGGCCTGCCGCCGTCGAACGCTGGCGGAGTCAGCGGGGTCACCGCAGTCAGCCGGGTCACCGTCACGGAAACGGACGGGGCACTCACGGTGGACACGGGCACACTGCGGATGGTGATCAACCGCGGCGGTTCAGCCCTCTTCAGCAGCCTTCTCCGCGATGGCGTTGAAGTGGCACGCGACGCCCGCCTGGTCAGCCTGGTTCAGGACGGTGTTGTTGAAGGTGCCGGCACGGTGGGCCGCGAATCCTTCACGGGCGGGGTTTCCGCCGTGGTGCTTGAACAAACCGGGCCTGTCCGTGCGGTGGTACGGCTGGAGGGCCAGCATTCCCCTGACACACCCGGCAGCACCCGGGAAAGCTGGCTCCCGTTCGTGGTTCGCTTCTACTTTTACGCCGGTGCCCGCAGCGTCCGGATGGTGCATTCCTTCATCTGGGACGGCGATGCGGACCGGGACTTCCTTGCCGGACTGGGCGTCCGCTTCACCGTGCCGCTGGCGGCGGAACTCCACAACCGCCACGTCCGGATCGCCGGGGCCGACGGCGGCTTCCTCCTCGAGGGCGTCCGCGGACTGACGGGCCTGCGCCGGGACCCCGGCGAAGAAGTCCGGCGCGCGCAGGTGGAAGGCCGCCCCACCCCTGACATGCAGGGCTGGAATCCCGAGGTTTCGGAACGGCTGCACCTGATTCCTGCGTGGAACGACTACACCCTCAGCCAGCTCAGCGCGGACGGGTACGAGCTCCGCAAGCGCACTGCTCCCGGCCATGCGTGGGTGGGCATTTCCGGCGGAACCAGGTCCGCCGGCTTCTGCTCGCTCAGCGATACCAGCGGGGGCTTGGGAGTGGGTGTTAAGGATTTCTGGCAGTCGCACCCCGGCCAGTTGGACATCCGCGGCGCCGCGACGGACCAGGCCACGCTCACCGCATGGTTGTACTCCCCCGAAGCCCAGCCAATGGACCTGCGCTTCTACCACGACGGCCTGGGCCAGGACACTTTCGAGGAACAGCTCGAAGGACTGGAAATCACCTATGAGGACTACGAGCCCGGCTTTGGAAATGCCAGGGGAATTTCCCGCACACACGAGTTAACTCTTTTCGCCTACCAAGGCACCCCGGCAACCGAACTCCTCGCAACGGATGCAGCCGCCGCCTCCACCCCCGCCCTGCTCCAGCCCACACCGGAGTACCTGCACTCCGTGGGCGTCTTCGGCGACTGGGACCCGGTGGACCGCAGCACCCCTGCGCGGGCCGAACTTGAGGACCACCTGGACTTCCTCGTCGATTTCTACTCCGGCCAGGTGGAGCAGCGGCGCTGGTACGGCTTCTGGAACTACGGCGACGTGATGCACACCTACGACCACGACAGGCATGTGTGGCGCTACGACGTGGGTGGTTACGCCTGGGACAATTCGGAACTGTCCCCCGACCTCTGGCTTTGGTACTCGTACCTGCGCTCGGGCCGGGGGGACATTTTCCGCTTCGCCGAGGCCATGACCCGGCATACGGGCGACGTGGATGTGTACCACCTGGGGCCATGGAAGGGCCTGGGCTCGCGGCACAACGTCCAGCACTGGGGCTGCAGCGCCAAGCAGCTGCGGATCAGCACGCCGGCCTACCGCCGCTTCTACTACTACCTCACGGCAGACGAGCACACCGGGGACCTGCTGACAGAACTGGTGGACAGTGACCAGAACTTCCTGGGCCTGGACCCTGTCCGCAAGGTGCGCCCCGATGCCGGCACTTACCGGCCGGACCGCAGCGCCCTGGGAGTGGGACTCGGTACGGATTGGGGCTCGCTCGCCGCCACCTGGCTCACGGACTGGGAGCGCACCGGCAACCCGCGCTCACGGGACCGGCTCCTGGGCACCATGGCCGATATCGGCGCCCTCAAGTACGGATTCCTGACCGGCGAGGCACTCTACGACCTGGACAAGGGCAGGTTCGATACCGGCCGGGAAACGATCCAGGTCTCGCACTTGAGCGCCGTGTTCGGACTGGCGGAGATCTGCAGCGAGCTGGTGGACCTTGTCCAGGATCCGGAATTTGAGCGGGCGTGGCTGCAGTACTGCCGGTTGTTCCTGGCCACCAAGGAGGAACAGGTAGAGGCCGTGGGGCAGCCTCTGGACGGCATTTACCTCACGCAGGCCCACAGCCGGCTGACCGCCTATGCAGCGGCCAGGCTCAAGGATCCCGGACTCGCGGCGAGGGCCTGGTCCAGTTTTTCCGAGGGCGGCGAGCACCTCAACCACCAGTCGGCATTCACGCTGCGGAAGATCCAGCCGCCGCACGTGCTGCTGCCGGTGGACGAGGCGCCTACGGTGTCCACCAATGACGCATCCCAGTTCGGCCTCGCCGTCATCCAGAACCTGGCGCTGATAGGCGGCCAGCTCCCGGGCTGACCCGCCGCGCATGGAAGGGGTGGTGGCACGGGCCAAGGCGGAGCAGACTAGGAATTACTGATGGCCTCAGTTGCTTCATCACATGCGGTTCGGTCGAAGGAGACATGATGAGCACGAAAGTGGAGAAACGGATTGTGGTCGATGTGCCGGTCAGCACCGCGTACACCCAGTGGACCCGGTTCGAGGACTTCCCCCGGTTCATGAGAGGCGTGGACAGCGTGACCCGGCTGGGTGATGACCGCCTCAGGTGGGTGGCCCACATCGCCGGAGCCCGCCGCGAATGGGAGGCAAGAATCACCGAGCAGGCCGCGGACCGCAGGGTGGCCTGGACATCCACCGAGGGCCCGGCGAATTCCGGTGCCGTGGAGTTCAAGGACCTGGGCGGCAACAGGACTGAACTGGCACTGACGCTGGAGTACCAGCCCGTGCGCCTGGTGGAGAAGGTGGGCGAGCTGGTCCACATGGTGGGCCGGCAGGCCGAACACGACCTGAAGGACTTCAAGGAGTTCGTCGAGCGGCAAGGTGCAGTCCAGCAAAGCGGGGAGGGCGCGCGGACCGGTGAACCTGTTGCCGGGGAGACACCGTACAGCCGGTTCTCGCACCCGTTTGACCAGACGGGCGGCCTGGTCGATTTCGAAGGCGAGTCGGACGAGACAGTGGACGGCGAAAACTACAGTTCGGGCGAACGCCGCCAGCGCCGGCATGACGACGGCCCTATTCCGCCCTATGGCGGCACGCTCGGCCAGCATTGACGGTACCCGGCCAGATGCCTGGCCCGGCCCAACGGCGCCGGCTGCCGCCGTCGTCCCTTCCCGCTCTGGAAACCAGCGCGCCCAAAAGGTATGTTGGTAAGCATGCTGATGATTTTTACCGATTCATCAGTTTCCGGTGACACAGCGAAGGAGACGTTATGAGCACGAAGGTGGAAAAACGCATTCTGGTGAACGTACCGGTGAGCACGGCCTACAACCAGTGGACCCAGTTCGAGGATTTCCCGCACTTCATGGGCGGCGTCAAGAGCGTCACCCAGCTGAACGATGATCGGCTGGAGTGGGTGGCGGAGATCGGCGGCGTCCGCAGGCAGTGGGAGGCCAAGATCCTGGAGCAGGTCCCCGACCGCAAGATCGCCTGGGCCGCCACCGAAGGCGCCACCAACGCCGGCGCCGTGGAGTTCGAGGACGTGGGCGGCGGCCAGACCTCCCTGCAGCTGACGCTCGAATACGAGCCCGAGGGACTGATTGAAAAGGTGGGCGACAAGCTCAACGTAGTGGACCGCCAGGCCGAGGCTGACCTGAAGCGGTTCAAGGAATTCATCGAGGATGAAGGTTATGCCAGCGGTGCATGGCGCGGCAGCGTCAGCTCCGGAGCACCCGTCGGCACCCCGGGCGTGGAAGACGCCGCAGGTTCGCGCGGCGACTCGGGCAAGGCAGGCGTCTCCGGCAAGGTGGCAGCAGGCGTTGGGGTTGCCGCCGCAGCGGGCGCAGCAGCCGCGATGGCGGCAGGCGGCAGCAAGGGCGAAACCGCCGTTGCCGATGAAACGATAACGCCGGCCGCCACGGGGGAGCCTGCAACCGTCACCCCCGTCACCACAGACACGACTGCCGCGGGCACGGCGGGCGCTGACACCACAACAACGGGTACCACCGCTGCGGGGACGACGGCGGCAGCCGGCTCCACGGGCTCCGTTGCCGACCTGGGCGGCGACGACCGGGATCGGGCACCCCTTCGACCAGACCAACGGCCTGGTGGATGCCACCGGCGAGTCGGACGAAACGCTTGAGGGCGAGAACCTGAGCGCCGCCGAGCGCCTGAGGGACGACCGCCGGCCCGACGGCGGCCTGCCGCCTGTTGGCGGCAACCTCGGCCAGCACTGACCTGCACGGCAGCACAACGAAAGCGCCGCCCGCCTCTCCCCCGAGGCGGGCGGCGCTTTGCCGTTCTATTGCTGCTGCCGGCCCTTACTTCTCCGCGCCTGCGTAGGTAACAGAGGGCGCAGCAGGAGTTGCCATGCCCTCGCCGATGAAGAACCCCGGATGCGGCGGCTGGTTGTAGGCCACGCCCTCCCGGGCCACCCCGGTCCGGTAGGTGGGATCGTGCATCAGGGTACGGAGGCGGACCTCGGTGGGCGAAGTGCTGGTGTAGATCCGCAGTTCCGTGCTGTCCGACGACGGGAACGCCAGTTCCTCGCGCCAGTCACCCAGCAGGTCGGCCTGGACTGCGGGGTTGCCCTTGGTGTGGTTGTTGGTCCTGGCGCCAGTGGCGGTCAGCAGCCTGTCGCTGCTCTCGGTTTCCCAGTTCCACTTGGAGATGCTGGGCACGCCCACTCCCGCGGCGGCATCAAAGTCGTGGTCCACGATCTCGCGGAGCAGGTCGCCGTCCCACCAGGCCAGGAAGTTCGCGGCCGGGATCTTTTCGGCGATCAGCTCCCCCTTGGCAGACATCAGCTGTCCCCGCGGCGAGTTCCATGAGGCATCGCCGCCCACAGCCCAGCCTTCGGCACCGGCATGGCGGGGGTCGATGTCCCCCGCGGCTCCGCGGCCGGTGTCCCTGACAGCGGGAATGCTCCAGATGACCTCGCCCGTGGCGGCGTCACGGAAGGTGGCGCCGCGGTTGCCGCTCTGGCTCATGCTTTCGTGCACGGCGAAAACTTCAAGGCCCGGGCGGGAAGGGTCAAAGTCGCTGGTGTGGATGGCATCGCCGTGGCCCAGCCTGGTGTTGTACAGGGGCGTGCCGTCGTCGTCGATGGTCATGGAGCCGAAGACGAACTCGTCCTTGCCGTCGTGGTCAACGTCGGCCACCGACAGGTTGTGGTTTCCCTGGCCCTTGTACTGCGAGCCTTCGATGTCCGAGTCGAAGGTCCAGCGCTTCACCAGCTTGCCGTCCACCAGGTCATAAGTAACCAGGACGGTGCGGGTGTAGTAGCCGCGGCTGAACATCATGGACGGCTTTTCGCCGTCCAGATAGGCCACGCCGGCCAGGAACCGGTCCACGCGGTTGCCGTAGCCGTCGCCCCAGGCGGAAACGCTGCCGCGCGGCGGATCGTAGGCCACGGTGTCCATGATGGTGCCGCTGTCCCCGTTGAATACGGTAAGGAACTCAGGCCCGGACAGCACGTAGCCGCCGCTGTTGCGGTGGTCGGCCGCAGCATCGCCGATTACCGTGCCGGCGGCGTCCGTGGTGCCGTCGGCCGTCTTCATGGACACCTCGGCCTTGCCGTCGCCGTCGAAGTCGTAGGCCAGCACCTGGGTGTAGTGGGCGCCGGCGCGGATGTTCCGTCCCAGATCGATGCGCCACAGCCTGGTGCCGTCCATCTTGTAGGCGTCCACGTAGACGTTCCCGGTGTGGCCGGACCGGGAGTTGTCCTGGGCGTTGGAGGGATTCCACAGCTGGATGATCTCGTAGCTGCCGTCCCCGTCCAGGTCCGCAACGCTCGCGTCGTTGGCGGTGTAGGTGTACGCCTGGCCGGTGGGGGTGACGCCGTCGGCCGGCTTGTCCAGCTTGATGGACAGGTAGTTTTGCGCCAATGGAGTGAACTCGCCGCTGAGCTTGTCCTGGCCGTTGCCGTTGCCCACTGTCTTGATCGCGTACTTGGACTCCGCCGTCCCGGCCGGGTCAACGTAGGTTGTGGTGTTGCGGATGGGCTCTTCCGTGAGCTGGACGCCGTCGCGGATCACGTGGAAGCCCACGCTGTCCTGGTCAAGGCCCAGCATGCGCCAGCCCAGCGTGACGCCCTGGTCCGTGAGGACCGCAACCGGTGCGCGGTCCAGGTTTTCCACTTGGCGCTTGAGCTCCGCCTTCCCGGACTGGCCTGGGGCGGTGCTTGGCCCAGCCTCGGCCAGGGGAGCGCCCGTGAATGCCAGCACGGCAGCCGTGAGTGAGGCGGCCAGTGCCGTGGGGGCGGCTTTCCAGGCTCGGCCGGCCCGGGATGGAAGGGTACATTGCGAGGGATTAGCCAAAAGAACATCTCCTTTGATGCGGCGGCAGCTGAGTCTGCCGGACGACAGTTGGAACGTTTCATTCCTACGCGGCAGTCATCCGGCTTCTGAAGATCCGGCTTGGGCTTTTGGCAGTAGGAAAACGCTTTCTGCCCTTAAGGTGTATCAGCGCTTTACACGAGAGGTCAAGGGTTTGACGAAGCCATTTGGGAGAAATTGTTCCCTTGCGTTCACTTAGGTCCTTGTTTCCCCCGGGCGCCCGGCCGCGGCTTCAAGCAGCGGAAGCGTCCGGGCGGGCATCACTTCCACCAGCGACATTGCCGTGCTGGTACGCACGACGCCGGCAATCGCCAGCATCGCGTTGGTCACCCGATGCAGATCTGCGGGGTTTCTCGCTGCCACCTTCGCCAGCAGGTCCGCATCGCCAGTGGTGGCGTGCATCTCGATGATCTCCGGGATGGTCCGGAGCGCGGCCACCGCTTCCTCGCTGGAGGACTGGCTGATGGAAATCGAGATGAAGGCAATCAGCGGAAGCCCCAGGGCCTCCGTCCGGACCCGCTGGCTGAACGGGGCCAGGCTTCCGTCCGCCAACAGCCTGCGAAGCCGGGCATGGACCGTGTTCCGGGCAACGCCCAGTGAGCGTGAGAGGGACAGGACGGTGGCGTGGGGGTCCCGGTCGAGTGTGAGGAGGATCTCTGCATCAAGAGCGTCAATGAGGTGCACAATGAGCATTTTGCCACCTACACCGCTATGGTCGGTCCGATCTGTCCTGCGCGGATCCCCCATGTTGCGCAGAAGTGCCACGTAACTCAGGATGCTTCCATGACCAGCATCCTCCCCGAAGCAGAGGCACCCGAGGTGCGTGCCGCCGTCGCCAGCCTTCCCGCCTACGTGGCGGGCAGGAGCGCCGAGTCCGAACTGACGGCCGCCCTCGCTTCCAACGAAAGCCACTTCGCTCCCCTGCCATCAGTCATCGACGTTATCTCTGCGGAGGCAGCCAGGATCCACCGGTACCCGTCCATGGCAGCGGCGGACGTGCGGGAGGCCGTTGCCAAGTATCACGGCGTCACCGCGGATGAGGTTGCCGCCGGGCCGGGAAGTTCGGGCGTGCTGCAGCAGATCTTCTCCGCGCTTTGCGGCCACGGCGACGAAGTGGTGTTCGCCTGGCGCTCCTTCGAGGCGTACCCCATCCTCGTGACAGTGGCCGGCGCGGTGCCCGTCCCCGTTCCATTGCTCCCGAACGAACACCATGACCTCCCGGCCATGGCGGCTGCCGTCAGCAGCCGGACCCGCGTGGTGATCCTTTGTTCGCCCAACAATCCCACCGGAGTGTCCATCAGCGCCGGGGCATTGGAGGAGTTCCTTGGGTCCGTGCCGCCGCATGTCCTGGTGGTGCTGGACGAGGCCTACATCGAGTTCCAGCGCGGCCCGGGGCTGGACGCCCTGGACTTTTACCGGCGCTATCCCAACCTGTGCATCCTGCGAACCTTCTCCAAGGCCTATGGACTGGCCGGGCTGCGGGTCGGCTATGCCATTGCCCGGCCGGCGATCGCCGAGGGCCTCCGCCGGACCGCAATCCCCTTCGGCGTCAACCGGATGGCCCAGGCCGCGGCCGTGGCGTCCTTGGCTGCGCAGGGCGAGATTGCAGAGCGGACGGATGTGGTTGCCGCAGAGCGCAGCCGGGTCATCGGGTGCCTGCGCACCTACGGCTGGGACGTTCCGGACAGCCAGGCCAACTTCTACTGGTTGCGGGCATCGGACGGGATGCGGGAGCAGATCCTGGCAGCGCTGTCCGATGCCGGCATCCTGGCGCGCGGCTACGCCGGGGACGGGGTGCGCGTCACCCTGGCAGACCGGACGACCAATGACCGGGTGCTCGCGGTCCTGTCCCGGCGCGGAAGGTTCCGGGCCCAGTGAGCGTCTCCACCGTGAAGGCCGCTCACCGCGCCGCCGCCGGGGCCGGGGCCGGGGCCGTCGCAGCGCAAGGCATGACGACGGCGGGACCGGCCGCGCCGCCGTCGTCCGCCATCCGCCATTCCCTGCTCGAGGACATGCTGGGGTTCCTCACCGGGACGTTCGCCGCCTCACTGGGGCTGTTCCTGCTCAAGTCCAGTGAGGCGGTCACCGGCGGCACCGCGGGCCTGGCGCTCCTGCTCAGCTACACGGTCCCGCTGCCGTTCGGCGTGATCTTCTTCGTCGTGAACCTGCCGTTCTTTGGCCTGGCCGTGTGGAAGAAGGGGTGGAACTTCGCGCTGCGTACCGGCACGGCCATCTTCCTGGTCTCGGTCATGGCAAGCCTGCATCCGTGGGCTATGGGCGCACTGGACATCAATCCCGTATACGGTGTGCTGGCCGGCAACCTGCTGGCGGGCGTGGGCCTGCTCATCCTGTTCCGGCACCAGTCCAGCCTGGGCGGCTTCAATATTCTTGCCCTGCTGCTGCAGGAAAAGCTGAAGTGGCGTGCGGGGTACGTCCAAATGGTGCTGGATGTGGCCATCGTCCTGGCGGCGCTGGCGCTGGTTGCTCCAGTCATGGTGCTGCTCTCTGCGGCCGGCGCCATCCTGCTAAACCTGGTCCTCGCCCTGAACCACCGCCCCGGGCGCTACCTGGCAAGGTAGCGCCCGGCTGGGCCTGGTCAGCCGCGCGCGGGTACCAGGACCACTTCGTGCGGGCTTGCTGGGCGGTTGAACTGCGCATTGACGGCCGCCAGCGTGTTGCCAAACAGGGCAGCTGTGGTGGGGATGTCAAAAGCCGGATCCGTGATGGTTTCCTTGGTGACCCCCGCGGAGAGATCGTGGTTCAGCTTGATGCGGCTGATCTGGTTCAACTGGTTCTGGACCGCCCACACAGTTTTCCCGCGAACCAGGATGCCGTCCACGTTGGGCAGGGGGTCCGTTTCAATCAGGGCGCTGGCCCCGGTCTCCGGGTCTACCGTGAACAGCGCCTGCTTGGCCGAGTGCGCCACAATGAGGACCGAGCCTCCCCTGGCGGACGCGATGCCGTTGAGATTGAACCCGCCGGGAACTTCTGCCGCCGGTCCGGTGAGCCCTTTCGTTTCCAGCTCCACCAGCTTTCCTTCCCGGTCAACCTTCAGGCGGTACAGCTCGCCGCGCACCGAGTTGGTAAACCAGGCGCCGTCTTCCGTGAGGGTGACGTCATTGATGAAGCCGGACGCCAGCTGGTATTCGGCAACCAGCTCCCCCTTCTTCGTGTTGTAGACAAACGCCTTGCCGGTATCGCCGCCAGCAACGAAGAGAAGGTTGTTCCGGGTATCAGCCTTCATTCCGGCAGCCCTGCTCTCCGCCGGGGCCTCTATGAACCGTTCGGCCGTGCCGTCACGGATGTCGCCGCGGAAGATGTCGCCGCTCTCCAGTTCTCCGGCGTAGAAAGTGGTCCCCCTCCCGGCCGCAATGCCCTCTGCGGAGGTGGCGCCGTCGAGCACTATGACGCCGTCCCCTGACGGCGGCGAGGCAGCCGCCGGCAGTGCCGCGGGAACAATCAGGGCAAGCAGGGCAAGAATTCCGACGGCGGCACGGCGGTGTACGGTTCGGCGCATGATGCTTCCTTGCTGGGGTTGGGGGCCTTGCTGTTGGGGGTTTGCCATGCGCGGGGCCACAATCTGCGGCGACTCCGCACGACTGGTGTTTGCCAGTCTAGGCACCTGCAGGGGTCCCGCCAAGGCATTGCTGCCCCCGTTCTGCTTACAATCGAAACCTCAATCAACTACTGAGGGATCCATGAAGAAATTCGCCACAGCCCTGATCGCCGCCGGACTCGTTGTCACCGCAACGGCCTGCACCGCCTCGAACCAGCTCACCACCGCGGAAACCTGCGAGCGGATCCAGTCCGTTGTGTCGAACCCGGCAAACAACGCCGGAAAGACCGGCATGAACCGCCTGGCCAACCAGATCCGGCCCATTCATGCAGTCGCATCGGACGACCTCAAGGGTGCCCTTGAGTCGATCCTCGAGTACACGGACGAGCAGGCCAAGGAAACCCCGGACGAGGCCAAGCTCGCCGAACTCCAGCCAGGCTACGAAGAGGCCGGGGCAACCTACAGCCAGTTCTGCAGCTGACCAGGCCTTCGCGGCCGGTCCACTTTTGCCGCTGGGCGCTGCTAAACCCCGATGGTCCCGCCGGCAGGGGCAACCTGCCCCAACCTGTCAGGCTGCGAATGGGCGAGCCGCAGCTTGGCCGCCCGCTCCACAAGCACCGGTATGTAGTCCCGGATGGGACCGTCGTCGAGCAGCGCGTGCTCCTCCGCCACCACGTCCTCAATGACGGAACGTTGTTCCTGGGGAAAACGCGCTGCCAGGCGGTCGATGATTGCCATGAGGGCCCGAGCCTCGGGTTCTTTGGTCATTCCAAAAGTTTCAGTGTGACGGAAGCCACAGTCAATAGCGGGCCCTGGACTGCTTAGAGGGTGGCCGGGTCTGTGTTCGCTCCACAGAGGATGACGCCCACGCGCTCGCCAACTCCCGGTAGATAGGCACCGGAGGTCAGGGCGGCGTAGGCTGCGGCGGCCCCGTGTTCCACCACGATCCGGTAGTCCGCCCAAAGGTTCGAGCGCGCCTGGACGATGTCCTCGTCGGACACCAGGACGCTTTCGACGCCGACGCGGACCGCCACGGAGAAGCCGATATCGCCGATGCGGCGGGCACCGAGGGAATCGGCCGCGATTCCGGACACCGGCACATCAACCGGCACGCCCGCAGCCAGGGCCGCGTTCAGGGTTGGTGCGGTGTCCGGCTCAACGGCCACGACTTTTGCCCGGCCCTCCACGGCTGCGGCAACGCCGGCCATCAAACCGCCACCGCCAACGGCCACCAGGACAGTGTCCACCCCGCCTGTCTGGTCCAGCAGCTCAAGGCCCACCACTCCTGCGCCAGCCACAATTTCCGGCTGGTCGTAGGCGTGGCAATAGATGGCACCGGTTTCCCGGGCGTGCTTGACGGCCGCTTGATAGGCCTCCGCGTACTCGGCGCCGCCCTGCACCACTGTGGCTCCAATGGCCTTCAGCTTCTGGACTTTCAGCGCGGGAGCGGCGGCAGGGATGAACACCGTGGCGGGCACGCCCAGCTGCGCGGCGGCATAAGCGTTGGCCAGGCCCGCGTTGCCGCCCGAGGCCACGACAATGCCGACGCCGGCCTTCAGCTCGCCGCGCTCCTTTGCGGCGAGCACCCTGTTGAGTGCACCGCGGGCCTTGAACGTGCCGGTGTGCTGCATGAACTCGCACTTGAACCAGACTGGGCCGGGAAAATTCTCCGGGTCACCTTCCAGGACGGGCGTAAAGCGGGTGAGCCCCGCGGTCCTTCGGGCCGCCTGCTCCACGTCGGCGCGGGTAAGCATTGGCTGGTCAGACCTCGTCGTCCCAGGTTCCGGGCTCCTGCAGCGCCTCCTCCGGCTTGTGGTCCGAGGGCGGTTCACCGCTGCCGGCGAAGGAGGCCGGCACGGTTCCGCCGGCGTGGGTTTGCTGCTCCTCGCGGATGTTGCCGGCGCCAGGCAGTTCCGGGTGCTGGCCGCTCATCGGCGCCTGCTTCGCTTCCTTGGCCTCATCCGGATCCCCCGGGCCGCGAAGGTCTGCGGTGTTCTGCGGCTCATCATTGCTAGCAGTCATGGTCCTGCCTTTCGGTTGGGAACTGCGGCGGGCGGGAACTGAACCCGCACGGTCCTCCAGCCTACGGGCTGAACCGTGCCCGCCGCAGGATTGTGGTGGAGGCAACTGCGCATGGAGGCAGCCTGTGGAATACAGTATGGAACCTGTGAATCGGCGGACCACCGGGACTTTCCTGGCCCAGCCTGCGTTGTACCAGTGGCGGAAGGAGGCCATGTGCTCATAGTCCTGACCGGAATCGACGGTTCGGGGAAGTCCACGGCTGCCCAAGCGCTCGTATCAGCAGTCCAGGCCAGGGGCGGGGCTGCCTTGCTGCTGAACAACCACGCGGGCAGGCGCGCCATGTCTGTTTTTTCAGCGAAGCTGGGAATCCGGCTGCCGGCCAGGGCCGCAGACGCTGCGGAGACCATCTTCCGGGTGTGGAATGTGCTGCTGAACCATCTGCGGACCAGCCGCTTCGATGGGCTGGTGGTGATGGACCGGCACCTGTACTGCCAGCTTGCCCTCCGGGCGGCCAAGGGCCTGCCCCGCGGCCGCCTGCTCCCTTGGCTGCTGGCCGCACTGCCGGCGCCTGACGCCGTCGTGCACCTGGAAGTCGACCCCCGGCTCGCCCACGAGCGCATCAAGGCGAGGGGTTCCGATGCGGAATCGCTGGAGGACCTTGCGGCCTTCGACGACGGCTACCGCCGGCTGCCGGAATACCCACAGTTCGTCACCGTGGACGCCTCGGTGCCCGCTCCCGAGCTCGTGCGAAGGCTTGACGCACTGATCTCCCAGCTTCCCCCGCGGAGCATGGAAGGCCCCCTTCTGGCACCCAACTAACAGTCCAGGACAGCGGGCACACCAAGAAGGCGGCGGACCCGCAGGTACGCCGCCTTCTTTACTGCCCGCCAGGTCCTAGCGTGATGCCGTCGGGGAAGGCGAGGTAGTCGTGCCTTCCTCCGTCTCGCTCTCCGTCGCAGACGGTGAGGCTGAACCGCTTGGTGAGGACGTGCTGGTGGAACCGGAAGTGCTGGTGGACGTTGGGCTGGACGTCGCACTGCCGCCGTCGGCCTTCTTCAGGACTTCATTGATGAGGTCCTCAAGTTCCTTCTGATCCGGATCGCCCAGGTTGGCGCCGCTCTTGGTGGCAACTACCAGCAGCCGGCCCTCGGCGGCAGAAACCTGCATCAGTTTCTGCTGGTTTTCACCGCTGCGGGTGCTCAGGGTGGCGAAGGTCTTTTCGGCGTCGGTCTCCGCCTGGAGCTCCTCGCTGTTGACCTCGTACTTTTGTCCCAGCGCTTCTACAGAGAAAGTGGCGCACTGGTCCATCTTGCCGCTGATCCCGGTCAGCACCTCCACGGCGTCCGGCCCTTCACTGCCCGACTGCGCGGACAGGGTGCGCGGCTGGTCCCCTTCCGAGAGTGCAACTGCGACATCACCGCTTTCCACCGTGTCCAGCAGTCCCGCCGTGGCAATGTCCTTGCAGTCAGCAGGATCCACGTTTGCGGTGCTCAGCAGCAGGTTGGCGATGTTGCCGCCCTGGTCAACCTGCTCCTTGGAGTACAGTTTCAGCTCGTTGCCGTCGTCGTCCTTCATGCCGGAGATCAGCTCGCGGAGCTCATCCTCGCTGTAGACCTTCGCCTCAGCCGTGGCGGAGGCAGATGCCGAAGTCGCCGAAGGGGAGGGGCTGGCAGCGCCACCCCCGCCGCCCGTGCATCCGGCCAGCGCAATCATCGCCGCTGTCATCAATCCAAGCGCAGGTACTTTTCGCATCAGGTACAACCCCTTGTTAGATAGGAAGCATGCTTAGTGTTTCCAGCCTAAGGGGTTTTGGCTGCGCCGGGAAATACCGGAACGGTAACTTTCCGATTGACGGACGCCTCGCCCTAGTCCCTCGTGGGATAATTCCAAGGTGGTCCTTACCGGACCGCTCCAGTTATGGGAGGGGCCGACATGCCAGCCACAGCACCATCCGGGAGCACCGCTCCGGCGGCGAGCGCGCACATTAATAATTCGCAGGTGCCCAAGCATGAGCAGTTACGCCTCATAATCCTGAAGCTCGCCAAGGAGGAGCTGGAACCGGGCGCCCGGCTCCCCAGCGAGCGGACGCTGATGGATTCCTACGGGGTCAGCCGCATCACGGTGCGGGCGGCGATTGGCCGG
Source organism: Pseudarthrobacter phenanthrenivorans Sphe3 (assembly GCF_000189535.1). Lineage (NCBI taxonomy): Bacteria > Bacillati > Actinomycetota > Actinomycetes > Micrococcales > Micrococcaceae > Pseudarthrobacter > Pseudarthrobacter phenanthrenivorans. The sequence continues at coordinate 3,784,797 of NC_015145.1, forward strand.
CTGGTCAACGAAGGACACCTGGTCCGGGTTCCCGCAAAGGGCACTTTCGTGGCCGATTCGCCCGTGCAGTCCACCCTCCACCTGGCCTCGTTCACGCAGGAGATGGAGGCCATGGGCCACACCCCCAGCACGGTGGTCCTGGTGGCCGAGGCCGCCGCGGCACCGGACGATACAGCCGAGGCGCTGAACCTCTCCCCGGGGGCCGAGGCCATCCACCTCAAGCGGCTCCGCCTGGCGGACGGGAGGCCGGTCAGCGTCGATGACGCCTGGTACAACCCGGAGCATGCCCCCGGACTGCTGGAGATCGACCTGACGGGCTCGGTGTACAAGGCCCTGGCCGCCCAGTTCGGCCACCAGATTGACCGGGCACGGCAAAGCGTCCGGTCCGAGGGCGCCCCCGCTGACGTAGGGGCGCTCCTCGGAACCGGAACGGGCGCGCCGGTGCTGGCCTTCGACAGGGTGTCCTATTCAGGACCGCTGGCCATCGAGCACTCGCGCTCCTGGTACCGCTCGGACCGCTACTCGCTCACCATGGAAGTCCGGCTGCAGGACTCACCCTGCCCACGTTTTAGTCCAGCGAAAACAGGCCGGCCCCAGCCTTCACGGCACCGGTTGCCATGAGCGTTGCCGTGTCCGGCTTGGTATCAAGCACGACGACGGGACTCACCATCGAGTAACCGGCCGCCAGGGCGGCGGCGGGGTCCACATGCATTACGGGCTCACCGGCGCCCACGGTGTCGCCCTGGGCGATCAGCAGCTTAAAGCCTTCGCCCTTGAGCTTCACGGTATCGATACCCACATGGGTGAGCACTCCCCTCCCCGCTGACTCCACCACCACGAAGGCGTGCGGCAGGAGCTTGACCACTTTTCCGGCGACCGGGGACACGACGTCGAACGCCTCCCCCGCCGGCGGCTCAACGGCCGCGCCTGAACCCACCATCTGGCCCGCAAAGACCGGATCCGGGACGCCTGACAACGGAACCACGCTGCCGCTGATGGGCGCGTGGACAACAAGCGTTTCCGGCATCAGAGCAGGTCCTCGATGTCTTCGGCCAGGTTGTCCGCCTCAGGGCCAACAATCACCTGGACTGCGGTTCCGGCAGCAAGGACGCCGTGGGCTCCGGCAGCTTTCAGGGCGGCTTCATTGACCAGCGACCCATCCTTGACCTCGGTACGCAGGCGGGTGATGCAGGCCTCGACCTCCACGATGTTGGCGGCTCCACCCAGGCCCTCAATGATCTTTTCTGCTTTCGACATGGCTGCCCTTTCTGACGGTGCCCCGCGGAGCACTGCTTCAGCACCAGGACCGGCGGCCCAAGTGCGACCAATTATGTTCCCGTTTATCGGAACCGTCAGCGCCTCCCTGGAAGATCTCCTCCCTTGACAGGCGCTCGTGGGATGAATCACACTGAACTGGTCATAACCAGACAGTACCGGCTGGAACCGTTTCTTCACAAGCCCCCACCCGATCCCCGCAGAGGTGTAACCATGTCAACATCCGAGACCGCCGCCCTGGCGCCCGAGAAAAAGCCGAACAAGGCCTTCGCAACCCTCCAGCGGCTGGGCCGTTGCCTGATGCTGCCCATCGCCGTCCTCCCCGCAGCCGGCATCCTGCTGCGTATTGGCCAGGCTGACCTGCTGGGCGCCATCCCCGGGTTTGAGGGCGGGGCAGCGGTCATCTCCGCGGCAGGCAATGCCGTCTTCACCTGGCTGCCACTCATCTTCGCCGTCGGTATCGCCATCGGCTGGGCCAAGAAAGCCGACGGTTCCACCGCATTGGCAGCCGTGGTGGGATACATGGTGATCGACGGCGTCTTCAAGGCCATGTCCCCGCTGGTCCTGGCCGGGCAGGTCGACCCTGCCGGCAAGCCGGCGATGATCAACTACGGCGTCCTGGCCGGCATCGTTGTGGGCCTGCTGTCCGCCATGCTCTGGCAGCGTTTCTACCGCACCAAGCTGCCGGACTTCCTGGGCTTCTTCAGCGGCCGCCGCCTGGTGCCCATCCTGACGTCCGTCACCAGCCTGGCAGCCGGCGTCGTCCTTGCCCTGTTCTACCCGCTCTTCAACGCCGGCCTCTCGGCAGTGGGTGAAGCCGTAGCCGGCAACGCCGTGGCCGGTGGCGGCGTCTACGGTTTCGCCAACCGCATGCTTATCCCGGCCGGCCTGCACCACATCCTCAACTCCGCCGTCTGGTTCCTCATCGGCGACTACACCGACGCTTCCGGGCAGCTGGTCCGCGGCGACCTCAACCGCTTCTTCGCCGGCGACCCCAGCGCGGGCATCTTCATGACCGGATTCTTCCCCATCATGATGTTCGGCCTGCCGGCAGCAGCCCTCGCCATCTGGCGCCACGCCAAGCCCTCCCAGAAGAAGATCGTGGGCGGCATCATGCTCTCCACCGCCCTCACCGCGTTCTTCACCGGCATCACCGAACCGCTCGAGTACTCCTTCATGTTCGTCGCCTTCCCGCTCTACATCGTCCACGCAGTCCTCACCGGCACATCCATGGCCCTGGTCAACGCCCTGGACATCCACCATGGCTTTACGTTCTCCGCCGGGCTGATCGACTTCGTCCTCAACTTCGGCAAATCGGAAAACGGGTGGCTGCTCATCCCCATCGGACTCGGTTACGCGGTGATCTACTACTTCCTCTTCTCCATCGTCATCAAGCGCTGGAACCTGCGGACTCCCGGGCGCGAGGATGACGAGGTCACCGTGGAGACCGACGCCGCCAAATAACGGCGTTCCCCTTCTCCGCTCAGGCCACCGCACCGGCACCCAGAACCAGCAACCGAAAGCAGCTTCACCGCATGGAAATCATCATCCTTCCCACCCCTGCCGACGTAGCCCGCACGGCTGCAGACGCCATTGAGGAGCAGGTCCGCCGGGGCCCGTGCGTCCTGGGACTGGCCACCGGGTCTACCCCCTTGGGCACCTACCAGGAGCTCATTGGACGGCACCGGACCGGCGGCCTGAGCTTCGCCCAGGCCCAGGCGTTCCTCCTCGACGAGTATGTGGGCCTGCCCGGCGCGCACCCGCAGTCCTACCATTCGGTGATCCGGGACGAGTTCACGGCCAGCGTGGATTTTGCGGCGGATGGGGTACTTGGCCTGGACGGCATGGCGGAGGATCCCCAGGCCGAGGTGGAGCAGTACGAGGCGCGGATTGCCGCCGCTGGAGGCGTGGATATCCAGATCCTGGGCATCGGCACGGACGGGCATGTGGGCTTCAACGAACCCATGTCCTCGCTGGGATCCCGCACCCGGATCAAGACGCTCACCCGCCAGACGCGGCAGGACAACGCCCGATTCTTCGACTCCGCGGACGATGTCCCGGACCATGTCCTGACCCAGGGACTGGGCACCATCCGCGAGGCCCGGCACCTGCTGCTGCTCGCCATGGGGGAGGCGAAGGCGGAAGCCATTGCGGCCGCCGTCGAAGGTCCTGTCGCTGCCATCTGCCCGGCATCCGCGCTCCAACTGCACCCGCACGTCTCGGTCCTGGTGGACGAGGCGGCCGCCTCACGGCTGGCGCACCGGGACTACTACACGGACACGTTCGGGCGGAAGCCGGCGTGGCAGGGACTTTGAGCACGGGCCAGGGCGCGCCGGTCGCTGCTGTCAGCCGGCCCCAGCTGGAACTTGCCGTGGAGAATGCCGACGGCGTGCGGCTGGCTGCCGCCGTCGGCGCCGCCCGCGTTGAGCTCTGCGCCGCCCTCGCCCAGACCGAAGGCATCACGCCCAGCCTCGGCATGACGGAACAAGCCTGCCGTGTTGGACTCCCCGTCCACGTCCTGGTGCGGCCTCGGCCGGGACACTTCACCTGCTCGAATGATGAACTCGGCGTCATTGAGCGCGACGTGGCGGTCTCCCTTGCTGCCGGCGCCGCGGGCGTGGTGGTGGGGGTGCTCGCGGCCGATGGAGGGCCGGACGTTCCCGCCCTCCGCCGGATCGTTGCAGCGGCACGCCGGTCCAATCCGTCGGCGGAAATCACGTTCCACCGGGCATTCGATGCTGCCCTCGCGGCCGGCACCGACCCTGCCGGTGCGCTTGGCCGGCTCCAGCAGGCAGGCGTGGACCGCGTCCTGACCAGCGGCGGCAGCCCCGACTGCGCTGCCGGCCTCAGCATGCTGGGTCGTCTGGTTGAGCTGGGACGCACGCACGCGCCGTCGGTCCAGATCATGGCCGGGGGCGGTGTGACGCTTGACCTGGTACCGTCGCTGCTCGGCAGCGGCGTCCAGGCCGTGCATACCTCCGCCAGGCCCCGCCTGACCGGCCATTCCGGTATGGACAGGGCAGATGCTGCGGATCCTGACCTGGCGGCCAGGCTGGCGGCAGCACTGACGGCGGGAGGCTTGGAATCATGAGTACCGGGCTGATTCTTCGTGGCCGCATCGTCACTGGAAGTATGGACGTCCCCGACGGCGTCGTGGCCGTCGACGGCGGCGTCATCACCTACGCGGGCCCGGCGTCGGGATTTTCCGTGGCGGACTCAGACGGGGCTGAAAGTGCCGGGCACGACGTTCCCGGACGCATACTGTTGCCCGGACTGGTGGACCTGCATTGCCATGGGGCACTGGGCTCGGATTTCTCCGAGGGATCCGTCAACGGTGCCCGGTCAGCGGCACGGTATCTGCACAGCCGCGGAACCACCACGCTGTTGGCCAGCCTTGTCACGGGATCGCCGGAGCACCTGGTCCGGAACCTCGGAGTCCTGCGGGGACTGACCAATGACGGGCTGATCGCTGGTTCCCATCTTGAGGGTCCGTTCCTCGCTTCCGCACAGTGCGGCGCGCACGACCCCGGGCTCCTGCGCGAACCCGATGCCGGACTTATTGCCGCCCTGCTGGCGGCCGCCGGGCCCTCGCTGGCTTCCATGACCCTGGCGGCCGAGCTTCCTGGGGCTGCGGCCCTGGTGGACGTGCTCACTACGAGGGGGATCATTCCATCCCTGGGCCACACTGCGGCGGACCACGGCACCGCGGCTTCCTTCCTGGAACAGGCGGCCGCAGGGCTTGCCGGGCCAGGGAATTCCACCGGCCGGGTCCGCCCCACTGTCACACACCTCTTCAATGCGATGCCCAGCCTGCACCACCGCTCCCCCGGCCCCGTAGCGGCCAGTATCAGCGCGGCCCATGCCGGCGACGCCGTGGTGGAGCTGATTGCCGACGGCGTCCACCTGGCTCCGGAAACGGTCAGGATGGTCTTCGAACTGGTGGGGGCGGGCAACATCGCGCTTGTTACGGATTCGATGGCGGCAACGGGCCTGCAGGATGGCCAGTACCGGCTGGGAACCCTGGCCGTCACGGTTGACCAGGGCGTGGCCAGGGTGGACAAGACAGGGGCAATCGCCGGCGGAACCGCTACCTTGCTGGACGTGGTGCGGTCCACGGTGGCAGCCGGTGTCACCCTGCAGGATGCGGTCCAGGCGGCGACGGCCGTACCTGCCTCCGTGCTGGGGCTGTCGCCGCAGGTGGGTGACCTCCGTGCCGGCATGCGGGCGGACATCGTGGTTGTTGACCTGGACCTGCATCTTGCGGGAGTCCTGCGCCAGGGAGACTGGGTCACACCGCTGGGGTAGCGCTCTTCGCTGCGTGACAGTTAAATGTCAGACCCCACTGACAGGATGGATTCATGGAAAAGAATCCGGCGGTGGCGGAGGCGGAGGCGGAGGTTGACGCTTCTGTGGCTGCTCTTGCCGCGGTGCTCGCTGGCGGCGGTACTGCTGGTTCCTGTGCTGCCGGCGGAGGCTCTGATGATCCCGTGCAGCGGGTTGCTGATGGGGCTTTGGAAGTTTTGGCTGGGGTGGCCCGGTCGGAGGCCAAGCTCGCGGCGTTGAAGGCGCAGGCGGTGGAGGTGTTCGCCGCGGCCACGCAGGCCCTGAACGGTCCGGCACGTTCACCCCAGGAGGCAACGGCGCAGGACCGTTGCCTGGTGGCCGAGGTGGGGTGTGCGCTGGTCATCGGTGACCGTGCCGCCGGTGCGCTGCTGGCCGAGTCCCATGCCCTGGCCACGTCCCGGCCCCGGACCCTTGCCGCTTTGCAGGCCGGGACCATTTCGTGGGCGCATGCCCGGACCATGGTGGACCAGACCCTCGGCCTTGACCCGGCCGCGGCGGCGGCCCTGGAGGACCATTTCCTGGACCCCGACGCCGCAGACCGGACCACGGGTGCGACCATCGGGGAAATGCCGGCGTACCGGTTCAGGGCCAAGGCCAGGACCTGGCGGGAACGCCACCACCCCGAATCGCTCGAGGTCCGCCACGCCAAGGGTGCAGCGGACCGGCGGGTCGAGTACTGGAAGGACACTGACGGGATGGCTTGGATCGCCGCGTGCCTGCCTGCGGACAAGGCATCGGCCATCTGGAACCGGCTCACCGCCCTCGCCCGGGGAATGGAAGGGCCCGGGGAGGAACGTACGCTGTCCCAACGCCGGGCAGACACCTATACCCAAAGCCTCCTCACCAGCGGTACCCCCACCGGTTCCGCAGGCTCCGGCTATGGCTCCGGCTATGGCCCTGACTATGGTTCTGGAGCCGGGGCCCGGGGAACAGGTGCTGAAGCCCATCCCGGGCAGGGAGATTCGATCCGGGCGCAGGTCCTGGTCACCGTGCCGGTGTTCTCGCTGATGGGACTGACCGATGAGCCCGCCATGCTGGACGGGTACGGTCCGATCCCGCCGTCGATGGCCCGCGACCTGGTCGCAAACGGTGCCGGTTCCTTCCACCGGGTCCTCATTGATCCTCGTGATGGGGCGCCGCTGGAGATCGGCCGGACCAGCTACCGCGTCACCAAGGCCATGCGGAACTGGCTCCGGCTGCGGGACGGCAAATGCCCCTTCCCCGGCTGCAGCAACCACTCCCTGGACAACGAAGCAGACCATATTCTCGCCTGGCACCATGGCGGTACCACCGGCATCTCCAACCTGGGACAACCCTGCCCGAAACACCACAAACTCCGGCACACCAGCGGCTGGAAACCCACCTCCGCCAGCAAAAACGAACCACCCGGCTGGACCTCACCGACCGGGCACCATTACAAGAGCGAACACCAGGACTGGGAACCACCCCACTGGCCCGGACGTGTCCTGTCCGCAGAGCTCAAGGTGCCCGGCGACTTCACCGAAACCCGGCCCGCTGGAGACGTCCCATTCCTGGAACCTCCACCAGAGGAACCTGTGGGCGACAACCTCCTGGACCTCGACGACATACCCGCCTACGACCCCTTATGGGAGGACTTCTACGCTGAAGGGACCGTTTTCGCTCAGGACAGGGTAAGGGAATGGGAACCGGCACTGACCTAGCGGCTGCAAAGTGCCCGCCGGAAGCGCCTGCCCAGGAATCCGGCGTTGCAGATGGCGCGCGGAGGTCCATCGCTACTCAGCCCCGGGCAGGCAAACCTCCACCATGCCGTCGCTGACGCGCGTCTCGAAATGTGGCTGTTTCGCAGTTGCGGGGCCAGCCTGCACTTCCCCCGTCCGGAGCGAGAAGGTGCTGCCGTGCCAAGGGCAGACGACGCAGGGGTCGCCGCCGCGGGAACCGCCGTCAGCGGAAGCACTTTCCTGAAGCTTGCCGCCCTTGAGTTTGCCCTCGTGCAAAGGGCCGGAGAGGTGGCTGCAGACGTCGGACAGCACGCGGATGTCCTCCGCCTCCCGGTACACAAGCAACGGGATTTCGCTCACCACGATCTTGTGGAGTTTTCCTTCGGGCAGTTCTGCCAGCGGTGCAAGTGATTGCCATCCGCTGGGGAAGCGATGCGGAATTTCCTCGCTGTGGTTCACGCCGGCGGCCTGGCGATAGGTGAGGTGGCCGCCCAGGAAGCCGCCGAAGCTCACCACCCCCAGGCCCAGGTAGGCGAGAACCTTGCCTGCCCCCTGGCGCCCCTGCGCACGCGCCACCAGCGATGCCGCGTAGAGGCTGACGGCCGTGATGTTGGCTGAGGCGTGGACCAGGCCCACCCGCTGCTGTTGGTTGTGCAACTGCGACCAGTCCATGAAACCGGCCACTGCGGACGGCACGGCAGAAGCGGCACCCACGCCGACGAGCACAGTGGCGGCCCGGTCGTTGCCCGGGAACGCGTCCAGGACGGCGGCGGAGATCCAGGCGCCCAGCGGCACTTGCACCGCCAGCGGGTGGACCGGGTGTCCAATCGGGACGCCGTGCAGGACATCGCGTGCCCACTTGGGACGGATGGTGCGCTTCACCACTTTCCGGACCTTCTTGGCCACGGGGTCCAGCCATTCGGCATCTTCGAGGCGGGCAACAAGTTCCAGTGCAGGCAGCGGTTTCATGACTCTCCCTTACCCCTTTGCTCCAAGTCCAGTCGTTGCCGGGAAGCTTACCCGCCGGCGCTGCAGGGGCACAGGGCCAGGGCCCTGTCCCTGCCGAACCTAGCGGAGCGGGGACCCCAACACGGTGAACTGGTGCCCGCCCATTTCGCCCGAGAGCAGGGGCATGGCCTCGGCGATGGCCGCCTGGACGCTGTCCAGCTCTAGCGAAGCCCGGTGCGCTTCCGGCGATTCCCAGAGTTCGCATACGAAGACAGTGTCCGGGTCGGCGTCATTAACACCCACCTCGTACAGCAGGCAGCCGGCTTCCTTCAGTCCGTCCATGTGCCGGGACAGAATGGAAACAACGGCGTCACGCTGGCCGGGCCTGGTTTCAAGAGTTCCCACATTCGCAAACGTCATAGGGACAGTGTGCAGCACAGGGGCGCCAGGATCCGGCGCTACCGCGCCGCAGCAGGGGAAACCGCCTCCGGTGACGGCTCGACGGCGGCCGCTGCGGCTGTGCCCTCCGGCACCTTGGCTTGGCTCGGCACCAAGGCCGGCTCCGCCGTCGTGCCTTCCCCGGCAAAGGCGCGCAGCATGGCGTCCCGGTCGAACTGACCTTCCCACTTGGCCACAACGAACGTGGCCACGCAGTTCCCCAGCAGGTTGACCACCACCCGCATGGAGTCCATGAGCCTGTCTGCGCCCAGGAGGAGGGCAACGCCCGCTACCGGGAAGATCCCCAGCGCACCTGCTGTGGCGGACAGTGCCAGGAACGCGGACCCGGGGACCCCTGCCATGCCCTTGGAGGTCAGCATGAGGACGCCCAGGGCCGCAAGCTGCTGGCCCAGATCGAGGTTGTACCCAAAGGCCTGCGCAAGGAAGAGCAGCGAGATGGACAGGTACAGCGCGGCCCCGTCCAGGTTGAAGGAGTAGCCCGTGGGGATGACGAGCCCGGTGGTGGCGCGGGAACAGCCGGCGTTGGTCAGCTTGGTCATGATGCGGGGCAGCACGGATTCGGTCGAGGCGGTTCCCAGCGCCAGGAGGAATTCCTCGCGCGTGTACTTCATGAACTGCCACAGCGGCACCCTTGGGTACGCCCACGCCACCCCAAACAAGAGGCTGATGAACACTAGCGCCGCGCCATAGCAGGCAGCGATTAGCAGGGCGTAGGTGCCCAGCGAACCCAGGCCGTACTGGCCGATGATGAACGCCATGGCGCCGAAAGCACCCACCGGAGCCACCCGCATAACCCATCCCATGATTTTGAAGAACAGTTCCAGCACCGTTTCCATCAGCGAGACGACGGGCATGCAGCGCTCACGGCCGACGACGACGATCGCCGCGCCGAAGAACACAGCGAAGCACAGCACTTGCAGCAGGCTGTTGCTGGCAAACGCGCCCACTACGCTGGTGGGAATGATTCCAAGGATGAAGGCGCCGGCATCCTTCGGTGGCGCGGTGGCGGTTTTCGCGTTGAGGGCGTCCTGCGAGAGCGACGCCGGATCGATGTTCAGACCTGCGCCCGGCTCCACCACGTTCCCCACGATAAGGCCAAAAACCAGGGCAAATAGTGTGGCTGCTGTGAAGTAGATCAGGGCCTTGACGCCTGTACGGCCCACAGCCTTGACGTCACTCACGGCAGCGATGCCGGTGACGATCACGAGGAAGATCAGTGGCGAGATGATCATCTTGATGAGCTGGATGAAGCCGTCACCGAGCGGGCGGAGAGCAGCTCCAATGTCCGGCCACAGGTGTCCGATGATGATCCCCGAGACCACCGCAACAAGGATCTGGAAGAAGAGGGAGCTATAGAAGGGCTTCCTCGCGCTGGTGTTTGCCGGGGTCGGGTTTGTTGGCGAAGAGCTCGCCGCAGTGGACTTCTGGGGGTTCATGCCATGGCCTGTTCGTTGAGGGACGACGGCACACGTGATGCCGCGAGGTTACGGATTAGGCTAGGGATCCCATGTTTCCGGAAAGATAAGTCCGTGATGCGGAAGTATTAAGCCTGTTGTGCTGCGGACCAGGAAATACTCCGGCAACGTGTGTGACACGACAGCGGCATGAGCCAGTGAAAGTATGCCCTTGTCTCAGCTGCACGGGCTGCACAACGGCCCCGTAGAAAAGGAACATCATGCCCCTCACTCCACCCACGGATGCCGAATTGGACATCATGATCAGGGCACGCCTGGCGGCGCTCGGCATCGACCTCAACCAACTTCCTGCCGGAAGCGCCAGCGATCCGGAGACGGGAAGCCCCGGGCAGGCGGCAGTCCTGGCGAGCCTGCGATCCTTCATGCGAACCACGGTTGCTGAACTCGGCGCCTACCAATTGCCCTTCAACGGCGAGGCAGGCAGCGCCGACCCGGCGCTTCTGTCACAGCAGGCGGCACCGCCCTCGCTCTACCCCTCGATTGATACCGCGCGGAGGACGGCATGAACCCCTCCAACAACATCAACACCGCCGACAGCACGAACACCCAGCCCATGGACCGCACCATCGACCGCAGGTCATTCGTCAACAGGTTCGCGGTGCTGGCTGCAGCAACGTCACTTGGCGCCACGGCCCTGCCCTCCGTCGCCCATGCATCACCGGCAGGCAGGGCGCCGGCCAACGGAATCAACCCCGACGCCTACGGGGACGTCCGGCCGGAAGCCCTCGCGGACATCACGGAACTCACCATCGCCGAGGCCGCCACCCTCATAAGGGCGGGGCGGCTGTCTCCCGAACTTCTGGTGGAGGCCTACCTGGACCGGGTGGGTGCCTTCGACGCCGGATACCAGGCATTCAACCTCGTGGCCGCCGACGATGCGCTGGCGAGTGCGCGCGCCTTGGCCGGCACCACCCATAAAGGCCCCCTCCACGGAATACCCCTCGCCATTAAGGACAACTACTACACCCGTTCGTATCCCACCACGGCCAACTCCTTCATCTTCAAGGACTTCACCCCGCCATTTGATGCAACGGCAGTATCAAAGTTGACGGCAGCCGGAGGCATCGTCCTTGGCAAGACCCAGATGGGACCGCTTGCTACCACCCGGGCCACCACACCCGACGGGCGGATCACCACCGTCAACGCGTGGACACCCGGGAATCCGCAGACCAATCCCGGCGGGTCCTCCTCCGGCTCCGCCACGGCGGTGGCCGCACGCATGGCAACGTCGAGCGTGGGGACCCAGACGGGTGGATCCATCACGGCGCCATCCAACGCCCAGAACCTGACAGGCCTCAAGCCGACCATGGGCAGGGTTTCGCTGTACGGCATCATCCCGCTGAGCTACACCCGGGACCACCCGGGCCCGCTCGCCCGGGATGCGAAGGATGCCGCCATCATGCTCAGCGCCATGGCGGGCGAGGACGCCAATGATCCGCGGACAGTGGGGCTTCCGCCGGTTCCGGACCTGATCCAGGCCGCCTCCCCTGTAAAGCGCGGCAACAAGGTGACCATGCGCTGGGGTACCCGAGTGGGCGTCATCCCGGACTTTACGGCAGGATCATCAGCAACGTCAGCCGCCCGGAAGGCCTTCCTGGATACGCTCGCCGGAATCGACGGCATCCAGGTAGTGGACGTCAGCCTGCCCGAAGACTGGGAGACGCTGACAGGCACGGCCTTCAACAACGTGCGGCTCCCGGAACGCAGCGAGCAGGTCCTGCCGGTTCTCCGGAAGGACCTGCGCAGCTTTGGTGTGTCCGTGACCGGCTGGCTGCAGGGCTCAATGCTGGGTGCGAACGAGTACCTGCTGGGCCAGCGGGCCAAGGTCCTGCTGCTGGAACGGGTGCTGGATGACCTGTTCGAGCAGTGCGATGTGGTGCTGCAGACCAGCCCCAACCCCTTTGATGCCATCGGGCTGCCCGAACTCGCCCTGCCCATCGGCTTCGACCCGGCAGGCGTTCCCATCGGTACCATCCTCGGCGGCCGGCCCTTCGCCGAGGACCGGCTCCTCGCTGTCGCTGCCGCCTACCAGGCGGTGACGGACTGGCACCTGCGGCGCCCGGCGAACCCGGCTGGCGAAGCCCCGCCGCCCACGTCGGTGGACCCCGCCAAGTCCCGCAGGCCGTTCCCCGGGAGCGCCCGGGGCAAGGTGCTGCCCGCTCCGGTTCCGGCCGGCAGGGGCCGCATCGAGGCGCACGAGGCCGCCGAACTGTCCCAGTAGTGCTCCGTTCAGTCCGCGGCCGGGAGGGCCGCGGACTGAACCACTACTGCTCCGCTGGAGGTGGTGTCCGCATTCAACATCCAGCCCACCCGCTTGACTGTTCGCAGCATCACCACGCTTTCCACGAGGTGGATGCCGGGGACCTTCTGCTGAAGGGCGAGTTCCGCGCTCATCACGTCCGCAAGGGACTGCAGCCACATGATGATCACGAAGTTGGTGGGCCCGGTGGTGGAGGCGCTGAGCCGGACATTGCTGATGGTGCGGATGGCAGCAGCCGCTTCCTCATGCTGTCCCGCGGGGACATTGGCAAACCACTGGCAGGTGACCGGGTAGGAGGAGTAGCCCTGGGCGATTTCGCAGCGGAACAGCAGGATGCCGCTCGCCAGGACCCGGTTGAGCTGCCGCTGCACGGTTGCCGGATGCCGTCCCAAGTCGCGCGCTATCTCAGCGGCCGTTGCCCTGCCATTGCGGGCCAGGAACGGCAACAGGTCCAGGTGGCTTTGCGGAAGCTGGCCTGCCGCCGGCTTTTGCGCGTCCGGTCCGCCCTGGTGGCCCAGCGTCCGAAGCGTTGCCAGCTGGGCCCGGTTCAGGACGTTCAGCCGCCATTCATCGGCACTGGCGTGAAGCCTTGTGCACAGCGCCGTCTGGTACTTGACCAGCCCCTCGATATTTTTCAGTTCCGCCACCACTTTTGCGCTGAACTCTTCCAGTGAGCCGGTAATCACCGTGAGCATGAGGTCCCGGTTGCTGGCCGCCTCCTCCACGGTGACGATCTGGGGGATGGCGGCCAGCTGTGCGGTGACACGGTCCCTCTGGTTCATCTCGCAGTCCACAGCCACAAAGGCCAGGAGCATCTGATGCGGATCCCCCGCGAGATGGGCAGTCACCCAAGCCGCTCCGTTCGAAACAAGCCGTTCCCACCGGGCCGCCAGCGTCGTGGCGTGCACGCCAAGGACCTTGGCTGCATCTGCCCACCCCAGCCGCGGCGACGACTGCAGCACCTGGATGAGCGCCAGGTCCTCCTCGCTGAGTTCCACTGCCACCTCCGGTCCTAGCTGCACGAATCCTGCCAAAAGCGCAGGGTTCAAGAATAATTCCAGCGCTTTCACATGATGTGAAGTACGCCACTTCAGAATAGTCCACAGACCCGGAAACCGATGCAAGGAGCAACAAGTGCCCGTGACCGAAGATGCCAAGGAACTGCAGGGGGACCTTATCCGCCTCCGCCACGACCTCCACCGGCACCCGGAAATCGGGCTGCACCTTCCCCGGACCCAGGAGAAGGTCCTGCAGGCACTGGACGGCCTCCCGTACGAGATCACCCTGGGCCAGGACACCACCTCCGTCACCGCCGTGCTTCGCGGCGGCAAGGTCCCCTCCGCAGGCACAGAGAAACAGCGTCCCACAGTGCTCCTCCGCGCCGACATGGACGGCTTGCCGGTCCAGGAAAAGACGGGCGTGGACTACACGTCACGCGCAGATGGTGCCATGCACGCCTGCGGCCACGACCTGCACACCTCGATGCTCGCCGGAGCCGCCACCCTCCTGGCCGAAAAGCAGCACCAGCTGCCAGGCGACGTCGTCCTCATGTTCCAGCCCGGCGAGGAAGGATTCGACGGCGCCAGCTACATGATCAGCGAAGGTGTCCTGGACGCCGCGGGAACCCGCGTCCAGGCTGCTTACGGCATGCATGTCTTCTCCTCGCTGGAGCCCCACGGAACCTTCTGCACCAAGCCCGGCGTCATGCTCAGCGCCTCGGACGGACTCGAAGTCACCGTGCTTGGCGCCGGCGGCCACGGCTCGGCCCCGCACGCCGCAAAGGACCCAGTGACAGTCGCCGCCGAGATGGTCACCGCCCTGCAGGTCATGGTGACCCGGCAGTTCAACATGTTCGATCCCGTTGTCCTGTCCGTCGGTGTACTCCATGCCGGCACCAAACGGAACGTCATTCCCGAAACCGCCCGCATCGAGGCCACCATCCGGACGTTCTCCGAGGCCTCCCGCGTGCAGATGATGGAGGCAGTGCCCCGCCTGTTGAAAGGCATCGCGGCCGCCCACGACGTGGAAGTCCAGGTGGACTACCTGGAGGAATATCCCCTCACCATCACCGACGAGGACGAAACGCACACCGCCGAGAAGGTCATCTCCGAACTTTTCGGCGAGCGCCGCCTCTCGCGCTGGGCCACTCCGCTGAGCGGCTCCGAAGACTTCTCGCGGGTGCTGGCAGAGGTGCCAGGCACCTTCGTGGGCCTCAGCGCCGTCGCCCCCGGCGGCAATCCGGCCACCTCACCGTTCAACCACTCGCCCTATGCAACGTTCGACGACGGCGTGCTGGCTGACGGGGCAGCGCTCTACACCGGGCTGGCTGTCTCACGACTTGCAACACTTTCAACAGCTTCGTAAAAGCCGGCAGCAGCGCCGCCGCCAGGTACATTCAAACCCACTATCAGGAAGTCACCATGTCCATCACAGCGCATAAGCAGCAGACTGGTCGCGTGTCCACCGCCAAGACCATCGTCGGGACCGGAATCGGCAACGCCGTCGAGTGGTACGACTGGGCCATCTACGCCACCTTCACTCCCTTCATCGCCAGCCAGCTCTTCAGCAAGGCGGATCCGGCGTCAGCTGTCCTGTCCACCCTGGCGATTTTCGCCGTCGGCTTCGTGGCACGCCCCTTCGGCGGCTTCCTCTTCGGCTGGATCGGCGACAGGGTGGGCCGAAAGACATCCATGACGCTCGCCGTCGGCCTCGCATCGCTGGGCAGCCTGATGATCGGCATTGCTCCCACGTTCGCAAGCGTGGGCGCATGGGCGTCGCTGATGCTGCTGGTGGCCCGGCTCGTCCAGGGCCTTGCGCACGGCGGTGAGCTGCCGTCGTCGCAAACGTACCTGTCGGAGATGGCTCCCCGCGAGCACCGCGGATTCTGGGCGACGCTGATCTACACGTCCGGGACGGTGGGAATCCTGTTCGGCACGTTGCTCGGCGCGGTCCTGAACATGACCCTGACTACCGAGGCCATGAACGCGTGGGGCTGGCGCATCCCGTTCCTGTTGGGCGCTGCGATGGGTCTGTACGCGCTGATCATGCGGTCGCGGCTGCATGAAACTGAGGCGTTCGAAGGCGAGTCCGTTTCCGAGAAGCGCGCACCGATCTGGCCTCAGATTGTCCGCCACCGCAAGCAGGCGCTGCAGGTGATCGGCCTGACCGTGGGCCTGACTGTCATTTACTACATCTGGGGCGTGGTGGCGCCGAGTTATGCAACCACCGCCTTGAAGATCGACCGGGGCGAAGCGCTGTGGGCCGGCGTTGTGGCCAACATCGTGTTCATTGCAGTGCTGCCTGTGTGGGGCAAGCTCTCCGACCGGATCGGCCGGAAGAAGGTCCTGTGGTGCGGGGCAATCGGTTCCGCGGTGATGCATTTCCCCATGACATGGCTGCTGAAGGACTCCGCCTGGCAGCTGGCAGTGGGCATGTCCGTGATGCTGATCTTCATTGCTGCATGCGCGGCCATAGTGCCCGCCGTGTACGCCGAGCTGTTCCCGACGTCGATCCGCACCGTTGGCGTGGGCGTACCCTACTCGATCTGCGTCGCCCTCTTTGGCGGCACCGCCCCGTACCTGCAGCAGTGGCTGGGAACCAGCCTGGGCATGCCGCAGCTGTTCAACATCTACGCGGTGGTATTGCTCGCGGTGAGTGCGGCGTTCGTGTTCACGATTCCTGAAACGAAGGGGAAGGACCTGACGCACTAGGCCTCCACCGGTTTCACGCGATCGTCCCCCGGTACCCTGGTGCCGGGGGACGATCGCTTTAATTTGAAGCGTGGAACGGCAGCAGCGGTGCGGGAAGCGGTGACGCCGGGCCGCATCGGCTATTGTGCTTGAAATGGCACCCCAGGATTTTGAATCAGGGACCTCCAGCGTCCCTGCCGGCGAGACGCGTTGGACCTTCCTCACCAACCATGCCCACGTTCTTCTCGCCATCGCCCGCGATCCGCAGATCCGCATCCGGGATGTTGCGGCACGGGTGGGCGTGACAGAGCGCGCGGCGCAGAAGATCACGGCGGACTTGGTGGAGGCCGGGTATCTCACCCGTACACGGGAAGGACGGCGAAACAGCTATACGGTCGCCACCGGCCGCCCTTTCCGCCATCCGCTCGACGCGGGCCACAAGGTAGATGAACTCCTGGCCGTACTCCTGCCCGAGTCCTCCCCGGAATCCTCCACAGAAGACACGACCGGCGACTGAACGTTCCCCCGAACTCGCCTGTTCCAACCAGTCCTAGAATTTCTCCGGCCGCAGTACCTGGATGTCGCTCACAAAGACGGTCATGGCATAGTCCTGGTAGTAATGCTCCTGCAGATGGGCCACAATCGCGTCCGCCGTCTCTTCGTGGCAGGCTACCTCGATGCGGATGTTGCTGTTCGCATCCCAACCGGCACTCCGAACGCCTCGGCGGCCTTTGCCCCTCGCATCAGTAATGGTGTATCCGCGGGCATGCAGCAGTTCGATATCGCGGGTGATTGTCGCTTCCAGAACGGCTTCCGTGATGATGGTCAACAGCTTGCGCGGGTGGCTTTGCATAGCGCCTTATCCTTTCAGGAACGACTCGGCCCAGACGGCCAGCGCGTGGTACATCGGGATGCCAAACAGTACATTGAACGGGAATGTGATCCCCAGCGAGGCGGCCAGGGACAACGTGGGGTTGGCCTCCGGCACGGAGATGCGCATGGCCGCCGGCACAGCGATATAGGAAGCACTCGCCGCGAGCGTGGCAAGGACGGCGGTGCCGCCCACGGAAAGGCCCAGCACCAGGCCCAGGGCAGTCCCCACCACGGCAGAGAAGATGGGCATTCCAATCCCAAAGGCCATCAGGAATGCCCCGTAGCGGCGAAGGCTTCCTATCTGGGTTGCGGTGATCAACCCCATCTCCAGCAGGAAGAGAGCCAGGATCCCCTTGAAGAGGTCGAAGAACAAGGGCTCAATGGAGGACAGTCCTTCCGGACCCGCCACCCAACCGATGAGCAGCCCACCCAGAAGCAGCACAATGCTTTTGCCCAGGAACACTTCATGGGCAACAGACCTCCACCGGGTCTCCCGCGAGAGGCCTCGCGCCAGGACAATTCCCACGATGATGGCCGGCACTTCCAGCAAAACCAGAAGCAGTGGCATGTGCTCCTCAAAGGCGATCTGACGGCTGGTGAAATAGGCGATGGCCACGGCGAAGGTACCTACGCTGACGGAGCCATAGTGGGCCGCGATGGAGGCAGCATCCGCGCGTTTGAAGCGCCCCAGGAAGCGGAGGACGGGGAAGGCCGCCAGCGACAGGAAGAATCCCAACGCAACCACTGCCAGCATTTGCGGCAGGAGGCTGGCGAAAGGCTGCCTGGCGAGTTCAATGCCGCCTTTCAGTCCGATGGCCAGCAGCAGCACAATGCTGACGAAGTCGTAGATCGCGGCTGGCAGGCGCAGTTCTGACCTCAGGAGGCCAGCCACGGCACCGAGCAGGAAGAAAAGGATGATGGGGTCAATCACACGTAGCTCTCTTTCAGCTCCCTGCACTCCTGGCCCAGGGTGATTGCGGGCCGATACCGGCATGCAGGGATGCGGGTCGCAGCTCTTCTGCGGACCACCGGTACTTTGATCTGATGGATGAAAGCATCTTCATGTTCTAGAATTCATGTTTTTTGATTACGCTAAATGTCGCTTTCCAGCACCTCCCTGGACTGGCCTCACAACCGCCGCGCACCGCCCCCTTGACGACCCACGCCACCTTTCCCTACACTTTTCATAAAGCAGAATCTAAATTCCACAAAGCGGAAACGGTGAAAGGGCCGGGAAGCAGGGGAAGATAGATCAAAGCCCTCCTTGGAAGGACCTACGATGACGTACACAGTGAACTGCTCCATCCTCCTCACGGAGTTGCCCCTGCTCGAGCGCCCTGCCGCAGCCAAGGCAGCCGGCTTTGACGCCGTCGAATTCTGGTGGCCCTTCGAGTCCTCAGTCCCGGGCGACGCCGAGATCACCAAGTTCGAGAACGCCATCAAGGACGCCGGTGTCCAGCTCACCGGCCTGAACTTCAACGCCGGCAACATGCCCGGCGGCGACCGGGGCCTGGTCTCCTGGAAAGGACGCGAGTCCGAGTTCAAGGACAACATCGACGTGGTGGCCGGAATCGGCGGGCGCCTTGGCTGCAAGGCCTTCAACGCCCTCTACGGCAACCGGCAGGACGAATCCACCCCCGAAGAGCAGGACGAACTCGCGGTCAAAAACCTCGCCGCAGCGGCCGAAGGCGTTGCCCGGATCGGCGGCACCGTCCTCCTCGAACCCGTCAGCGGCGCACCCAGGTACCCGCTCCTCACGGCTGAGGACGCCCTCAAGGTCATCGCCCGCGTCAAGGCAGCGGGCGGCGCCGGAAACATCAAGCTCCTCGCGGACTTCTACCACCTGTCCGTCAACGGCGACGACGTCGAATCCGTCATCGAGAACCACGCCAAGGACTTCGGCCACATCCAGATCGCCGACAACCCCGGCCGCGGCGCCCCCGGCACAGGCACCCTGCCGCTGGGTGAATGGATCGCCCGCAGCCGCGAACTCGGCTACGAAGGCTACATCGGCCTCGAATACAAGGAACCGCAGGAAACCGCATTCAACTGGGCCATCCGCGAGCACGCTTCCCGCTAACTAATCCCAGCCCTCACCCAACTAGGTAGCAGCAAGTGTCGTTTTGGAGGTTCAAAACGACACTTAGCGCGACCTAGTTGGGGAACCAGGCACAGACTTCCAGAAAAGAGAACCATCATGAGCAACGTTGCAGTCATCGGACTCGGAATCATGGGCCTGCCCATGGCCATCAACCTGGTCAAAGCCGGCCACACCGTCACCGGCTTCAACCGCAGCCAGGACAAAATCGACAAGCTCGTCTCCGAAGGCGGCAAGGGCGCCACCAGCATCTCTGACGCCGTGAAGGACGCCGACGTCGTCATCACCATGGTGCCGGATTCCCCCGATGTCGAGGGCGTCGTCAGCGGTGAAGACGGGATCTTCGCCAACGCCAAGCAGGGCACCCTCTGGATCGATGCCTCCAGCATCCGCCCCGACGTCGCCAAGCGCCTCTCCGACGAAGCCCGCGAAGCCGGCATCCGCCCCCTCGACGCCCCCGTCTCCGGCGGCGAACAGGGCGCCATCGACGCCGTCCTCTCCATTATGGTCGGCGGCGACAAGGAAGACTTCGACGCCGCCTCGGACGTCCTGAACGCGGTCGGCAAAACCATCGTCCACGTCGGCCCGTCCGGCTCCGGCCAGACCGTCAAGGCAGCCAACCAGCTCATCGTCGCCGTCAACATCGAGGTCCTCGGCGAAGCCATCGCCTTCCTCGAGGCCTACGGCGTGGACACAGACGCCGCCCTCAAGGTCCTCGGCGGCGGTCTGGCCGGCTCCAAGGTCCTGGATCAGAAGGGCCAGAAGATGCTGGACCGCAACTTCGATCCCGGCTTCCGCCTCGCCCTCCACCACAAGGACCTGGGCATCGTCACCTCCGCGGCCCGCGAAGCCAACGTCGCCATCCCTCTGGGCGCCATCGTCGCCCAGCTCGTCGCCGCCACCGTCAACCAGGGCGACGGCGCACTGGACCACTCCGGACTGTTCAAGCAGGTCCTCCAGCTCAGCGGCAGGAAATAAGCACCAGCGCCAAGGCGCCAAAGAAACACCAGCAGGGCACCCGCCGTCGGACGTAACTACGACGGCGGTTACCTCAGCACACCCAAAAACACCCAGATTTCGCCCCAAAGGGGCACAACAAGGAGCACACCATGAGCAAGATGCGTACCGTTGATGCAGCGGTGGCCATCCTGGAAAAGGAAGGCGCCATCGAGGCGTTCGGCCTGCCAGGCGCCGCCATCAACCCCTTCTATTCCGCGATGCGCGCCCACGGCGGCATCCGCCACACCCTGGCCCGCCACGTTGAAGGTGCCAGCCACATGGCCGACGGCTTCAGCCGGGCCAAGGACGGCAACATCGGCATCTGCATCGGCACCTCCGGCCCCGCCGGCACCGACATGATCACCGGCCTCTACGCAGCCTGGGCAGACTCCATCCCCATGCTCTGCATCACCGGCCAGGCCCCAGTTGCCAAGCTGCACAAGGAAGACTTCCAGGCCGTGGACATCGAGTCCATCGCCAAGCCCGTCACCAAGATGGCCATGACCATCCTGGAGCCCGGCCAGGTTCCCGGCGCCTTCCAGAAGGCCTTCCAGCTCATGCGCTCCGGCCGCCCCGGCCCCGTGCTGCTGGACCTGCCCATCGACGTGCAGCTGGCCGAGATCGAGTTCGACATCGACACCTACGAGCCCCTGCCCGTCGAAAAGCCCAAGGCCTCCCGCAAGCAGCTGGAGAAAGCCCTGGACATGCTGACCTCAGCAAAGCACCCGCTGATCGTGGCCGGCGGCGGCATCATCAACGCCGGGGCTTCCGAGCAGCTGGTGGAGCTGGCCGAAACCCTGAACGTGCCGGTCATCCCCACCCTGATGGGCTGGGGCACCATCCCGGATGACCACCAGCTGATGGCCGGCATGGTGGGCCTGCAGACGTCCCACCGCTACGGCAACGAGAACTACCTGCAGAGCGACTTCGTGATCGGCATCGGCAACCGCTGGGCCAACCGCCACACCGGCGGCCTGGAAACCTACACCGCCGGCCGCAAGTTCGTGCACATCGACATCGAGCCCACGCAGATAGGCCGCGTGTTCTCGCCGGACCTGGGCATCGCGTCCGACGCCGGTGCGGCGCTGGCCGGGCTGGTTGAACTCGCCAAAGAGCGCAAGGCCGCAGGGTCCCTGCCGGACTACAGCGCCTGGGTTGCCGAATGCCAGGAGCGCAAGGCCACCCTGCACCGCAAGACGCACTTCGAGAACATCCCGATCAAGCCGCAGCGCGTGTACGAGGAGATGAACAGGTCCTTCGGCCGCGACACCACCTATGTGTCCACCATCGGCCTGTCCCAGATCGCCGGCGCGCAGATGCTGCACGTTTTCGGCCCGCGCAAGTGGATCAACGCCGGCCAGGCAGGTCCGCTGGGCTGGACCGCTCCGGCGGCCCTCGGCGTCGCGCGTTCCAACCCGGACCAGACCGTGGTGGCCCTCTCCGGCGACTACGACTTCCAGTTCATGATCGAGGAACTGGCCGTGGGCGCGCAGTTCAACCTGCCTTACATCCACGTGGTGGTGAACAACTCCTACCTGGGCCTGATCCGCCAGTCCCAGCGCGGGTTCAACATGGAACAGAACGTGTCCCTGGCGTTCGAGAACATCAACAGCTCGCACCTGTCCGAGGACACCCGCGGCTACGGAGTGGACCACCTGAAGGTGGCCGAGGGCCTGGGCTGCAAGGCCGTCCGCGTGGAGGACCCCAACGACCTCGCCGCCGCGTTCGACAAGGCCAAGGCCCTGATGGGCGAATTCCAGGTCCCCGTGGTGGTGGAAGTGATCCTGGAGAAGGTCACCAACATCTCCATGGGCGTGGAAATCAACGCCGTGAACGAGTTCGAGGAACTGGCAGAGACCGCCGCGGACGCCCCAACCGCCATCCTGGCGCTGCAGGCCTAGGCCCTGCTGGCCTGAAACCGGAAAGACAGAAACAGCCATGCGCATCGTCATTGCCCCGGACAAGTTCAAGGGATCCCTGTCCGCCCCGGACGTCTGCAGCCACCTGGAAAAGGGGCTGCAGCGCGGGGCGGGCGGCAACCTTGACGTGGTCCGGATCCCGGTAGCCGACGGCGGAGAGGGCACCCTCGACGCCGCCGTCGGCTCCGGCTTCACCCGCCGCACAGCGGTGGTGGCCGGGCCGACAGGCGAACCCGTGACGGCCGAGTTCGCCGTCCGGGGCAATGAGGCGGTCATAGAAATGGCTGCTGCCTCGGGCCTGGCCCTGCTCCCGGCAAGTGCCCTGGTGGACGGGCGGCCGTGTTCGACGGCGGCCCGAACCGCCACCAGCCTGGGCACCGGACAGCTCATCACCGCCGCCCTGGACGCCGGCTGCAACCGCATCATCCTGGGCGTGGGCGGCAGCGCCAATACCGACGGCGGCGCGGGAGTCCTGCGGGGGCTTGGCGCCAGGTTGCTCGACAGTGAGGGCAACGACCTGCCGGACGGCGGTGCCGCCCTGGCCCGCCTGGACCGGATCGACTTCAGCGGGTTCGAACCCCGGCTGAAGGACACACGCTTTGTGCTGGCATCCGACGTCGACAATCCGCTGCTGGGCGCCCAGGGCGCCGCGGCGATTTTCGGCCCGCAAAAGGGTGCCGCACAACAGGACGTCGACATGCTCGACGCCGCCCTGGCCAGGTTTGTCGAAGTCCTGGCCAGGGAAATCGGTCCTGAAGGCCCCAACAACAGGGCAATCAAAGCGGCGAAAGCCCCGGGAGCCGGCGCGGCCGGAGGCGTTGGCTATGCCGCCATCGCCGTCCTCGCCGCGGCCCGGCGCCCGGGGATCGACGTCGTCCTCGAATTCACTGGGCTGGCGGAACGGCTGGCCGGCGCCGACCTGGTGATCACCGGCGAGGGAAGCCTGGACGAGCAAAGCCTGCTGGGCAAGACCCCCATGGGCGTTGCCAGGGCAGCCGCCGCGCAGGGAGTTCCCGTAGTGGCGGTATGCGGCCGGACCACCCTGTCCCCTGGCCAGGCAGCAGCCGCCGGCTTCGAGGACGTCTACTCTTTGACGGAACTCGAAAGCGATGTAAACAGGTGCATAGCAGAGGCAGCGCCGCTTCTGGAGCAGCTGGGCACCCATATCAGCGGGAGGCTGGCGGCCGACCGGCTCGCCCGCACCCCATATACCAAGGAGGACCTCCATGTCTGAAGAACGTTTTGACCTGGTCATCCGTGGCCAGCGCATTCTGACCACAGCCGGAATCGCGCCCCGCGAGGTGGGCGTCCGCGGCGGCAAGATCGTTGCCATCGAACCCTTGGGCAACGGCCTTGCCGGCGCCGAGGTCATTGAGCTGGCCGACGATGAAACCCTGATCCCCGGCCTGGTGGACACCCACGTCCACGTCAACGAACCCGGCCGCACCGAGTGGGAGGGTTTCGCCTCGGCCACGCGCGCAGCAGCTGCCGGCGGCGTGACCACCATCATCGACATGCCGCTGAACTCCGTCCCGCCCACCACCACCGTGGAGAACCTGAAGCTCAAGCGCGAGGTGGCCGAGGACCAGGCGTTCATCGACATCGGGTTCTGGGGCGGCGCCATCCCCGGCAACAAGGGCGACCTGCGGGCCCTCCACGACGAAGGCGTGTTCGGCTTCAAGTGCTTCCTGCTGCATTCCGGCGTGGACGAGTTCCCGCACCTTGACGCGGACGAGATGGAGGAGGACATGGCCGAACTGAAGTCCTTCGACTCCCTCATGATTGTCCATGCCGAGGACTCCCACGCCATCGACCGTGCACCGCACCCCGGCGGCGACCATTACCAGACCTTCCTGGCTTCCCGCCCGCGCGGCGCCGAGAACAAGGCCATCGCCGAGGTCATCGAACGTGCCCGCTGGACTGGTGCTCGGGCGCACATCCTGCACCTGTCGTCGTCGGACGCCCTGCCCATGATCGCCTCCGCCAAGCGCGACGGCGTCAAGCTCACCGTCGAAACCTGCCCGCACTACCTGACGCTGATGGCCGAGGAAATCCCGGACGGCGCCACCGCCTACAAGTGCTGCCCGCCCATCCGTGAGGCCTCCAACCGGGAACTGCTGTGGCAGGGCCTGCTGGACGGCACCATCGACTGCATCGTCTCGGACCACTCGCCCTCCACCCTGGATCTGAAGGACCTGGAAAACGGCGACTTCGCCGTGGCGTGGGGCGGCGTCTCATCGCTGCAGCTGGGCCTGTCCCTGATCTGGAGCGAGGCACGGCACCGCGGCATTCCGCTGGAGCAGGTGGTGTCCTGGATGGGCGAGAAGCCGGCCGCCCTGGCCCGGCTCTCCAACAAGGGCCAGCTCGCGCTGGGCTACGATGCCGACTTCGCCATCTTCGCCCCGGACGAAGCCTTCGTGGTGGACGTGTCAAAGCTCAAGCACAAGAACCCGATCACCCCGTACGACGGCAAGACCCTGTCCGGCGTGGTCCGCAAAACGTTCCTGCGCGGCGCCGTGGTGGACGGCCAGACCCCCACGGGCAAGCTGATCCGCCGCGGCGGAGTCTAGGGACGCGCCATGGCAGTGGAAGCCCACCATCCGCGAACGGCGCACCGCCCGCGGATGGTCCAGCCCAAAGCTGCTGCCCGCGGCCTGGCCGTGTGGGTGGTTCCGGCGGAAGGCACCAGCCCGGAACTCCTGGCGCGTGCCGCCCAACTGGTCCTTGCCAGGGCCCTCCAGACTGCTCCGGAGGCGGAAGTCCATTGGCCTGCCGCCGGAGCTCCCACGTCCGGGGTCTCCGCTGACGCGGGGGGAGGAACAGCAGACGACTCCTCTCAGCCTTCCTCCGCGGCGGAGAACCCCGGCGGTCCCGGCCAGGCACCCAGTGAGGACGACGGCGGCACGCGGCTGCCGCCGTCGGCCGGGCCCGTCAGCCGGGTGGCCGTGGACCTGGCGGCGGAAACCGTCCTGCTGGACGGCAGGCCGGTGCCGCTGACCGGCGTCGAATACAAAGTCCTCCGCTACCTGGTGACGCACCTGTCCCGCACTGTGGGCCGGGAGGAACTGCAGGAGTTCCTGGAGTCGCTGCATTTCCCCGGCGCCACTGCCCGGTCCATCGACGTGTACGTGGGCCGGATCCGCCGGAAGCTGGGAAATGCCCGCCATGCCGTGGCCACTGTCCGCGGCGGCGGATACCAGTTTGTGCCCGGCTCCTGCGCCACCGTTCGCGGCCCGGCGGAATACTGCATATGACGCCGGAGTTGTATGACTGAGCGGAAAGCCGCTTCACTTGATGTTTTGCCATTACCTGACAAAGACTTCCAAAGGAATGCCATGAGCCAGACCCTGACCACCAAGCTTCAGCCCGGAACCCAGGCCCCTGATTTCACCCTTCAGGATGCCCAGGGCCGCGAGACTGCCTTGGCCGACTACCGTGGCAAGAACGTCATCGTGTACTTCTACCCGAAGGCCGCCACCCCTGGCTGCACCACCGAAGCCTGCGATTTCCGCGACAGCCTGGCGTCCCTGCAGGGCAAGGGCTACGAGGTCACTGGCGTCTCCCCCGACGCCCCGGAAGCACTGGCCGGCTTCACCGGTGACTTCTCCCTGACCTTCCCCCTGCTCTCCGACCCCGACCACGCCGTCGCCCTGGCCTACGGTGCCTGGGGCGAGAAGCTGGTCAACGGCGAGATCGTTGAAGGCATCGTCCGTTCCACCGTCGTGGTGGACCCCGAAGGCAAGGTCACCCTGGCGCAGTACCAGGTCCAGGCAGACGGGCACGTCGCAGCGCTCAAGGAAGCCCTGGGACTCTAACGCTCTCTCACATAACGCCGGTTTTCCCCGACGCTCCCGCAGTCCAAAACTGCGGGAGCGTCCGGCGTTAAGAGTCGCTGGCCGCCGCTTTCGCCTCTGCCGCCGCCGCGGCATACTCCTCGGAAACCGTTCGGTAGACCGGCGTGAGGAAAGCCAGCAGTGCCGCCGCAATCATGATGATGCCGGCGATCAGGAACACCAGGGCGATGCCGCGGGAGGTGCCCTCGCCCAGCAGCGGGGCCAATTGGGCGGCGCCCTCGGTGGAGCGTGCGTAGGGGATGATCCAGAACTGTGCCAGGGGCGCGATCAGAAACGCGGTGATGGGTGCAGCCGCGGACTCGAACGCCATGGCGAACCCGAACACCCGCCCTTGGCGCTGCAGCGGCACCACCTGCTGGATGACCGTCTGCTCGGCCGCCTCAACGAAGGGGATCAGGACCAGGTACAGCCAGATGCCGGCAATATAGAGCCACGCCCACTCCCGGATAGTAAACACGGCGCCAAGGAACCCCATTGCCACCACCGCGAGGAGCAGGCTGCGCAGCGGGTTGGCGCCAAGTCCGAACTTGCCGATCAGCGCACCGCCGATGATGAATCCGGTGGACCCCAGCGCGAACACGGCTCCCCACACCTCTACGGGGAACATCTCCAGGCCGTACGGATCCATCAACGCCATGTAGACGCCGCCAATGAAGTTGTTGAATGTGGAGAACAGGATCAACGCGAACAGACCGGTGATGGCCATGACCGCGGCGACCGAGCCGCGGAGGTCAAACGAGCCGTGGGCGTCGGTGGCGGCCACCCGTACTTCCTCGGGCATGCGCAGGGTCAGCAGGTGCGCGAAAGCCAGCGCAGTGAGGACGACGGCGACGACCACCGTCCAGCCCATGCCCAGCAGTCCGACTGACAGCCCGGAAAGTACCGACGTGACGATGAATGCCAGGCCCTGCACCATGCCCACCATTCCGTTGGCGTTGGCGCGGCGGTCCGGCTCGATGAGGATGGTCACCGTGGTGGAGAGGGCAACATTGCGCATGTTCTCCACCACCGCACCGATCAGGATGATCATGGTGAAGATCCAGAACCAGGGCTGGGCGAGGTCCAGCAGGCGGGGAGTCGGCGTCAGCAGGAACATCACTCCGGCGAGCACGAACATCACCATGGTGAAGGCGGCTGCGAAGCGCATCACGGTGAGCTTGCGGTAGCGGTCCACGAACGTGCCGAAACTGATGCTGGAAAGGGCGATCAGCAGCATGTATGCGCCGCCGACCACCCCCGTGGCAATGACGTTGCGCGTCTCGAGGTACACCCAGAACGTGAGTGCGAACCATAAATAGCTTGTGGTGATGTTGGCGACTGCGGTGTTCAGCAGGATGCCTTTAAACGTGCGGAACCGCCGCCCAGGACTGCGCAGGGATGTGTCGACGGCGTCCGGGTTGGCCAGGTGCGGAGCGCCGTCGTCCTCAACCGGCGCGGACACAGCCCTGCCGTCCCCGCGAAGCCTGTTCCCGCCGTCGGAAGCTGCACCGGCCCGTTCCCGTGCCGGTTCCTGCTCGGTCATGCGTCCCAGTGTAATAACGGAGAGCAGGAGCCGATAGGGAAAATTCCCCTCCCTTGCTATCCCAGGTTGCCGCCTCTTGTGGCCGGTGACAGGATGGCGGCATGGCGATCGAGGTACGTCCTGCCACTGAGTTCGAAGACGTTAGGACCGTGCTGGGACCCAAGCGGCCGGACGCCACTGTCTGTTGGTGCCTGAGCTACCGCATTCCGTCCAGGCAGAATGTGGCACTGCGCGGAACCGAGCGCCGAGACCTGGTGCGGCAGCTGGTTGCAGAGGATCCCCCACCGGGAGTCCTGGCGTACGACGACGGCGAAGCAGTTGGGTGGGCAGCGGTTCATCCGCGCGCCGGCACCAGTTTCGCCGGCAACCGGAAGATCCCCCATATCGACGATCTGGACGTCTGGTCAGTGTGGTGCATCCGGGTGCGTCCGGGGCACCGAGGCAAGGGCATTTCGCACCACCTGCTGAACGGTGCCGTCGAGTTCGCCAGGAGCTACGGTGCCCCTGCCATTGAGGGCTATCCGGTGGACAACGGCGGCAGCAAGGTGGACCTCACCATGGCGTACGTGGGCACCAGGAAACTCTTCGAGGACGCAGGCTTCGTCAAAGCCGCGGACACAACTTCAGTGCTCAACGGATTTCCGCGGGTCCTGATGCGCCTGGCGTTTTAGGCTGGCGCCGAAAAACGGGGCGGCAGGGCTGTCAAAACAGCTGCACGCCCATTTCCTACTTCCTGTCAAGGCCTGTCGCAGGTTTGACTAGTCAGCATGCTTAGTATTAGCGTCGAAGTAACGGTGATGCCGGTATGGCAATGCCGTTACGGACGCTGTAAAGCGTTTGTAATCAAGCAAATCAACAGTTCCGCCGGCAGTTCCGCATGGGGGCTGGAGCGTCGGGGGTTCAAGCGCCGGTCAACCGGCACTGAAAGGAACATAGAGATGCGAACACGAGTTTTGGCACCAATAGCAGCAGTGGCATTGTCCGGAGCAATGATGTTTGGCGCTACCGCGCCGGCCTCAGCAGCACCGCCGGCACCGGCCCCGGCAGCGGCAGCAAACGCTGCTGACGTAGCAAATGTCACCGCCACCATCAACGAAACGATCGACGGTGTGGGCAGCTTTACCGGATCCTTCGTTCCCACCGGATTCAGTACCGAGAACGGCGACCTGACGGTAACGGGCCTCGTTGAGGGCACCTTCACCAGCGTTGATGGTGTAGTCACACCCATCAGCCAGACCGTGACAACCACTGTTGACGCCGGCACCTCCAACGCCGCCTGCGACATCATCAACCTCGACCTGGGACCCCTCAACCTTAATGTCCTGGGTCTCGTGGTAGACCTCAGCCAGGTCCAGCTGGACATCACGGCGGTACCGGGCGCGGGAAACCTGCTGGGCAACCTGCTGTGCTCTGTGGCCGGCCTGCTTGACGGCAACGGCACCAGCGGCCTGGCGAACCTGCTTAACCGCGCGCTCGGGCTCTAACGGTCCAGCATTGTGGTGCACGGTTGTGGGCGGTCCGGACGGGCCGCCCACAACTTCGTTAAGACTGAAGGGTCAGGGCTTTTTCCACCATTTACCGGGCCAGCCCTCATCGATGGCCCACAGCGCCAAGAGCAGGGCGTCGACTGTCATAAGTCCCGCGATAAGGTACGCCCAACCTGTATACCAAGCCACTGCAATCTCCTGACTGTATCCCCCAGCCACTCGATTGCTCCTAAGTGTGGCACTTAAAGCGCCAGTACGGAACGTCCTCCGTCCGCAGTCTTAAAGAGTGCTTCCAGCCGGATGTGCGCTTCCGTCTCCAGCTTGAGGCGTCTTGTCAGCCGCTCCACCTGCTGGGACATTTCCGCCCCGACGGGAAGCCGGTCTCCCGGCCAGCTCCACACCTCCCGTGATTCCGCCAAGGCCTGGGCCAGCGCCTTGGCTGCGGCGCGTACTTTCCGCCGGTGGAAATAGACGCGCAGCAGTGCCCGGCCCTTATCAAGCGCCGCGCAGAAAGCGGCATGGACTGCGGGCGCCCGGTCTTTGCTGATGTCTTCCATGTACTGCACTTTCTCCGAGCCGTTCAGCCCCCCGGCAGGTCGTCTTTGACCCACATCCGTGGAGGCTACTGCCTGTCTTAGAGTGTGGACGGGCTACCTCAACGTCCGGGCAAGCAGGTCCAAGGATTTGCACAAGATCGCCCCGTCACATGCAGGTCATCCGGCTCATATGAAGCGGGGCAATATGCCGGGCGGGGGTAATTGCGGTAGAAGTAGACCCATGATCTCCCCCTCAGGACCCCGCCGTGCCGTCGTTATTGAAGATGACGCAGATATCCGTGGATTGCTGGTACGCGTCCTGGGCAAGCAGGGCTTCGACGTCACGCATGCGGAGGCAGCCCTTCCCGGAGTAGAGGAAGCGCGCCGGACGCGGCCCCACCTGGTCACCCTCGACTTAAACCTGCCGGACAACGACGGGCTGGAAGCATGCAGGCTGCTGCGCGGGTTTTCCGATGCCGTGATTGTGGTGCTCACTGCCCGGGAAAGTGAACTGGACCGGCTGGCAAGCCTGGAAGCCGGAGCGGATGCATACTTCAGCAAGCCGTTCAGCCCCAAGGAATTGCAGTCTGGCATTGACGCAATCTTCAATCGGAGATTTTCCGCAGCAGCCTCTCCCACGTGACCGCCACGCCTTGACATGGCAGCACAGCTGCTCTTGAATATTACGTATGCTGAAATAACAGTTCCATGATGCGGAAGCTTTGGGAAATGATGACCCAAGGCGCCGGGTAGTCCGGCTTCCGCATAGCCGTCACCATGGATGCCAGCAGATCGTTACCAAGGAACCAGCCAGCATGAAGCTAGCCGAATTCAACAGTGCGGATGCCACCCTGGCCGCCGAAACCCTCAGGCCCTGCATCGACGTCACGAGGTGGGTGGATACCGTGGCCGGCGCACGCCCCTTCGCCAGCAAGGATGCGCTCCTGGCGTTCGCATCCCAGGCCGCCAGCCCCTTCACCCCGGCGGAGGTTGAATCCGCCATGGCCCACCATCCGCGGATTGGAGAACGGCCGACGGCGGGCACCGCCGAAGCGTCCATGTCCCGTTCGGAGCAGGCCGGGGTGGACCCTGCAGACACCGCGGTTGCCCACGCCCTGGCCCAGGGCAACCGGGAGTACGAGGAAAAGTTCGGGCGCGTCTTCCTGATCCGCGCCGCCGGCCGGACCGCCCCTGAAATCCTGCGGACGCTGAACGAACGCCTGGCCAACTCCCCTGCGGAAGAAGACACCATCGTGGCCCAGCAGCTGCGTGAAATCGCCGTCCTGCGGCTTGAAGGACTGATCACCGAATGAGCGTCTCCCACGTCACCACCCATATCCTCGACACAGGCGCCGGACGCCCGGCGGCGGGAGTCGCCGTCGTGCTTTACCAAAACGACGCCGGCACCTGGCGCCACATTGCAGATTCCACCACCGACGCCGACGGCCGGGCACAGGACCTTGGTCCGGAGCACCTGGAGGCCGGACACTACAAGCTCAACTTCGCCACCGGGGACTAT
Organism: Pseudarthrobacter phenanthrenivorans Sphe3; assembly: GCF_000189535.1. Taxonomy (NCBI): domain Bacteria; kingdom Bacillati; phylum Actinomycetota; class Actinomycetes; order Micrococcales; family Micrococcaceae; genus Pseudarthrobacter; species Pseudarthrobacter phenanthrenivorans. The sequence continues at coordinate 3,815,754 of NC_015145.1, forward strand.
TACGCGGCACGGCAGACCGCCACCTTCTTTCCGGAAGTGGACCTGGTGTTCGAGGTGACCGGATCCGAGCACTACCACGTGCCCCTCCTGCTCAGCCCGTACGCCTACTCCACCTACCGCGGCAGTTGAGGCCACCGAAAAATGTAGGCTTGATCCATGCCTTCTGAACAACCCGCTGCCGAACGCCGCGAAATTACCGTCCGCCGCGCGCCCAAGTATGTGCCGTTCCTCATCCTCGGCGCACTGGTGGGCATCGCGGCGGCAGCGGTGATGGCCTACGGTGTTCCCGAAAATCCAAGCTTCGACGCCGGGGCCGTCTTCGGGTTCTTCATGGTGGCGTTTGCCGCCGGTGGCGCCATCCTCGGAGCCGTGGTGGCCCTGGTCTTGACCGCCGGAGCATCAAGCGGCAGCAGAAGGCCGTTGTGGAAGCCGTCCCGGATTCCGAACCGGACACGGATCCGCAGCCGTAGCCCGGCTGCAGGGAAACGGTCACAAACGGGCGGCCGGAAAAGTCCTACCCCATGTCGTGAGATAATCGACCAGTGGCACGCGGCGATGGAAAACTTTCCCATGATCTTCTCCCTGGCGAAAAAGGCCCGCAGGACGCTTGTGGCGTCTTCGGAGTCTGGGCACCAGGTGAAGAAGTAGCAAAACTTACCTATTACGGGCTGTATGCACTGCAGCACCGCGGTCAGGAGTCGGCTGGTATTGCCACCAGCGACGGCAAGCGGATCAACGTCTACAAGGACATGGGACTCGTCTCCCAGGTCTTCGACGAGACCACGCTGAACACCCTGACCGGGCACCTGGCTGTGGGCCACTGCCGCTACTCCACCACCGGGGCGAGCCACTGGGCCAACGCCCAGCCCACCCTTGGCGCCACCAGCACGGGCACCGTGGCCCTGGCGCACAACGGCAACCTCACCAACACCGCCGAGCTCAACGCCATGATCCAGGAGCGCAATGGCGGCCAGCTCACCGGCGAGATGAAACAGGGCAACACGTCCGACACCGCCCTGGTCACGGCCCTGCTGGAGGGCGAGCCCGGCAAGAGCCTTGAAGAAACGGCCATCGAGCTCCTGCCCAAGATCAAGGGCGGTTTCTGCTTCGTCTTCATGGACGAGGGCACCCTCTACGCCGCCCGCGACACCTACGGCATCCGCCCGCTGGTCCTGGGCCGGCTGGAACGCGGCTGGGTTGTCGCGTCCGAGCAGTCCGGCCTCGCCACTGTTGGTGCGAGCTTCATCCGCGAAATCGAGCCGGGCGAATTCATCGCCATTGACGAGCAGGGCGTACGCTCCCAGCGCTTTGCGGAGCCGACGCCGGCCGGTTGCGTTTTCGAGTACGTCTACCTTGCGCGTCCGGACGCCGCCATCGCCGGCCGTTCCGTGTACGAGTCCCGCGTGGAGATGGGCCGCCAACTGGCCCGCGAAAACACCCAGGTTGCGGACATCGTGATCCCCGTTCCCGAATCGGGCACCCCCGCAGCCGTGGGTTACGCCGAAGAGTCCGGCATCCCCTTCGCCCACGGCTTCGTCAAGAACTCCTACGTTGGCCGCACTTTCATCCAGCCCTCGCAGACGCTGCGCCAGCTGGGCATCCGGCTGAAGCTTAACGCCCTTGAATCTGTCATCCGCGGCAAGCGCGTTGTGGTGGTGGACGATTCCATCGTCCGAGGCAACACCCAGCGCGCCATCGTCCGGATGCTCCGCGAGGCCGGTGCAGCCGCAGTCCACGTCAAGATCTCCTCTCCCCCGGTGCAGTGGCCCTGCTTCTACGGCATCGACTTCGCCTCCCGCGCCGAGCTGATCGCCAACGGCGCCACCATTGAGGAGATCTCGCAGGCCATCGGTGCCGACTCACTGGCCTACATCTCCGAAGACGGGATGATCGGCGCCACCCGGCAGCCGCGCGAACGGCTATGCACTGCCTGCTTCACGGGCAAGTACCCCATCGAGCTTCCCGGCTCGGACAAGCTGGGCAAAAACCTGCTGGAACGCAAGGACCTCGGCGGCCTGAAGCCCTCGCCGTCGGCCCTTCCGGGCGCAACAGCGGCCCTTGCCGTGGACTCCGAGGAGGATCCGGCGGAGAAGTCGGGCGCCACCGGCTGCGACCCGGGGCCGGACTCCGAATTTGAAAACCTGCTGACCGACGCCGACCTCGTGCCAGACGTAGCCGCCACCACCGGCGCTGACAAGAAAGAGTCCGTATGACTTCCGCTGCCCCCGCCTCCGGCAACACCTCCGGCATCACCTACGCCTCTGCCGGCGTCGACGTTGAAGCCGGGGACCGCGCCGTCGAGCTCATGAAGGGTGCCGTCAAGGCCACCCACAACTCCTCGGTGATCGGCGGGGTGGGCGGATTCGCCGGACTCTACGACGTCTCCAAGCTCCTGACGTTCAAGAAGCCCCTGTTGGCAACCTCCACTGACGGTGTGGGCACCAAGGTCGCCATTGCCCAGGCCATGGACATCCACGACACCATCGGGTTCGACCTGGTGGGCATGGTGGTTGATGACATCGTGGTAGTGGGCGCGGAGCCGCTGTACATGACCGACTACATCGCCTGCGGCAAGGTGGTTCCCGAGCGCATCGCCGACATTGTCCGCGGCATCGCTGCGGCCTGTTCCGTGGCCGGCACCGCGCTGGTGGGCGGCGAAACCGCTGAGCACCCGGGCCTGCTGGGCGAGCACGAGTACGACGTCGCCGGGGCAGCCACTGGCGTTGTGGAGGCTGACCAGCTGCTGGGCCCAGACCGGGTCCGCGCGGGTGACGTGGTGATCGGCATGGCTTCCTCCGGCCTGCACTCCAACGGCTACTCCCTGGTCCGCCGCGTCATCAACCACGCCGGCTGGGCACTGGACCGCCAGGTCTCCGAACTGGGCCGCACCCTGGGCGAGGAACTCCTCGAACCCACCCGCGTCTACGCCGCTGACTGCCTGGACCTGGCCCGCGCGTTCCCTGTCACCGGAACGTCCGCCGTCCACGGCTTCAGCCACGTGACCGGCGGCGGGCTCGCCGCCAACCTGGCCCGCGTACTCCCCCAGGGCCTCGTTGCCACCGTGGACCGCTCCACCTGGGAACTGCCTGCCATCTTCAAGCTGGTATCCGAGCTGGGCAACGTGCCGCTGGCCGATCTGGAGCGCACCCTGAACCTCGGCGTGGGCATGGTGGCCATCGTGTCCGCCGACGCCGCCGACGCCGCGGTTTCCCGCCTGAACGACCGTGGCCTGCCGTCCTGGGTCATGGGCACCGTCACCGAGGATTCAGACTCCATCCTCAAGTCCGGCCCCGATTACGTGCAGGGCGCCAAGGGCGTGGACGGCGGGGCTGTCCGCTTGGTGAACGCCTACGCCTAGACCCTTATCGAGTGCTCCGTTCTTGTCGTTTTGACCCCTCAAAACGACAAGAACGGAGCACTCGATGCGTTTAACGGGACCGGCCCGGTCAGAGGCGGGGTTACATAAGTTGCCTAATTGCGAATGATTATTGATAGCATGTGGCTTGACCCCTGATAGTCCTGCCACGAAATGACGTTCCATGCATGCGCCCGCCCTGACCGTGAAAGACCTGGCTCTGTCCAGTGGAACCCATCAGCTGGTGCACCCCCTCACCTTCTCCGTGAATCCCGGGGAGTCTGTTGCCCTCTTGGGCGCCTCCGGCTCTGGGAAGTCGTTGACGGCGGCGGCGCTGTGTGGCTCCCTTCCTGACGGCATCTCGGCCACGGGTGAGATCACCCTTGCCGCCCGCCAGGGAACAGCGAAGGCCGCGCTGATCGGCCAGGATCCGGCGTCGTCCCTGAACCCCTTTGTGAGCGTTGGCAGGCAGTTAGCCCTTCCGCTGCGCAGGGCAGGGCGCAACCGGGCGGAGGCAAAGGCTGAAGCGGCGGGCTTCCTGGTACAGGCCGGCCTGGAGGACCCCGCGGAAATCCTTGCCCGCTACTCCGGGGAGCTGTCCGGCGGGCAGCTCCAGCGGGTCTGCATCGCCCTGGCTCTCGCCTGCCACAGCACCATCCTCATAGCGGACGAACCCACCACCGCACTGGACGCCGTCACCCAACGAAAGGTCCTTGCGACCCTCGGCGCGTGGGGGGCGGAGGGTCGCAGCCTCCTGTTCATCACCCACGACCTGGCAGCAGCAGCAGCCCTGTGCACACGCGCCCTGGTGATGGAGGCCGGGCGGATCGTGGAAGAGGTGCCGATGGCAGACCTGCTCCGGAACCCGCAGCACCCCTACACCCGGCGGCTGGTCCAGTCAGCCTCGCGAGACAGCCTCCTGGAGCGTGTTGCAGGAACGGCAATGGCGGCATGACAAGCGCGCTGGAAGCCAGGAACGTGCAGTTCGCCTACCCCAAACGCGGCCTGGCTGGGGGAAAGCCGCCACAGACACTCCACGACGTAAGCCTGCACCTGGCGCCCGGAACAAGCACCGCCCTGGTGGGAAGCTCAGGCTCCGGTAAATCAACACTGGTCCGAATCCTGCTGGCACTGGAAAAGCCCTCGTCCGGAACACTGAACCTCGGCACCCGTGAAGTACGGCCGGGTCCGGTGCGTTCGCTGCGCTGGTACCGCCGGGCCGTCCAGTACGTCCCGCAGAACCCCGCCGGCAGCCTGGATCCGCGCATGACCGTTTCCCAACTCCTGGCCGAGCCGCTGCGGCAGCTCCGGGTGGAGGGAAACCACCGCTCGCTCATAAGCGAGGCCCTGGAGCGGGCCGAGGTGCCGGCAGGCTTGGCACAGCGCCGCCCGGGCGAGCTGTCCGGCGGCCAGAACCAGCGGGTGGCCATCGCCCGCGCCCTGGTGGTGCAGCCCGCCTACCTGCTGGCCGACGAGCCTGTCAGCGGCCTGGATCTCCCCCTTCGGGACGCCGTCCTCACTCTGCTGGAACGGCTGGTGCGCGAACAGGGACTGGGGCTGCTGCTGGTGACGCACCACCTCGCCACTGCCGCCCGGATGTGCAGCAGGACCGCCGTCCTCTCACGGGGCCGTCTTGTGGAGCAAGGGCCCACGGACCAGGTGCTGGCAAACCCCGCAAGTCCCACAACCGCCGCCCTCGTCCAGGCATCAAAAGGCCTCCGGCTCCCCGAAATCGTCCCGGGGACCGCCCTGTGACCGTCCTCCGCACAGCAGAACAACCGGCAACGAGGCCCGGGCCCGCCCCCGGACTGCTGCTCGCCAGCCAGCTGATCTTCAATATCGGCTTCTACTCGGTAGTTCCGTTCCTTGCCCTGGTGATGACGCAGGACTTCGGCATGACGGCCACAGCGGTGGGCGTAGTCCTGGGCGCCCGGGTGTTCAGCCAGCAGGGGCTCTTCCTGGTGGGCGGCATGATCACGGACCGGTGGGGCCCGCGGCACGCCATGCTGGTGGGCTGCCTGGTCCGCGTCTCCGGTTACCTCACCCTGGCCATGGCCGGCAGCTTTCCGCTCTTCCTCCTTGGCGCTGTCCTCACCGGGATGGGCGGCGCGCTGTTCTCACCTGCACTGGAGTCCCTGGTAGGGCAGGCAGAAGAACGACGGCGGGACAGCAGCGGGAAGGCACCGGCACTTTTTGCGCTCCTCGCCATCTGCGGGGAGATTGGCGCCGTGGCCGGCCCCCTCCTGGGAGCCGTGCTGCTCGATGTTTCCTTCAGCTGGGCAGCTCTTGCCGGGGCTGGAGTCTTCGCCGTGATGAGCGTTGTGCTGTGGCGCCACGTGCCCGCCCGGGTGCCGAGCACGAGGCAGATGGTGCCGGCAGATGAAAAGCCAGGAGCACGGACCGATGGGATCGCCGTGATGCTGCGGGACAAGCGCTTTGTTGCCTTCGGCGCCCTTTACAGCGTGAACCTGCTGGCATACAACCAGCTCTACTTCGGGCTTCCCATCGAACTGACCAGAAGCGGTGCTGGGCCCGCAGCACTTGCCGGCCTGTTCGCCGTCGCGTCCCTCCTGACCGTCGGGCTGCAGTGGCCCGTCTCCCGCCTGACCCACAGGATGGGCCCCGGCCGGGCCCTGACGGCGGGCTTCACCATCAAGGGCCTGGCTTTCGCCACCATGGCTGTATTCGCCCAGTTTCCCGCCAGCGGCCCGCTCCAGCTGCTGCCGCCGCTGCTGCTCGTGGCGGGGCTTTGCCTGGGGCATATGTGCATCGGGCCGGTGGCCATGCCGCTGGTCCTGGACTTCGCCCGCGGCCGCAGGTCCGGCATCTATTACGGCCTCCTGGCGAGCCTGGGAGGTTGCGCTGTGCTCCTGGGCAACTTTGTCCTCGGGCCCCTGTACTCGGGTGCCAGCCAGCCAGGGCCGGACGCCGTATGGCCGTGGGCGGTGATGGCGGCACTCACGGTGGTGCCCGCCGTCGGACTTTCCAGGCTTTTGCCTGCTCCTCGCTGAACCAGGCCGCCGCGCGGCGCCTACCATCCCCATCCATCTGAAGAAACAGGTAATCAACGTGCCCAAGACGAGACTAACCCCCGGTATCGCCACCCTCTCGGCCCTGCTGCTGGCCGGCAGCCTGACGGGATGTTTCGCCGGGACCGGCCAGGCTGCGGACGGCACGGACACCGGCGGCCGCATCAAACTCGCCATGCTCCAGCCGCCGCGCTCCGGGCTGTCACCGCTCAGCGATGACGCGTTCAAGCTGTCGCGCTGGAAGGCCGCCGAGACCCTGGTGGAGCTCGACGAACTGGGGGAGGCGAAACCGGCCCTGGCCACCGAGTGGCGGCAGATTGACGAAACTTCATGGCAGTTCACCCTGCGGGACGGCGTTGAATTCCACGATGGGACAACCCTGACCGCTGCGGAAGCGGCCGCGTCCCTCACCGCCGCAGCGCAGGCCAGCCCCAAGCCACGGATCCTGGACGGGGTACAGCTCACGGCGCGGGCCGACGGCGCCAACACTGTGACCATCACCACGACCACGCCCGATCCGCTCCTGCCCCAGCGCCTCTCCAGCCCGCAGCTGGCCATCCTTGCGTCCTCGGCATACAAGGGCGGTGGCGTGGTAAGTCCGGTCAATGCCGGCACCGGGCCCTACCGGCTCGTATCGGTGGAAGGTACCACCTCGGCCCGGCTGGACCGGTTTGACGGGTACTGGGGCGGGAAAGCGGAAGCCGACGGCGTGGACGTCCAGTTCGTCCCGGATGGAACCGCTCGCGCTGCAGCCATCCGGACCGGTGACGCGGACATCGTCGAAGCCATTCCGGTGGGGCAGGTGGCGCAGATCGACCCGGACCTGGTGCACGAGGTGCCCATGCCGCGGACCAATACCCTGTACCTCAACACGGCATCGGGGCCGTTTGCCGATCCTGCTGTCCGCGCCGCAGCCCGCTCCGCCGTCGACGCCGGCACTATCGTGGAGCGGGTCTACGAAGGCCGGGCCGACAAAGCCGCGGGGCTCCTGGGCCCGGCGCTCCCCTGGGCTGCCGGGGAGCGGGACAGCGACTCCTACAAGGCCGTCCTGGCCACCCGGGTTGCCGCTGCCGCCGTCAAGGGGACCCCCATCAAACTCGGCACCTTCACCGACCGCGCTGAACTGCCGGAGGTTGCGGTCCAGCTGGAGCAGCAGTTGGAAGCGGCCGGTTTCACAGTCGAACAGGACGTCCGGGAGTACCAGCACATCGAGGCGGACGCCCTGGCCGGAAAGTTCGACGCCTTCATCCTCTCCCGCGCCACGGTCCTGGATTCCGGCGACCCGGTGGCTTACCTGTACAGCGATTTCTCGTGCGCCGGGTCCTTCAACATCTCCCAGTTCTGCGACCCTGCTGTGGACGCTGCACTCGAAAAGGCGGCCGGTGTCCCCGCCGGCCCCGGTCGCCGCGCAGCAATCGCCGCCGCGGAAAGCCTGATTTTGGCGCGCGACGCCGCCATCCCGCTGCTCCACGAGCGCGTCATCCAGGGCGAGGCGGCAGGCGTGGCCGGAGTGGAGCGGGATCCCCGTGAGCGTGCGCTGATTACCAGCGCAACCCGCATTGCCGGCGGCGCTGGCTGATGAGAGGCCCGGCCCTACTGAAAGTCACCGCGTCACGCCTCCTGGCATTGCTCGCCCTGGTGGTGCTGATCGGCATGATGCCCTGGTTCTCGGGCCGAGGAGCGGAGTACACCATCCTCCGGGCCAGGTACTCCGACCGGGAGCCCACCCCCGAAGCCCTCACTGCCATCCGGACGGAACTCGGCCTTGAGCAGGGGCCCATCGCACTCTTCGTGTCCTGGGCCCGGGGCGTTGCGGGCGGCGACCTGGGGACGTCATGGATCAGCAACACGCCTGTGGGGCCGGGCATCGGCGCCGCACTGGGTGTCTCAGTAACCTTGATGGGATTCGCCGTCGCCATGGCGGCAATTGTCGCCCTGCTGATCTGCTGTCCCGCGGTGGCGGATGGGCTGCGCAACCGGCGGAGGCCGGCGTCGGGAGCCCTGCCTGCCGCGCTGACGTCCCTGCCGGAATTCCTGCTGGCCGCCATGCTGCTTGTGCTGGGCGCCATCTGGCTCCGCTGGTTTCCGCCCTTTGGCTGGAAGGGCCCGGAGTTCGCCGTCCTGCCGGCCCTGTCACTTGGAATCCCTGCCGGCGGCCTGATCGGACTGCTGGTGTCCGATGCCATCCGGGCAGCGTTCGCCGAGAAGTGGGTGGCGACGTGGCGGATGGCGGGGGCGGGAGGCGCCCGGCTGACGGGAGCCGTCCTCCGCCGGGCGTTGCCGGCGGCGCTCCCGCAGATCGGGCTGGTCCTTATCGGGCTGACGGGCGGAGCTGTAGCCGTGGAGAAGGTCTACTCCATCCCGGGGCTCGGCCGGGCGCTCCTGGGCGCCGCCAGCGCCCAGGACGTTCCCACGCTGCAGGCAGGCATGCTGGCGCTGGTGGCACTCGCCCTGCTGGTGGGAACGTTGGCGACGGCGGTGCGGTACCTGCTGATCGGGCCTGCCGTCCGCTTGGGCACACTGCCGCTTCCCGAACCAACGCGTGCGGGGAACCGCGGGCAATTGGTTGCGCCGGCAGCGGCCGGGGCCATGCTCCTGCTCATTATTGCTGCAGGGCTACTCCGCGACCCCTTCGGCTCGGCGCACCCGCGGCTGGCCCCTCCAACTTGGTCGCTTCCTTTCGGTGCCGACGCCAGCGGGCGGGACCTGCTGGCACGCGTGGGGCATGGAGCCGTGGGGACGCTGGGAACCGCACTGGCAGTGGTGCTGGTCTGCCTGGCGGTGGGAATCGCCGTCGGGCTTTTCCCGCTGGCTGCTGCCGGGCCGCTTGAGGTGACCAATGCGGCACCGCCCATCCTCGCCGGCCTGGTGGTTGCGGCAGTTACAGGGCCCTCGGCACAGGGCGCGGCCCTGGCCGTGGCAGCTGTAAGCTGGGCGCCGCTGGCAGCGCATACGGCAGCCCTGGCGCAGGAAGCCCGCGCACAGCCCTACGTGAAGATCCTGCCGGTGCTTGGGGTGGGCAAGGCGCGGATTATGTTCCGCTATATCCTCCCCGCAGTGGCGCGGCCGCTCCTGCGCCACGCCATGCTCCGGCTCCCGGGGATCGCACTGGCACTGGCGGCTCTCGGCTTCCTAGGACTCGGCCCGCAGCAGCCCTCGCCCGAATGGGGACTGATCCTGGCCGAAGGCATTGGCTATGTTGAGCGTGCCCCCTGGGCGGTGCTGGCCCCGGCGGGCACCCTGGTCCTGGCGTCGGTACTGGCGGTTGGGCTGGCTGGCCGTGGCAGCAGAAAGCCCGCTGCCTGCACCGGTTCCGGCGCGGGCAGCGGGCCCAATAACTGAAGTCAGCACCCGCGTATGATCCTGCTGGATCCAGGTGCCGAAAAAGAAGCGCTGCACCGGCCCCCTTGGGACCTGGACCGGGCATCCCGGATCCGTTGGTGCTGCGGCGTCACAGGGCTGTCCGGTTACGGCAACAGCACCTTGCGACAACTAGCCGATGCGACGGGTGTCTACCTCGTCGTCGTCTTCTTCCAAATCATCCGCGTACTTATCCACATAAGCCGAATAGTCCGGTTCAACCGGCTCATTCGCGTAATGGCTCGTGGCACGACTGCTTGGGCCCGTCAGCTCACGCTGAAGTGCCGAGTAGTCAGTATTCGGGGAGTAGTACTTGATGTCCCGAGCCTGCTTGGTAGCTTTTGCCTTTTGACGGCCGCGCCCCATGGCGTGACCCCCTTTTGTACTTGGACCGGAGGTGGTCACCTTGGCGTAGGTGAGGCCCCGGAATGTTTGGTCAATTTGTCGTACACCTAGATTACATGCTTTCGGGTGCCCCCGCTTGCCACGAACGGCCCCCTGAGGTGGTTTGCGTTACCATTCCTGGCCCCGAACCGCGAGTTTCCAGCTTTTTTCTTCGGTAGAGTCACTTAAACAACTGCTGATGCACAGGCCGCAGACCGGCTGCCCATTGCGGCGAAAACGCAGGAGGATGCACCCCGTGAACCACCAGGACGTTCCGCCAAAGCCCGCGGCCCCACCTACGGCAGGAATCCCCCGTGTGCCGGCCCCCGCTGCCGAACCGGTGCTGCACCCGCACATGGAACCGCAGGGCCCCCGGGAACGCCGCCCTGCACGGATCGACCGGCGGAAGATGTGGATCGCAATTTTCATTGCCGTGCTGCTCGCCGTTATCGGCTCGCTGGTGTGGCTTGCCCTGTGGCTGCGCTCGGGACCGGACACGGGCACGGACAGCGCTGCGGCCGGGGTCTTGGAAACTACTGCCACCCCGCCCGCCACACCGCTGCCGCTGCCCAGGGAGGGAGTCCAGCCCCCGGATTATGCACTGGGTGACTGCTTCAAGGATTTCGACCCCGAGGCGCTGGCGTCCACCGTGGTGCCCTGCGATACACCCCACTCCGCCCAGCTCGTGGCGCTGTACCGCTACCCCGGGGAGGAGTCCTACCCCGGGGCTGAGGCACTGAAAGCCAAGGCGCTCGAAGCGTGCCAGGCGGCCAGGCTGGGCCCGGCCGCCAACGACTACGCCCTGAATTACGAACGCAGCTTCCCCAGCACCACCAGCTGGGAATCGGGGGACCGCCGGGTGGACTGCTACGTGACCGCACCCGGCGGGAACGTCATCAACGCAAGCGTCCTGCCCTGATCCCGTTAGGCCTTCCGCCGAACTGACAGACCCGACGTCGGCACGCCCGTGAGGGCGTCCACGCCACCCCCGGAAAGCTCACCCAGGTCTGCCGCCGTGTCCACCAGCACCGTGTCGCCGTCGCTGATCTCCCCGGCCAGGATGGCCTTGGCGAGCCGGTCCCCGATCTCGCGCTGGACCAGGCGGCGCAGCGGCCGGGCGCCGTAGGCGGGGTCGTAGCCGGACAGGGCGAGCCAGGCTTTGGCGCCGTCGGTGACTTCCAGGCTGAGCCTCCGCTCGTACAGCCGCCGCCCCAGCTCCGCCACATGCAGCTCGACGATATGGGCCAGCTCTTCGACGCTCAGGGCATCGAACAGCACCACTTCGTCCAGCCGGTTCAGGAACTCGGGCTTGAAGGAGGCGTTGACGGTGGCCATGACCGCGTTCCGCTTGGCTTCGGCGTCCAGCGTCTGGTCCACCAGGAACTGGCTGCCGAGGTTGGAGGTCAGCACCAGGATCACGTTGCGGAAATCCACGGTACGGCCCTGGCCGTCGGTGAGGCGGCCGTCGTCGAGCACCTGCAGGAGGATGTCGAACACCTCCGGGTGGGCCTTCTCCACCTCGTCCAGCAGCACCACCGAGTACGGACGACGGCGGACCGCTTCAGTCAGCTGGCCGCCCTCCTCGTAGCCCACGTAGCCCGGGGGCGCACCCACCAGCCGGGCCACGCTGTGCTTCTCGCTGTACTCGGACATGTCGATCCGCACCATGGCGCGTTCGTCGTCGAACAGGAAGTCCGCCAGGGCTTTGGCCAGCTCGGTCTTACCGACGCCGGTGGGGCCCAGGAAGAGGAACGAACCGGTGGGGCGGTTAGGGTCACTGATGCCGGCCCGGGCGCGCCGCACGGCGTCGGAAACTGCCGTGACAGCCTTGGTCTGGCCGATCAGCCGCTTGCCGAGTTCCTCCTCCATGTGCAGCAGCTTCTGGCTCTCGCCTTGCAGCATGCGGCCGGCGGGAATGCCGGTCCAGGCGGAGATCACTTCGGCGATGTCCTCGGCCGTGACTTCCTCGGCCACCATCTGGGCGGGCTTGTCTGTCACTGCGGCTTCCGCTTCGGCAGCGGCGTTCAGCTCGCGTTCGAGCGCCGGAATCTCCCCGTACAGAACGCGTGAGGCCGTCTCCAGGTCACCCTCGCGCTGTGCCTTGTCCGCGGCGGAGCGCAGCTCGTCGAGCTTGGCCTTGAGGTCGCCCACCCGGTTAAGGCCGGCCTTTTCAGCCTCCCAGCGCGCGTTCAGGGCGGAGAGTTCCTCTTCCTTGTCCGCCTTGTCGGCGCGGAGCGCAGCCAGCCGCTCCACGGACGCCGCGTCGGTCTCGCCCTCCAGCGCCAGCTCTTCCATGGTGAGCCGGTCCACCTGGCGCCGCAGCTGGTCAATCTCCTCCGGCGCGGAGTCGATCTCCATCCGCAGGCGGGACGCGGCCTCATCCACGAGGTCGATAGCCTTGTCCGGCAACTGGCGCCCGGAGATGTAGCGGTTGGACAGCGTGGCCGCGGCCACCAGGGCGGAGTCCGCGATGGACACCTTGTGGTGTGCCTCGTAGCGTTCCTTGAGGCCGCGGAGGATGCCGATGGTGTCCTCCACGCTGGGCTCGCCCACGTACACCTGTTGGAAGCGGCGTTCCAGGGCCGCGTCCTTCTCGATGTTTTCGCGGTACTCATCAAGGGTGGTGGCGCCGATCAGGCGCAGCTCGCCCCGGGCCAGCATGGGCTTGAGCATGTTGCCGGCATCCATGGAGGAATCACCGGTGGCACCGGCCCCCACCACGGTATGGATCTCGTCGATGAAGGTGACGATCTGGCCTTCAGAGCCCTTGATTTCCTCGAGGACTGCCTTCAACCGCTCCTCGAACTCACCGCGGTATTTTGCGCCCGCAACCATGGAGCCGAGGTCCAGGGAGATGAGCGTCTTGCCGCGCAGGCTCTCCGGGACGTCGCCGGCCACCATCCGCTGTGCCAGCCCTTCCACCACGGCGGTCTTGCCAACGCCCGGTTCACCGATGAGCACAGGGTTGTTCTTGGTGCGCCGGGACAGGACCTGGACCACGCGCCGGATTTCTGAATCCCGGCCGATGACCGGATCCAGCTTGCCCGCGCGGGCCATCGCGGTGAGGTCCGTGCCGTACTTCTCCAGTGCCTGGAAGGTGTTTTCCGGATCCTGGCTGTCCACTTTGCGGTCGCCGCGGACACCCGGCAGGGCGGCGCGGAGCGCTTCGTGGGAGGCGCCGGCATCACGCAGCAGGCGGGCGGCAGCGTCGTTGCCGGCCGAGATGCCGAGCAGGAGGACCTCCGTGGAGACGAAGGTATCACCGAGCCGGTCCGCCTCTTCCTTGGCATTCTGGATGGCCTGCAGCGCAGGCCGCGAAAGCTGCGCCTGCTGACTGGAACCGCCGGAGGTGGCCGGCAGGGCCTTGATGGCGCTGCTTGCCTGCACGCTGACGGAATCGGGATCGGCGCCGGTGGCACGCAGCAGGGCAACAGCCACGCCCTCGCGCTGGTCCATCAGCGCCTTGAGCAGGTGCGCGGGCTCCACCTGCGGATTGCCTGCGGTGGAGGCGTTCATGGCCGCAGCCGAAAGAGCCTCCTGGCTCTTGGTGGTGAATTTGACGTCCAAAGAGGGCTCCTTTCGGGGGCAGTTTTTCTTAAGTTGAGTGTACTACGCTCAACTTTGGTCCGGGCAGTTTTGCGGGGATTGTTTGCCTACAGCGAAACAGCTTTGGAGCCACGGCGGAAGGGGCCACCGGCCCTAGTTTCGGCAGAACTGGAAAACCCTGCGCCTACAGCGGATGGATGGACACCGAGGCTGCCTTGACCACGAAGTGCACCGTCATCCCAGGGACCAGGCCCAGATCGGCCATCGCGGACGGAGTGATGTCAGCGGCAAGACCCTCCGCCCGTACCCGGACCTGGTCGCCATGGGGCTCCAGGTCCGTGATCCGGACCGGGAAGGAGTTGGGCGGACTTCCGTGCGCATCATCCACGAAGACGGAAACGGACGACGGCGGGAACACGGCCGCCGCTGCCTGGCCTGTGGGAATGGGGTCCTCAGCATGACCGGCGATGTGCCGGCCCTGCCCGGCCAGGATTCCGCCATCCTGGAGCTTCCCGGGGACAAAATTCAGGCCCGCCAGGCCAGCCGCAAAGGCGCTGCGTGGCCGCTGCAGGACCGGGCGGGTGGGGCCTTCTTCCGCAATTCGCCCGTTTTCCAGGATGAGCACCCTGTCAGCGAGCATGAGCGCATCCAGGACGTCATGGGTCACTATAATGGCGGGCCTTTCCGCCAGGACGCGTTTGAGCAGGCGACGGAGCAGCGGGGCGGAATGGATGTCCAGCGCGGCCATCGGCTCATCAAGGAGCAGGAGCCCGGGACCTGCCGCAAGCGCCCGGGCTACGGCCACCCGCTGCGCCTGCCCGCCGGAGAGCTCCGCAGGACGCCGGGTGGCAAGCTCTGCGGCCTCCACTTCCGCCAGCCACTGCCTGGCCTCGGCCCCGGCCTTTGCTTTGGGCATCCCTGCGCTCCGCGGACCGAAGGCGACGTTGTCCGCGGCGTTGAGGTGCGGGAACAGCAGTGGTTCCTGCGCGAGCAGGGCCGTGCGCCGGTGGTGCGGCGGGATCCACCGGTTGTGGCCGCCGCCCAGGTGGAAGAGGTCCCGCCCGTTCAGTTCCGCACGGCCCGTATCCGGGCGCAGCAGCCCGGCAATGATGGAGAGCAGCGTCGATTTTCCGGCGCCGTTGGGTCCCATCACGGCCACGGTTTCGGCGGGGCCCAGGGAAAAGGTGAGGTCGAAGCCGCGCTCCGCCACGGCCGCCTGGAAGGAGAACGTCACGGAACGTACCTTCCCGTGGCGGGGGCCGCCGTCGTACGCCGTCCTGACGCTTGAAGGCGGCGTGACGTGCTGCCTGGGCGCCGGTAGGCCAGCGCCACCACCGCCACGGCCACGGCCACCAGCACCAGGGAAAGAGCGACGGCGGCGTCCGGGTCGGTCTCGCGCTGCAGGTAGATTTCCAGCGGCAGCGTCCGGGTCACCCCCTGGAGGCTGCCGGCGAACGTGAGGGTGGCCCCGAACTCGCCCAGGCTCCGGGCGAAGGAAAGGACC
This sequence comes from Pseudarthrobacter phenanthrenivorans Sphe3, assembly GCF_000189535.1. Lineage (NCBI taxonomy): Bacteria > Bacillati > Actinomycetota > Actinomycetes > Micrococcales > Micrococcaceae > Pseudarthrobacter > Pseudarthrobacter phenanthrenivorans. Next base: position 3,830,932 of record NC_015145.1, read on the forward strand.
GCCCCCGAGGCCAGCCCGGGCAGGACCAGCGGAAGCGTGACGCGGCGGAAGACGGTCCCCGGTGCTGCGCCGAGCGTTGCCGCTACCGCCTCATAGCGGTGGCCGCCGGTCCGGAGGGCGCCTTCGAGGCTCACCACCAGGAACGGCAGGGCCACAAACGTCTGGGCCAGGACCACGGCGGCGGTGGAGAAGGCAATCTGCAGCCCCAGCACCTCGATCGCCCCACCCAGGAGCCCCTGACGGCCGAACGTGTACAGCAGCGCGATGCCGCCAACCACCGGCGGCAGGACCAGCGGGAGCAGCACCAGCGAGCGCAGGAGGCCCAGGAGCGGGGACGTGCCGCGGGCCAGCACCAATGCCAGCGGCACACCAAGGACAACGCACAGGGCGGTGCTGGCGGCGGACGTCCGCAGGCTCAGTCCCAGCGCCGCCACCGCGGATTCGGAGGTGACCAGCGGCAGGAAGTTGGCCCAGTTGACCCGTGCCACCATGGCAGCGAGCGGGAGGACCACCAGCAGCGCGGCGAGGACCGCCAGCGCGTGGAGCCAGCGGGGAATGCCGGTATAGCCGGTCATCTGGCTACCGTGTTTCCCGGCCCAAAGCCGGCCCGTGCCAGGACTTCCTGCCCTTCGGGCCCGGTGACCAGGGCCAGGAACTTGCCCGCGGCAGACGTGTTGGCGCTGCCGGCCAAAGCCGCGATCGGGTACGTGTTCGGCGCTCCGGCCGCCTCCGGGAACGGGATGCTTTCAACCATCCCGGCCGCTGAGCGGACATCCGTGGCGTACACCAGCCCTGCGTCAGCTTCGCCGGAGACCACCTTCCCCAGGACATCGGCCACCGAGTTTTCCTCGCTGACCGGACTGAGCTTGATGCCGCTGCTGCGGGCCACCGCGGCCGCGGCAGCGCCGCAGGGCACCTGGGGTGCGCACGCCACCAGTTTCGTTCCCTTTTTCGCGAGGTCAGCGAAGGAGCCAATCCCGGCAGGGTTCCCCGGCGGAACCGCGATGGCCAGGGTGTTGGTGGCGAAGATGCTGGGCGCACCCTCAAGCAGGCCCGCTTCCTGCACCTTGTCCATGTTCGTGGTGTCTGCCGATGCAAACACATCGGCAGGAGCCCCCTGGCCGATCTGGGCTGCCAGGTCCGAGGAGCCGGCGAAGCTCAGGGTGACCGACGTCCCCGGGTTTTGGCCCTCAAAGCGGCTGGCGAGCTCGGTGAAACTGCCCTTGAGGGAAGCGGCGGCGAAAACAGTGAGGGTCCTGTCCGTGCTGCCGCCGGCCCCGTTACCGGCACCGCTGCCGGCGCAGCCGGCCAGTGCGGCCAGCATCATCGCCGCGGCCAGCACTGCCCCTGCTTTCCGGACTGCCCTCACGCTGCCCCCTTGCCCTGCGGGGTTTCGATAATGACGGTGGTGGCTTTGACTACGGCCGTTGCCACGGAGCCTGGTTCGAGCCCCAGTTCCCGGACGGCCTCACTGCTCATGAGGGACACCACCCGGAAGGGTCCGCACTGCAGTTCCACCTGCGCCATCACCTTGTCAGCCGTAATGCCGGTGACCAGCCCCACGAAGCGGTTGCGCGCCGAACTGCCGGTCCGGTGCGGATCGTCCGGAAGCTGCGCCAGCTTCTGCGCGTGGCGTGCCAGCTCCAGCCCGTCCACGGCCAGCCGCCCGGCGTCGTCCTTCAGGGGTGTCAGGCTTCCGTTCTCTGTCCAGCGGCGGACGGTGTCATCGCTCACGCCCAGGAACCGGGCAGCTTCGGACACGCGGATAAGACCCATGCGATCATGCTAACCCGCATTTGCGGACATATAAGGGTTCGATTTCCGCTTTTCCGGATCAGCTCCTCGCGCCGAAGCTTCAGCCTGCCCCGTGCGTTCCAGCCCAGTTACTTCTGAGTTGCCCCCTCCCAGGCGCCCGGTTTTCCGTTGTAAGGGCGGCCGGCGGACGTGCTGCTCGAAAGCAACTGGGCTGGAAGGCACAGCGAGGGTGCCGAGGTGCAGCACTAGACTTCCCCCATGGCCATCTACATCGACCCGCCCCTATGGCCTGCCCACGGGACACACTTTTCGCACCTCGTTTCGGACGAGTCGCTGGCGGAGCTGCATGGCTTCGCCGCGGCGGCCGGAATCCCCGAACGGGCCTTCGACGGCGACCATTACGACGTCGCCGAACGCCGCTACCCGGACCTGGTGGCTGCCGGGGCGGTTCCAGTGGAGGCCAGGATCCTGGTGCGGAAACTGATCGCCAGCGGGCTGCGGATCCCCGCCCGCCAGCGGAACAAGTCGCTCAAAGTGCCGCTGTTCAACCGGTGGGAGACCATCATGCCTGGGCACGACGCGCTCTTCCTGGACCTCCTGGACCGCTGGAGCGAGCCGCACCGCCGGTACCACGGCTGCACCCATCTGCTCTCGGTCCTGGAATCCCTCGATCTGCTCACCGACCCCGCCGATCCGCCCCGCAGAGTGGTGCTGGCTGCGTGGTTCCACGACGCCGTGTACCGCGGCGTGGCCGGCCAGGACGAGGAGGAATCGGCCCGCCTGGCGGAGGACCGGCTGGAGGCCGCCGGGCTTCCCGACGCCGAGGTGGCCGAGGTAGCGCGGCTGGTGCGGCTCACGTCGGACCACCGCCCCGGGCCAGGGGACGACGACGGCGCCCTCCTCTGCGATGCAGACCTGTCCGTCCTCGGCGGGGAACCAGACGAGTACGCGCGGTACGTGGCGGCCGTCCGGCAGGATTACGCGCACATTGGCGACGCCGACTTCGCGGCCGGACGGGCCGCCGTCGTCCGCCGCCTGCTGGAACTTGACCCCCTGTTCCATACCGAACGGGCCAAGGAGTTGTGGCGGGATGCGGCGCACCGGAACCTGACGGGGGAACTGGCGTGAACGCCTCCACGTCGAACTCCCGGCACACGTTGACAGCGAGTGCGGCACACCGGCAGTTGCCCTACACAGTCCGGCTGGAATGGGGCTTCGACGGCGCCGCGACGGTTGCGTCCGGCGCGGACCTCGCCGTGGTGGTGGATGTCCTCTCCTTCAGCACGTGCGTCAGCGTCGCCTTGGACCGGGGCGCCAGCGTTTTCCCGTTCCCGTGGAAGGACACCCGGGCCGAGGACTTCGCCGCGCATCACCGTGCTCAGCTCGCAGGCCCACGCAACGGCGGCGGACTCAGCCTTTCCCCCGCCAGCTTCCGGGCAGCGGAAACACTGGAACGCGTGGTGTTGCCCTCTCCGAACGGTTCCGCGCTGTGCCACGAACTGGCCGGCACGGTGCCCCTGGTGGCTGCCGTCTGCCTGCGCAATGCCGGCGCGACGGCTGACTGGGTGGCGGCCAACCTGCCGGAAAACGCAGTGATCGCAGTGATTGCCGCGGGCGAACGCTGGCCGGACGGCACCCTCCGCCCGGCAGTGGAGGACCAGATCGGGGCTGGCGCATTCATCGCGGGGCTGGGGGCGACTGGCAAGGGTGGCTACGAAGCCGAGGTGGGCAGGCACGGGTATTCGCCGGAGGCTGTGGCTGCCGCCGCAGTGTTCGAGGCCGCGGAACCGCGGCTTCGGGAGATGCTGCACGGGTGCGCCAGTGGGCTGGAGCTGTCCGGCACCGGCTACGGCGGCGACGTGGATATCGCAGCCGAGCTGGACGACAGCACAGCCGTGGCACTCCTGACGGATGGGGTCTTCAGTCCGTTTCCGGGCTGAAGCCTCCGCTTAACGGTAGGCCGGAACGAAGGGCTGGCTGGTGGGAACGATCTGCTTCCCCAACGGCATCAGGGAGACCGGAATCAGCTTGAGGTTGGCGATGGCCAGCGGGATGCCGATGATGGTGATGGCCATGGCGAAGGCGGTCACCACATGCCCGATGGCAATCCAGATGCCGGCCACCAGCAGCCAGATGACATTGCCCAACAGCGAAAAGACGCCCGCGCCGCCCGGCTTGTCCACCACCGTCCGGCCGAACGGCCACAGGGTGTAGGCCGCGATCCGGAACGATGCGATGCCCCAAGGGATGGTGATGATCAGCAGGCAGCAGATGACGCCGGCCAGGAAATAGCCCAGCGCCAGCCAGAAGCCGCCAAAAACCAGCCAGATGATGTTAAGCAGAGTCTTCATTCATCCATTGTGCCCCGGGGCCTCTGACAAAAAGCTAAGGGTCTCCCCTGACCCGCCCCTGAAGCTCAGGCCGTCGCAGGGCGGGAACCGGGGTTAACGCACCTAAGCCTTTGCTCCTGCCTTTGCGGCTTCCACGAACGCCCGGATCTTTGCCAGGTCCTTGACCCCACGGGATGCCTCCACGCCGGAGGAGACGTCTACGCCCCAGGCGTGGGCCGCGGCCGAGGCCTGCGCAACATTTGCGGGGTCCAGTCCGCCGGCCAGCAGCCAGCGGCGCCCCTCAAGGATGGGCAGGGCAGCGACGGAGGCGTAGTCCCACGCCTCACCCGAGCCGGGGACGGCGGCGTCAATCAGGAGCAGGTCCTCGCCCCAGTCCTCCAACTCTTCCGCGGTGGCACCCGTGGTGACGGCCCTGATCAGCTTCATCCCGGCGTCGTGCACTGTGGCTACGTCCGCACGGGAACGGGCGCCGTGCAGCTGGATCCATTCAAGGCCGGCAGCGCGGGCAATGGCCACGGCATCGGCGACCGGCTCGTCACGGAACACCCCCACCGGCGAAACCCTGGCGGGCACTTCGGCCAGCAGCGCGGAAACCTGATGCGGTGAGACCACCCGCGGGCTTGCGGTGAGGACGAAACCCACGGCGTCCGCTCCGGCGTCCACCGCTTCGCGGATGGATTCCGGCGTGCTGAGACCACATACTTTGACGAACATTCCCGGCTCCTTCAGGCTGTTTTCGCGTTGTCCCCCCGGAGGAGATTAGCAGGCCACGATGGGAGCTGCCGAGGCCGGGCAACTAGGCTGGGCAGATGGAGATCATCCGCTTTGCAGGCCTCAAGCCCCAACCATGGCGAAACGGCGGCGGCGTAACGCGCCAGGTGGCAAGCCACCCGGCGGCTGGTTCGGCGCAGGACTGGGACTGGCGGGTCAGCCTCACGGACGTAACCAAGGCCGGGGACTATTCGCCCTTTCCGGGCATGGAACGGGTGCTCACCGTCATCGAGGGAGAGCTGCTGCTGCTTACCGTGGATGGCGCCGAGCAGCCCCTGGAAAAGTACCGTCCCTTCCGGTTCCCCGGCGGTGCGGCTACCAGTTGCACCCTGCCCACCGGGGATGTCCGGAACCTGAACGTCATCACCCGGGAGGGAACCTTCAAGGGCTTCACCTCCATCATCGAGCTCTCCAAAAAGCGCGCCCACCCGTTGTTCGCCGGCCAGCTGGGAATCCTGCTGCAGGGCCAGGCCACTGCGTCCGATGCCGGCCCCGAACCGGAACCCCTGGCGCGGTACGACGCCGTGGTGGGTTCGGACACCGAAACCCCTGAACTCCTGGGCCGCGGCTTCCTGGCTGTTGTTTCGATCGACGAGGTCACTGACTGAGTCTGTGCGGCCCCACGTGCACAACGGCGCCGCTCCGGCGCGCCTCCTCGGCGGCGAAGACTGCGGCGTGGCTGCTGAGGGATTCCTCCAGTCCTGACACCACCCCCGACCAGTCACCGGTGGCCAGCGCCGCTACCCACGCCTGAACGAGGCCCCGGTCGCCGCCCTCGTGCTTTTCGCCCCGCACCTCCGGCACGGCCGCCGGGACCGGGTGGACAGTGCTTGTCCCGGTCAGGAAGTCGTACACCGAGATTGATCCCGCCTCCACCGAGATCTCGCCATGGCTGCCGAAGATCCGGGTCCGCCTGGGACCGGCGGCGGTGAAGGCTGTGGCAGTGAACGCGGCTGTGGTGCCGTCCTCGTATTCGATGTTCACCACCTGGTGGTCCACCACATCGTTGTCCGAAAAATACACACAGCGGCCGTAGGGTCCCGTGGCCAGGGCGTGCAGGAGCGACGCGGGGGTGCCGCCAGGATCGACGACTTCGGCGAAGTATGCCCGTGCCGGATCAGCCTTGCCGCCGTTGGCTGGCCGCCCCGGGGCGTAGATTTTCAGCGCCGAATACGGACAGCTTGGTTCCGCGGGGCAGTCTGTGCAGCGCGGGCCCGCGCCCTCCGGCGCGCCTTCGGGACGAAAGTGCGCCAGTTGTCCGAAGGAGGAAACGCGCAGGGGCCTGCTTCCGATGACGAAGGAGAGCCAGTCGACGTCGTGCGTGCACTTCGCCAGCAGGAACGGGCTGGACTCTTCCTCGCGGCGCCAGTTGCCACGGACATACGAATGGGCGAAATGCCAGTAACCAACTGGTTCCAGATGCTGAACCGAGATGATCCGGCCCACCGCCCCGGCAGAGAGGAGCCGCTTGAGCAGTACCGTCAGGGGGGTGTACCGCAGCACGTGGCACACCGTCGCGTTGGCTGCGGTTTCCGCAGCCACGCGTTCCAGCTCGGCGCAGCCGGCGGGGTCAACAGCTGCGGGCTTCTCAAGGAGGATCCGGTAGCCCAAGGCTGCAGCGGCGGCAAAGGGCCCACCGTGTTCCCGGTCCGGTGTGGCGATAATGATCCCGTCAGCAGGCGGCCGAGCTGTGAGCATTGTTTGCCAGTCCTCAAAAAGTGCCGCCTCCGGCACATCCAGCTCCGCGGCCAGGCTCTCGCGCAGGAACCGCCGCGGCTCGGCCAGGCCCACCACGATGGCCCGCCCAGTGGCCACAGCCAGCCTTGCGTAGGCGGCGCCCCTGGCACCTCCCCCGGCGATAAGCAGACGCACCGGCGGCCGGCCGGCGGGACCCCGGCGCCCGCGGGCACCTAGCGGCGGCCGCGCCTCCACCCGTCAGCTGCTCTCAGGATCGGCAAGCCATTCCAGCGCCACCGCCGCAGTCCACGACTGATCCATACTGCCCAGCGGCTCGCCGGTGAACGGCTCGTAGTATTCCCCGAAGTGGCCCTCCATCAGCTGTGCCAGGGAGGCTTCCCGCAACTGGCGGTAGCGCTCTTCGTCGCCGCGCCTCCGCAGGCAGTGGGCCAGGAACCAGTTCATCACCGGCCACACCGGTCCCCGCCAGTACTGCCGCGGTTTCAGGCCCTCATAGGTGGTGGAGGTGGAGGCGGGAAGGGGAAAAGCCAGGCGCGGATCACCTGTCCAGTCAGGACCCTCGAAAATGCCGAGCTGCCTGTCCAGGAGGGGCTGGCTCCCGGTGGAGATGAGGGGCGCAAACCCGGCAATCGTGGGCAGGCCGATCCATTCTCCCGTCAGGACGTCACGGTCCCGCGCCAGCCCGGTTCCCTGATCCACCGTCGCGTCGACCCCCTGACGGAATTCCTGGGACCACTGCCGCAGCTGCGGAGCCTCCTCCGAATGCCCGAACTGTTCGGCCAACACGGCGAGGTCCTCGTTGGCGGCGGCAAAAATCGCCGACATAAAGACGTCCTTGACCTGGAAGGCCATCACCTTGGGCAGCCGGGCATCGTCAAAACCCACATCGGCCATCTGTTGCACCAGCCACAGGTAGCGGCTGTACTCCTCGTCGCTGGGCCGCTGGCTGTGGTCGGTGACCTTGAGGGTGTCTGTGCGGACGAACGGCTCCATCTCCCCCGGACGGACCCTGGAGTACGGCCCGTCGAAGCGGGGCGAGTTGTCCATTCCCGATTCCCATCCGTGGTAGATCGTGAGCAGGCCAGAGCCATCACCGCCGCGGGTATTGCGGAGCCAGGCATGCCAATCGATCCACCGGGGCAGTGTGCGGCGCGCAAACTCCTCGGCGAGCCTGCCATCCTCGCCGCCGGCCGCCGTCGCCCTTTCCACAATGCGGCGCAGCAGCGTGGCGTGTACCGGCGGCTGGCAGATGCCGCTGGACTGCACGCCCTCCGGCGAGGCACCGCGCGTGCCCCAACGCTCCACGTCCGGGAAGTAGCCGGGGACATCGGAGAACACGATGTGCGGGATCATGCCGCTGTTCCACTGGGCGGCCAGCAGGTAGTCCAGTTCCTGGAGCGCCCGTGCCACGCTCATGGTTGACAGCCCGGCGGCGACGAAGGCGGCGTCCCAGCTCCACATGTGCGGATAGAGGTTCGGGGCCGCCGTAACCATCGTGCCGAGGTCGTTGGCTGCCAGCACATCCCTGGCCCGCTGGCCGAGCTCGCCGAGGTCCCGGATGGGATATGCGGCCTCCCCGGGCGCCCCGCTCATGCCGTCAGCCCAAGCTGCGTCTCGGTGTCGAAGAATCGGATTGCGGACTGGTCGAACCTCAGGCCAACCTTCTCGCCTGAAGAGAAACGCACGGTGGAAGCAACCTGCACCTTGATGATCTGCCCGCCCAGGTCCACGGTCAGCAGGGTGGCGTGGCCGAGCGGCTCCACCACCTCCACCGTGGCGTCCAGCGTCCCCGGGGTTCCCCTCTGCTCCAGGTAGATGTTCTCGGCCCGGATGCCGACCATCACGGGGAGGCCGCCGGTCCGCGCCGCATGCGCCAGAAACTCCGGGGCCTCCGTGCTTTGCCCGGCGACTTCCAGGGCACCCTGCTGTGTGACCCGGCCTTCCAGGAAGTTCATGGGCGGTGAGCCGATGAACCCTCCCACGAACCGGTCCGCCGGCTCTTCGTAAACGGTGATGGGGTGGCCCAACTGGGCGATCTGCCCCTTCTTCATCACGGCAACCCGGTCCGAGAGGCTCATGGCCTCCACCTGGTCGTGGGTGACGTAGAGGGTGGTGGAGCCCAGCTGCTGGACGATCTTTTTCAGCTCGGCGCGGAAGTCGAGGCGCAGGAGGGCATCGAGGTTGGACAGCGGCTCGTCCATGAGCAGCACGTCAGCGTCCATGACGATGGCCCGGGCGACGGCGACGCGCTGCCGCTGCCCGCCGGAAAGCTGGGCCGGGTAGCGGTCAAGGTAGGGGGTCAGCTGCAGCAGGTCCGCAGCCCAAGCGACCTTCCGCTCGATCTCGTCCCGCGGGAGCTTCTTCATCACCAGGCCAAAGCCGATATTGGTGCGGACTTTCCGGTGCGGGAAGACGGCGTAGGACTGGAACACCATGGAGAGGTTCCGGTCCTGCGGCGGCAGGTAGGTCACGTCCCTGCCGCCAATGGAGATGCTTCCCTCGTCCGGGAAGTCCAGTCCCGCCACCATTCTCAGCAGGGTGGTTTTTCCGCAGCCCGAAGGCCCCAGGAGCACCATGAACTCGCCCTCGGCAACATCAAGGGAAACATTGTTGGTGGCCAGCTCGGTACTGCCCGGGTAGGTCTTTTTGAGACCCTTGATCGAGATGTCAGCCATGGAACAGCCTCTCTGGAACGCACTCAGCGGATGGTGGAGCCCCACATGTTGGTGAGGTAGCGGCGCATGAAGAAGATGAAGATCAGTGCCGGGATCACCAGCAGGAAGCCGCCGGCGAACCGATAGGCCAGCGGTGATTCGGCGAGGGAGCTCAGGACCTGGGCCGGGAGGGTGCGCTGGTTCAGCGTCAGGATGGACGCGCCCAGGACTTCGTTCCAGGACATGACGAAGGTGAAAATCGACGCCGCCGCGATGCCCGGGATGGCCATGGGCATGACCACCTTGAGGAAGGCCTGCAGCGGGCTGCAGCCGAAAATCCGGGCCGCTTCCTCCACGTCCCGGGGTACGCCCAGGAACACCGAGGACGTGATCAGGATGGTGGTGGGCAGCGCCAGTGCAGTATGGAGCAGGACGACGGCGAGGACACTGTCGTACAGCCCGGTCTGCAGGAAGAGCTGGGCCAGCGGCACCGACAGCACCACGATGGGCAGGGCACGGGTGAAGAGCAGGAAGAGCTGGTACGGATCCCTGCCGGGGAAGGCGAACCGGGCCACGGCGTACCCGGCGGGCACGCCGATGATCAGGGACAGCACAAGGGTGAAGATGCCCACCTGGACCGAGTTGATGAGCCCGCCCAGGATGCCGGTGGACTGCAGGAACGTCTCCATGGTTTCGAGGGAGAAGTTGTCCGGGATGAAGCTCAACGGGAATTCCTGCAGGGCTGCCCTGCTGGACGTGGCCGAGAGCGCAATCAGGTAGATAGGGAGGGCCATGAAGAGCGTGATGAGGATGCACCCTACTTGGAGCAGTACCCGGTTGCGGCGCTGCCGGGCGAGCGGCCGGCGGTCCACCTCCGGTTGCGGACGGGTGTCCGGAGCCGTCGTCTTGTTGGTTGTGGCGTGGCTCATCGCGGGGCCTCCGACTGGTCTTTCAGGAGCTTGAGGTAGCCCACGGCCGTGATCATGGAGACCGCCATGACCACCAGGGCAAGGGCGGAGGCGACGTTCGCGTCCTGCAGCCCGGTGTACCAGCGGTACGTCTCGCCAACCACCAGCGGGAAGTTCTGGCCTGTGAGAGCCAGCGCCACGGCGAAGGTCTGGAAGGCGAGGATGGTGCGCAGGATGAGTGCCGTCTGGAGGCTGGGACGCAGCAGCGGCAGGGTGACGTGGAAGAGCCGGTCCCAGAACCCGGCGCCGAAGACGCTGGCGGCTTCCTCATAATCCTTGGGAATGGACTGCAGCCCTGCCACCACGATCACGAAGACGAGCGATGTGGCACGCCAGACCTCCGCGATCAGCACGGCCATGAACATCGAGGCGTAGTTGTCGTAGGCCAGCCAGGAAACGGGTTCAAGCCCGAAAGAGGCCAGGAGGGAGTTGAGGTACCCCCGGTCCGTGAAGACCGTCAGCCAGACCAGGCCGGCCGCGAGGTCGCTGACCGCGAGCGGGATGGCCCAGATGTAGAAGTAGGCCGAGGACCCTTTCGGTTTGGCCCGGATCAGCAGGGCCATGGCGAGCGCCAGGACGAACTGGATGGGAATCATCACCACGATGAGCAGGAGGGTGTTGCCCACGGAGGACCAGAAGTACGGGTCCTGCACCATCCGGGAGAAGTTCGACGTCGTCAGCCCTTCAGGGCCGCCGAACGCCTGCAGGATGCCGCTGACCATGGGCCAGCCGAAGAGCAGCGTCATGAAGATGATGGACGGGGCGATCAGCAGCATGGCTGTCGAGGTGCTTTTCCTCCGGGGTGGACGGCCGCGGGGACCGGCCGGCCGGGTTTTGGGCCTGGCGGCAGCGGGGGCGTCGGGGGCAGCCATCAGGCCACCCTGCACTGCTCAGCGTCGGGGTCCGGCGCCCAGCACGGAACATTGAGCGTCTCCATGATGCTGGCAAGTTCCGCGCCCTGGCGGTCCAGGGTTGCCTTGACATCGGCGTTGTTGAGGCAGATCTCCTGGAAGCAGTTCTTGAACAGCTGCGAAACCTGTGGGTCCTTGTCGCCAAGGCCCACCGGCGGGAGCGCCAGGATAGCGTCTTCGGCTTCCTGCTGGGCCTTGACCGCTTTGGCCTCCAGGGCGATGCCGCCTGGCAGGTCGCCGCCGATGTCCGTCTTTACCACGGGGAAGAAGGCATTGGATTTCAACGTCTCGATCTGGGCCTCGGGCTTTGACAGCGCCTTGATCAGCTCAAATGCCTTGTCCTTCTCCGGAGAACCCTGCGGTACGGCCATACCGCCAACCACCAGCAGGTAGCCCTTGCCCTTGGGACCGGACGGCGCCGGCACCATCAGCCAGTCATCAGGCTTGTCCTGCACAGCATTGATGAGGCGGGCCACGTGGTCCCAGGCCACCAGGACTTCGCCGTTGCCCAGGGGCTCCTGCATGAAGTCGTAGTTGGCGGAGGCGGGGTTCGTGTTGGCCCAAAGATCGCGCATGTAGGTCCAGGCGGTTACGGCGTCCGCGTTGCGGAACGTCGTGATTTGCCCGCCTGTGAAGCTGGGCAGGAGGAAGCCCTGGTAGAAGCGGTGATGGAGGCCCTTCGGACCGGCGGGAATGCCGAAGACGGGGCGCCCGTTTGCCGTTTTGGCAGCCTGCGCCCACGCCAGGTACTGCTCGTAGGTGAGCTTGTTGACGTCAGCCCCTGAGGGAAGCCAGTCAAGGGCTTTCTTGTTGACTGCCACCACGTAGGTGGCCTGGATCCATGGGATATAGCGGGGGGCGTCCGTGCCAAGTTTGGCCAGCTCCAGCAGGTCATCCGAGAATCCGGCGGAGGAAAGGTCATTGGTCAGTGACGTGAGGTCCTCGAACTGCGTGGCGAAGGGGATGAGGTCGCTGTGGAGGCCTCCCGCGATCCCTACCTCCACCTTCCCCGCCGCGAGCTGGGACTTCAGGGTGGTATTGAAGACGCCGGTGTCAACCGGGTTGTAGGCCACCTGGATATCTCCGGCGTACTTTTTCAGCGTCGCTTCGTACTTCTGCCGCTCTTCAACCGGGGAGAACTGGGTGGACAGGAAGTTGACCGAGCCCTCGCCTCCGCTTCCGCTGGTATTCACGCCGCAGGCCGCGAGGAGTGGTCCGGTTGCCAGAGCCACCAGGCCTCCCTTCAGCAGGGCCCGTCGGCTGACGTCAAAGTGAGCAAGATCGGACATGGGAGCCTCCTGCTGGCAGGGCAGATAGTATTTTTGTCTGATGATCGATCATAATTGTGTGATCCAGAACACGTCAATGACCCGGCGCTGCCAGCGCCCCGGTTCCGGCCCAAAGGGAGCAAGCCATGACCCAGCAAAGGACGCTCGTAGCGGGTTCCGGCCAGCCGCCCGTCGGGCTCGCCACCAGCGCCGGACACCTCCTGCAGCTCCTGCGCTTGAAACCGGACGGATACAGCCGGGCTGCCCTGCTTGAGCTCACCGGCATGGCGCGGTCAACCCTCTATGAGCGGCTCGATGCACTTTTCGCGGCAGGACTCGTCTATGAATCGACGCCGCTGACGTCCCAACGCGGCAGGCCGCCGCGCCCTCTGCGCTTCGATGACCGGAACAAGCTGGTCCTCGGCATCGAGGTGGGACACACGCACGCGGGAATCCACATCGTATCCCTGGGCCGCGAAATCCTGGCCTCCCGCAGGGTGCCGATTGACATCACCCAGCCCCAGGAGAACGTGGTCAGCAAAGTAATCGAGCACTCCCTCCGGCTGCTCGATGGCAAGCAACCGGTGGGCGCGGGTGTTGGACTGCCCGCGCCCGTGGACCCCCTCCACAAGCTGGGCCTGGAGCGTACCGTCCTCGCCCACTGGGACCTGCAACGCCTGCAGGAAGTGATGGAAGCCAAGCTCGATTGCCCCGTCCTGCTGGAAAATGATGCCCGTTCCATGGCAGTGGGCGAGGTTCGGGGCCCGCTCGAGTCGATCGTCGCGGTCAAAGTCAGCACCGGCGTCGGCTCCGGCATCATCGTCCGCGGCGCGCTTGTCCGCGGAGCCCATGGTGCTGCCGGAGACATAGGCCACGTGCGCATTCCCGAAGCCGCCGGCAAGCGCTGCCGGTGCGGCCGGGATGGTTGCTTGGCGGCCGTAGCGTCCGGCCGCGCATTGCTGGCTGATCCGAGGTTTGCCCACTACGGGACGCTGCGGCAGCTTGTTGACGCCTACGACGAGGACCCCGAAGTACGCGCCGCCGTCGCTAATGCCGGACGGGTCCTGGGTCGCGCGCTGTCGGCGACGGTGGGAACACTGAACCCTGGCCGGGTGGCGGTCGGAGGACTCGTGGGCGTGCTTCCGGAGTTCCTGGCCGCCTGCCGTCAGCAGATCCTTGACGACGCTTTCGAACCTTCCCTGGTGGACCTGGAAATTGTTCCGGCGGACAGCCGAACCGCCACCGCTGTTGGGTTGTGCAAGCTGGTGGAGGAGAGCCTCTACGCACCGGAGCGGATCGAACAGCTGCTGGCACAGCGGACCGGTTAAGGGGGCTGCGCGGACGGAAAGCAGGACAGCCTGCCCTTTGCAAAGCAAGCCCACTCTGGCACCGCACCACCGCCGTCCCTAGACTCGGGCTATAACCACTTCCTCGTTCAATGCACTCCTGTCCACCCAGATCGGCAATGAGTTCACCGCCTCCCAGCAGTACATTGCCGTGGCCACCTGGTTCGCCAACCAGGACCTCCCCCAGCTGGCCAGGTACTTCTACCGGCAGTCCGTGGAGGAACGGAACCACGCCATGATGATGGTGCAGTACATGCTGGACCGGGACATTCCGTTCACGATTCCGGGCGTTCCGGCCGTCCGCAACGACTTCGCCTCCGTCACCGAGCCGCTGGCCCTGGCCCTGCAGCAGGAAAAGGAAGTTACCCGCAACATTGAGGACCTCTTCCGGGCAGCGCGCGGCGAGAACGATGCCTTGGGCGAGCAGTTCATGCTCTGGTTCCTGAAGGAGCAGGTGGAGGAGGTGGCGTCCATGACCACCCTGCTGAACATCGCGGAACGGGCGGACAACCTCTTCGACATCGAGAACTTCATCGCCCGGGAAACAATCGGCGACGGCGGCCGGGACAGCGCCGCCCCCGAAGCGGCGGGCGGCGCCCTCTAGCCCCTCCCCCAACTAAGTAGCGCTAAGTGTCGTTTTGGCGCCCCATAACGACACTTAGCGCTACCCAGTTGGGGGGTGGGCGAGGGATGGTGAGGTTGCGCACCAAGGTGGCCCGCCGCCGTCGGCCGTTGCTACGCTGGAAACAAGGCCCGGCACCAGGGCCTCCGGACGACGGTTCAGTACCCGGCACACGACAAGACTGGCCAAAGGACTCATCATGTCGTGGCTGATCCTCATCCTTTCCGGCGCCCTTGAGGCGGTGTGGGCCGCAGCGCTGCATCGCGCGTCGCAGGCCACAGGCCGCCGGCGCATTGCCCCCGCCGCCCTGTTTTTGGTCTCCGTCGCTGCCAGCACCGGCGGCCTCGCCATCGCCATGCAGGCCATTCCCACGGGCACGGCCTACGCCGTCTGGGTGGGCGTGGGCGTGGTCCTCACGTCCGCGTACGCCATCGTCACCAGGGTGGAGCGTCCGACGGCGGCGCGGCTGTTCCTGTTGTCCGGCATCGCTGTGTGCGTGGTTGGCCTGAAGGTGGTGGCGTGATGTTCGAGCGTTCCGTTCCCTGGCTGGTCCTGCTGGCCTCGGCAGTCCTGGAAGCAGTCTGGGCCACGGCCCTGGGCTTGTCCGACGGCTTGACCAGGCCCTTCCCCACCCTTGTTTTCGCCGTCACGGCATCGCTGAGCATGCTGGGCCTGGGCATGGCCATCCGGCACATCCCGCTGGGCACGGCCTACGCCGTCTGGGTAGGTGTTGGCGCCGCGCTGACCGTTGGCTGGGCAATGGCCACGGGCGTGGAACCCTTCAGCGTGCTCAAGGTGTTTTTCATTGCGGGGATCGTTGGCTGCGCTGCCGGCCTGAAGGCCTTGCCGCAGGACCGGTAGAACCCCGCAGCACCAGATCGGAAGCGAGCACCACCGGCGAGTGGGTGGATTGTTCACCGGCGATGTCGGCTGCAAGAGCATGGACGGCAGCATGGGCAATCGCCGCAGCCGGCTGCCGCAGCGTTGTCAGCGGCGGGTCGGTAAGGGCCATCAGCGTCGAATCGTCAAAGCCCACGATCGACACGTCTTCCGGCACTCGCAGCCCCCTTGCCCGTGCCGCGCGGATGGCGCCCAGGGCCATGACGTCGGAGGCACACACGATCGCAGTGTGGCCCGAGTCCAGGAGCTCATTGGCCGCGCTTTGGCCGCCTTCCACGGTGAACATGCTCGTGGCGATGTGGGGCGCAGGATCGTCAGTGTCCAGGAATTCGGCGAGCGCTGCACGGAAGCCGGCCAGCTTCTGCCGGCTGGGGACGAAGCGGTGCGGGCCGATGGCCAGCCCTACTTTCCGGTGGCCCAGGCTGGCAAGGTGCTGGACAGCGGTGCTGATGGCCGCTGCGTCGTCGTTGGCGACCGACGCCGCGCCGAGTTCCGCCCGGGGGCCGTTGACCAGCACATACGGAATGCCGCGGCCGCGAAGCCGGTGGTAGCGCTCCAGGCTGGCCTGGCCGTCCGCGTGCGCCGTGCAGATGAAGATGATGCCGGCCGCTCCCTGCGCCACGAGCATCTCGATGTATTCGTCCTCCGACCGCCCTCCCCCGGGCAGCGCGCAGATGACGGGAATGAAGTCTTCCTGCGAGAGCAGGGAAACCACGGCCTGGGCGATGGCGGGGAAGATGGGATTGGTCAGGTCCGGGACAATAACGCCCACCTGGCCCCTGACATCGCCCCGGGACCGGTCGGGCCGTTCATAGCCGAGATCGTCCATGGCCGCCAGGACTGCCTGGCGGATTTCCCGTGAAACTCCCTTCCGGCCGTTGACCACCCGGGACACGGTGGCGATGCTGACGCCGACCTTCCGTGCAAGGTCTTCCAGTTTTGGCCGTTCGGCTGCGGCGGGTGGGGTCCGGCTCCCGGTCGTGCTCATGTGGCTCCTTCACCGGAACAGCAGTCCGGAAGTCTTGGTGCCTTCAAGTGTACGGACAGCAGACCGGTAGCTTCATGAAAACAGAACGTGAAATTTTCAGCAAACAGTTGACGCTGCGTGAAACGAATTCTAGGCTCAGGGGTACCCCGCTCCTCACCGCTGACGGCCGGGGCGTCTCCAAGGAAGGTCTTCCATGACTCATCACCCCACCACCTCCGGGCTCTCCCCCGCCCTCAGAAGGAAGCTCGCCGCGGCCCTGGCCGCCGCCTGTGCCACGCCTTTGGCACTGGGCAGCTTTGCCCTCCCGGCGTCCGCGGACCACACGGCAGTCCCCCAGGCCGTGGCTTTGGTTGGCTCCCTGCAGTCCGAAATCGGCTGCCCAGGGGACTGGCAGCCCGACTGCACGGCCAGCAGGCTGCAGCCCGTCGAGGGTTCGGCAACGCTGTACCGGGCCACCTTCGACATTCCTGCCGGCACCTACGGCATGAAGATTGCCCTCAACAACTCCTGGGACGAGAACTACGGTGCCGGCGGAGCAGCCGGCGGCGGCGACCTGGTGCTCAACGCACCCGGCGGTCCAGTGACCTTCACCTATGACCACGCCAGCCACACGCTGAGCGACGACGTGCCTGATGCGCTCGGGGCGGAGGCCGGTGCCCACTGGCTGTCGGCGGACACCATCGCCTGGCAGGCCCCTTCGGCGGAGGGAACCACCTACCGGCTTTACAGCGGGCCCGACGGCGGCCTGGCGGTGGCGGATGGTCAGGTCACCGGCGGCAGCTACACAGCACTTGAGAAAACGGCCGGCAGCCTGGAGGCGGGACTGGCAGCGAGGTACCCCCACCTTGCCGGTTTCACCTCGCTGCGGCTGGCCGGAACTGATGCCGGCCGTGCAAAGGAACTGCTCAAGGGCCAGCTGCTGGTTGCCGCCGTTGGGGCCGACGGCAAGGTCACCGCAGCCACCGGCGTCCAGGTCCCCGGCGTCATGGACACCCTGTACCAGGGCGCGGCCGGCCAGGAGCTCGGGCTGACGTGGAAGGGCAACCGCCCCGGGCTGGCCCTGTGGGCGCCGACTGCCCGCAGTGTCACTGTCCACACCTACGCTGCCGGTTCGGGCGGCGAGCCTGTCGCCAGCCGGGCCATGGAACCGGGCGCGGATGGCGTCTGGTCGCTGACCGGGGAGAAGGAATGGAGCGGCGCTTACTACCTGTACGAGGTGGAGGTCTTCGTGCCGGAAACCGGCAAGGTGGAGCGGAACCTCGTCACCGACCCCTACAGCGTGGGGCTCTCCGCCAACTCCGAACGCAGCCTGTTTGTTGACGTGGAGGACAAGTCCCTGGCCCCCGAGGGCTGGAAGAAGCTGCAGAAGCCCGCGCTCAACAAGCCGGAGGACCTTTCCCTCTATGAGCTGCACGTCCGCGACTTCTCCATCACCGATGCCTCCGTCCCGGAGGAACACCGGGGAACCTACAAAGCCTTCGCACAGCAGGACAGCAACGGCATGCGCCGCCTCCGTGAACTGACTTCAGCGGGCCTCAACGCCGTCCACCTGCTGCCGGTGAACGACATCGGCACCATCGAGGAACGGCGCAGCGAACAGCTCGAACCCGCCTGCAACCTCGCGGCACTGCCCGCGGATTCAGAGGAACAACAGGCCTGCGTCGCAGAAACTGCCTCCAAGGACGGCTTCAACTGGGGCTACGATCCCCTGCACTACACCACCCCCGAAGGCTCCTACGCCACCAACCCGGACGGCACCGCACGCATCACCGAGTTCCGGGAAATGGTGGCCGGACTCAACGCCGCCGGGGCACGCGTCATCCAGGACGTGGTCTACAACCACACCTCCAGCGCCGGCCAGTCCGGGTCCAACAACCTTGACCGGATTGTTCCCGGCTACTACCACCGCCTGAACGCCACCACCGGCTCACTGGAGACCTCCACCTGCTGCGCCAACACGGCCACCGAGAACACGATGATGGGCAAGCTCATGATCGATTCCCTGGTGACGCTTGCCAAGACCTACAAGCTGGACGGGTTCCGCTTCGACCTCATGGGCCACCACTCCAAGCAGAACATGCTGGACGTGCGGGCAGCCCTGGACGGGCTGACCCTGGCCAAGGACGGTGTGGACGGCAGGAACATCACCCTCTACGGCGAAGGCTGGAACTTCGGCGAGGTGGCCAACAACGCCAGGTTCGTCCAGGCCACGCAGGAGAACATGGCCGGAACCGGCATCGGCACGTTCAATGACCGGCTGCGCGACGCCGTACGCGGCGGCGGCCCCTTCGACCCCGACCCGCGGGTCCAGGGCTTCGCTTCGGGCCTGTTCACCGACCCCAACAGCTCCCCTGCCAACGGCACCCCGGAACAGCAGAAAGCATCCCTGCTCCTGGCCCAGGACCTGATCAAGGTGGGCCTGACCGGCAACCTGAAGGACTACTCCTTCGTTGACCGCACCGGTGCAACCGTCAAGGGCTCGGACGTGCCGTACAACGGCGCCCCCGCCGGATACACCAGTGATCCGCAGGAGGCCGTCACCTACGTGGAAGCGCACGACAACGAGACGCTGTTTGATGCCTTTGCCCTGAAGCTGCCGCAGGACACCCCCATGGCGGAACGGACGCGGATGCAGACCCTCGCGCTCAGCACCACGGCCTTCAGCCAGGGCATCTCGTTCTGGCACGCCGGCGGGGAATCCCTCCGCAGCAAATCCCTGGACCGCAACAGCTACGACTCGGGCGACTGGTTCAACATCCTTGACCACACGGACGCCTCCAACGGCTTCGGCCGCGGACTGCCGCCCAAGGCCGACAACGAGGACAAGTACGGCTACCTGCGCCCGCTGCTGGCGGACCCCACGCTGAAGCCTGCACCCGCCGCGATCGCCGAGGCGCGCAGCCGGGCGGCAGAACTGCTGCAAATCCGCAAGAGCACGCCGCTGTTCCGCCTGGGTGACGCCGCCCTGGTGCAGCAGAAGGTCTCGTTCCCCACTGCGGGCCCGGACCAGGCGCCCGGCGTGGTGGTTATGCGGATCGACGACTCGGTGGGCCCGGACGTGGACGAGGACCTCACCGGACTGGTGGTGGTGTTCAACGCCGCCGACGAGGCCGTCAGCCAGGCAGTCGCCGGCACCACAGGCACCGCTTACGGCCTCCACCCGGTCCAGGCCTCGGGCAGCGACCCGGTGGTCAGGACTGCCGCCCATGATCCGGCAACCGGGACCTTCACCGTCCCGGCCCGCACCGTGGCGGTGTTCCAGGCCGGCTAGCGCCCGGCAAAGCCGGCCGGGTGCCCCTGGCCTCCGGCCGCCCAACTGAATCTCCCACCGCTGAGTCTCCCAGCCTATACGGACGGACGACGGCGTGTCCCGGCAAAACGCCGTCGTCCGCTGCCTGTGCCGAACCAAAGGTGGGGAGACTCAGCGCATGTCCGGGCCCCGGTTTAGGCTTTTGCCATGGACTCACCCGAGATAGCCGAAGCAACGGAGGCCCTCCGGCGCCGGCTAGTGCCGGGAACACGGGTCATCCTGGGCATTGCCGGGGCGCCCGGTTCCGGGAAATCAACGTTCGCGGAATGGATCCGGCAGCAGTTTGGTCCGGGGCAGGCAGTGGTGGTGCCCATGGACGGCTTCCACCTGGGCAACGCGATTATCGATGGCACGCCCTTGCGGCAGCGCAAGGGGGCCATGGACACGTTCGACGCCGGCGGGTACCTTTCGCTGCTCCGCCGCCTAGTGCGCCGGGATGAGCCCGTGGTCTACGCCCCGGAATTCCGGCGGACCCTGGACGAGCCGGTGGCGGCATCGATCGCTGTCCCTGCCGAGGTGCCCCTCATCATCACCGAGGGCAACTACCTCCTGATGGAGCAGCAGCCGTGGAAGGACGTCCGGGCGCAGCTGGACGAGGTGTGGTTCGTGGACACGCCACCCGTCCTGCGGTTGGCCCGGCTCGTGGAAAGGCACGTCTCTTTCGGCATGGATAGGGCTGCTGCCGAGGCCTGGGCGGCCGGACCGGACGAAGCGAATGCGGTGCTGATCCAGGCCACCCGCCCGGCCGCGGACCGGATCATCCCCTGGAATTAGCCCACGCCCCGCAAACTTGAACCCAGCAACAGTGGACGAACAGGAGAACCCATGCCAACAACTGTGGACCTCGGCGACGGCCTCAGGGTCAGCCCCCTCGGCTTCGGCGGAATGGCGCTCACCCCGGTGTATGGGGAGGTGGACCAGGAGGACGCGCTCCGGACGCTGCATCACGCCGTCGATTCCGGTGTCAGCTTTATTGACACCGCGGACATCTACGGCGGGGGCAGCAATGAGGAACTGATCGCCCGGCTGCTCAAGGAGCGGCGGGACGAGGTGCAGCTGGCCACCAAGTTCGGGCTGGTGGGAACACCGACGGACGGCTACACGGACATCAGGGGCGACGCCGCCTACATCCGGCAGGCGGTGGACCGCAGCCTGCAGCGGCTGGGCACTGACGCGATCGACCTCTACTACATGCACCGCCGTGACCTCCGCGTTCCGATTGTGGAAACCGTGGAGGCCATGGCGGAGCTTGTGCAGCAGGGCAAAGTCAGGCACCTGGGGCTGTCCGAAGTGACCGCCCAGGAGCTTCAAGAAGCCTCTGCCGTCCACCCGATTGCGGCGGTCCAGAGTGAATGGTCCATCTGGAGCCGCGACGTGGAACGCAATGTTGTTCCTGCTGCCGCCGCCCTTGGGGTGGGGTTTGTGCCTTACTCGCCGCTGGGCCGGGGATTCCTCACCGGCACCGTTGACGCCTCGAGCCTGGGTGAAAAGGATTTCCGACGCCGGATCCCCCGTTTCGCTCCGGACGCGGCGGGTGCCAACCAGGCGGTGGTGGACACCGTGCGGTCCGTGGCTAACGAACTGGACGCGACACCTGCCCAGGTTGCCCTGGCCTGGCTGCTCGCCCAGGGCAGGCAGCTGGGCCTGCCAGTGGTTCCCATCCCCGGCACCCGCAAGCGGGACCGGATCGACGAGAACCTGGGCGCTCTGGTCCTGGACCTGACCCCGGCGCAACTGGACGCGCTGGGCGAAGCCTCGGACGCCGTCGTCGGCTCCCGCTCAGCGGATCCCAACTGGGTGTCAGAGGGGCGTGAATAGACTCAGAGCCATGGACACACTTCTGTACGACCTGCCGGCCTTGACCATCCGCACGATCTCCGTCAGCGAGATGGACAACAACGTGTACCTGCTGACTGCGAAAGCGAGTGGTGAGCAGGTGCTGATTGACGCCGCGGACGACCTTCCGGCCATCCAACGGCTCTTGGATGATGCAACTGCAGACACATCCGCCACGCCGAAGCTCGTGCTTATCGCCACCACCCACCAGCACTGGGACCACGTCCGGGCGCTGAAGGAGCTGGTGGAGGCTACCGGTGCGCCCACCGCAGCAGGAACGGACGACGCCGATGCGCTGCCTGTTCCAGTGGACAGACGGCTCGGGCACGGGGATACGGTTGCCGTGGACGGGTTCGAGCTGACCGCCGTCCACCTGCGGGGACACACGCCCGGATCAATCGCCTACGTGTACCAGGACCCGCGGGGACTGACGCACATCTTCTCCGGCGACTCGCTGTTCCCCGGCGGCGTCGGCAATACCCAGAAGGATCCCGGACGTTTCAACCAACTGCTGGACGACGTCACGGAGCGGCTGTTCGGCACCTACCCGGACTCCGCCGTCGTCCATCCCGGCCACGGCAGGGGGACGACGCTCGGCGCCGAACGCCCGCACCTTGAGGAGTGGCGGGAGCGGGGCTGGTAACAACCACATCGATTGCTCCGCACCTGCCGTTATGGACCTTCTAAACGACAGGTGCGGAGCAATCGATGGACGTTATGGGGCCTTGTTAGCGGCCACGGCGTTCGTTCGATGCCGGAGCCGAGGCGCGGCGGGGACCGCTGCGGGCGGGACGGCCTGAGCCGCCACCGTTGCCTGAACCGTAGGACCCGCCGGAGGTGCCGCCGGTGTTGGAGGACCATACGGCTTTGTTCCCGCCGCCGGCCGCACCTGCACCTGCACGTGAACCGCCGCTGCGGGTACCTGCACCGGCACCTGCTGCGGCGCGCTGCCCGGTTGCGGGGCGGCCGTTGCGCTGGCCGCCCGAGGCTGCCGGACGGCCTGAGCCGGCCGGGCGTCCGGTGCCGCCGCGGGGTGCTTCGCTGCGGGTCACGCGTGATTCCGCACGTCCGTCGGAACCGCGGCCGGCCGATGCACGGCCACCTGCCGCGGGAACGTCGTTGCGGTGGGTGGATGCGGTGCCGCGGCCACGGGCGTTGCGGCGTGCCGCTGCAGCCGCGATGGCGCGGTCCTCGTTCTGCTCGGCGACGCGGTCGAACGCTGCACGGGCTTCGGTGCGGCCTTCGAAGGCAGCTGCGCGGCGCTCGGCGCGCGGAACATCGGTGCGGACAGGCTCGGCGGAAACCTTGCCGCGTCCACCGCGGCCGCCGCGTCCACCGGCAACCGGTGAAGCCTGGCGGCGGGCGCGCTTGCGCTCGGCATTGGCGCCTGTAGAGGTGCCGCCGCCCTGCTGTGCGGCCTTCTTGGCCAGCAGCGCTGCGCGGGTGCGCGGATCGATCTTTTCAGCCATTTCGCCCACGAGGTCAGCCACGATGGGTGAGGTGGCGGTGACGCGCTCGAAGCTGACGTCAACGCCGGCGGCCTTCATCAGCTTCTTCACATCGGTCTGCTGCTCGGGCAGGGTGATGGTCACAACGGTGCCGTCGGAACCGGCGCGGGCGGTGCGGCCTGACCGGTGCAGGTATGCCTTGTGCTCGGTGGGCGGATCAACGTGGATGACCAGTTCGACGTCGTCCACGTGCACGCCGCGGGCGGCGACGTCGGTGGCGACCAGGACGCGGACGTCACCATTGGAGAACTCGGCGAGGTTGCGGTCACGGGCGTTCTGCGAGAGGTTGCCGTGCAGGTCCACGGCGGGGATCCCGGCGTCGGTCAGGGTCTTGGCCAGCTTGCGGGCGTGGTGCTTGGTCCGCATGAACAGGACGCGGCGGCCGGCGCCGGAAGCGAGCTCCACGATCAGCTGCTTCTTGACGGTCTGGTCGTTGACCACCAGGACGTGGTGCTCCATGGTGGTCACCGCTGCCTGCGGGTCATCCACCGAGTGGGTCAGGGGGTTGGACAGGTAGCGCTGGACGATCTTGTCCACACCGTTGTCCAGCGTGGCGGAGAAGAGCAGGCGCTGGCCCTGGCTGGGGGTCATGTCCATAAGCTTCTTCACCACGGGCAGGAAGCCGAGGTCGGCCATGTGGTCGGCCTCGTCCAGGACGGTGATTTCCACGGCCTCGAGGGTGAGGATGCGCTGGCGGATCAGGTCCTCCAGGCGGCCGGGGCAGGCGATAACAATGTCGACGCCGGCACGGAGAGCCTTTTCCTGTCGTGCCTGGGAGATGCCGCCGTAGATCACGGTGGTGTTCAGCCCGGCGGCCTTGGCCAGCGGCTCGATGGTGGCGTTGATCTGGGTGGCCAGTTCGCGGGTGGGTGCCAGGACCAGGCCCATGGGGCGGCCGGGCTTGCGGAAGTACGGGGCTTCGCGCTCGGCGAGGCGTGCCACCAGCGGGATGGCGAACGCGATGGTCTTGCCGGAGCCGGTGCGGCCGCGGCCCAGGACGTCGCGTCCCGCGAGTGTGTCGGGGAGGGTCTTCACCTGGATGGGGAACGGAGTTTCAATTCCCTGGGCGGTGAGGGTGTCGGCAAGGGCCTTGGGCGTGCCGAGGGCAGCAAATGTAGTCAAAGTCAAAGGTCTTTCAGGCGGTATCCGTGCGGATATCGGCCCCCGACGCCGGTTGGCCCAGGGGTTCGCCGAAGAAAATTCAGGTGATCAACCAGCCTGTTGCCGCTTATTCAAAGCGGCGGCCGGGACCAAATGGAACGCGTTCATCGACGCAGGATGTGCCTCTCACATGAAAAAAGCCCAGTTTCTGCAGGGAGGAGGACCTCCACAACACGAAAACCTGGGCATCACTGCACATCAAGTTCCACCAGTCTAGCATCCCGGGCGCGTTCCCCTTGCCCGTCCGGCTTCCCCCGGCCCTTCCCCGTTGCCAACTAGGTAGCGCCAAGTGTCGTTTTCAGGGCCCAAAACGACACTTAGCGCTACCTGGTTGGGGCGTTGCCAACACGGTGCCCCCGGGGCAGGGTTGAGGCATGAGCGAACACGCAGCCCACCGGCATGAAGCGCAGCATCCTGAATGGCACCTGGCAACTCACGACGGCGGCACTGGCCTTGAGGACGGACCGGCCGCCGGGGGACCGGGCGCCGAAGGCACGACGGCCGGTCCCGCAACGAGTGTTGCCGCCGCGGCGGTCTGGGATGAGCGGTACCGTGCCAAGCCCCAGGTCTGGAGCGGAAAACCGAACCCGCAGCTGGTCCGGGAGGCCGGCGGCCTGAGGCCGGCCAAAGCTTTGGACCTGGGCTGCGGGGAGGGTGCGGACGCCATCTGGCTGGCCCAGCAGGGCTGGACGGTCACGGCCGTCGACGTCTCCGCCGTCGCGCTGGAACGGGCGCGTTCCCACGAGAAGGCCGCGCTCGCCCGTGAAAGCGTCCATGCCGCCGAGGGAACAATTGCCAGCAGGATCACCTGGCAGCAGGCTGACCTGGAACAGTGGCGGCCGGAAGGGACCTTCGAGCTGGTGACGTCGCAGTTCCTGCACTCGCAGGAACTCGCCTGGCAGGGGCCGCTCCGCACAGCCGCGGCGGCCGTAAAACCCGGCGGGACCCTGCTGGTGGTGGGGCACCACCCGGACCGGCTCCCGCCGTGGGGCAGCGAGCACCACCACCACAAGGGCATGTTCTACACCGCTGATGAAGTGGTCCGGGAACTGGGCCTCGACAGCCCCGAATGGCAGCTGGAAGTCCAGACGAGCCGGGAACGCCCCGTCACGGGGCCTGACGGCCAGCATGCCACTATCGCCGACGTGGTGGTGCGGGCAACGCGGCTCCCCTGACTTCCCTCGGGGATTTGGCGGTGACCCGTGGGGCAATGATGGCCGCGGCTGCGGCCACCACGGCGGCGAGTCCGAAGACCCCGGCAAAGGATTCCGCCGTCGTCGTAAATGCCGTGAACACGATGCCGGTGGTGGCGAGCGCCAACGCGCCGCCCAGTGAATCCGCGATGGACATGGCAGAGCTGTTGAAGCCCTCGTTCTCCTTGGTGGAGAGCGCGAGGGTCATGACGCTGAGCCTTGGATACAGCAGCCCCATGCCACCGCCGGCAAAGATCCAGCCAGCTATGACGACGGCGGCCGGCCAGTAAAGCGCGGTGGTGGCCAGGGCGAGGATCACCGCTCCGAGGACCATCACGGCGCCGATGCCCACCGCACGCCGGTGGGACAGCCTGCTGCCGAGCCGCCCCTGGACTGCCGAGGCTCCCGCCCATGCCAGCGCGCCGCCTGTCAGGGTGAGGCCCGCGAAAGTGGGCGAAAAGGCGTACTGCTCGATCAGCAGGTAAGGCAGGTACACCTCGGCACCGAAGAACGCGGCCGCGGCGAGCCCGCGCACCAGGATCACGCTGGGCAGGCCGCGCCGGGCGGTGAGGGTGCCCCTCGGAACCAGGGGGCGGGCGGCAAGCAGGGCAATAACGACGGCGGCAACGGCAACGAGTGCCGGCGCTGCAGGAACGCCGGGGATCCGGAGCTCGCGTGACAGGTTGAGCGCCAGGACAGCGAGCGCCGCGAGGGTTGCCCAGGCAAGCCGGCCCGGAGCCCAGGGCGGTAGCGGGTGCCCCCCGGCCGGTTCGCGAGGGGGTTCCAGTCCCTTCAGCACGGGCGCGATCACCACCAGCGCCGGGATGACCAGTCCCACCACGCCCAGGAACACCCAGTGCCAGCTGAAGACCTGCGCCACGATCCCGGCGGCAGACGGCCCCACCAGCGACGGGATGACCCACGCCGCGGAGAAGGCCGCGAAGATCTTTGGATGCAGGGCGGCGGGGTAAATGCGGGCCACCAGTACATAGAGGGCAACGGTCAAGGCGCCGCCGCCGAGGCCCTGGACCAGGCGTCCGGTGACAAGCAGCGGCATCGACGCCGAGGTCCCTGCGATCAGGAGGCCTGCCACGAAGAGGGCCACCGAGACGTAAAGCGGCGCGGTGGGTCCGCGCCGGTCGGACCAGTTTCCGGCCGCAACCATGCCGGTCACCCCGGTGGCCAGCGGGCCGGCAAAGGCGAGGGCGTAGAGCCCGGCGCCGTCGAGCTCCCGGCTGACCAGGGGCATGATGGTGGTGACGGCCAGGGACTCGAAGGCGGCCAGGAACACCAGGGCACACGTGCCAACCGTCACCCAGAGATACTGTCCCCGGAGGATCCCCACCGCGGGGTGGGTGGCAGGCACTACCGGATCCTGCATGACGGCTGGCCCCTACCCGACGAACCGGTTGCGGCCGGCGCGGTATCCGAAGATCCCGGCGAGCAGTCCGACCACGAGGAAGAGAATGCCGGCGGCGGTGAAGGATCCTGTGGCCTGGTGCAGCTGGCCCACCATCAGGGTGCCGGTGGAGCCCACGCCGTAGCCCACGCCCTGCATCATGCCGGAGAGGTGGGCGGCCGTGTGCCCGTCGCGGGTCCGGAGCATGATCATGGTGAGGGCCACCGCGGTGAGGCTTCCCTGGCCCAGCCCCAGCAGCCCGGCCCACACCCAGACCAGCTCCAGCGGTCCGAATATGCTCAGCGCAAAGCCGGCCCCGGTCATCAGCGCCACCACCGTGTTGATGGCACGCTGGTCCTTCAACCTGGCGGCGAGTGCGGGCGCGAACAGCGAGCCGAGCATTTGCAGCACGATGGACATTGAGACGATCAGCCCGGCAGTTGCCCCGTCCACCCCGCGTTCGCGCAGGATCGGGGCAAGCCAGGCGAAAACGCTGAAGGACATCATGGCCTGCAGCACCATGAATACGGTCACCTGCCAGGCCACTGCGGAGCGCCACACGTTGACGCCGTCCTTCACTGCCGTGTGCCTGATCCGTGGCTGGCGGAGTGCCACCGGCAGGAACAACAGAAGGACGACGACGGCGGGCAGCGCCCAGAACCACAAAGCCAGGGTCCACTCCCCCGTTGCCGCGAAGACCGGGTACGTGAAGCCGGCACCTAACGCGGCCGACGCGCAGATGGCCGTCGTGTAGAGACCTCCCATCAGGCCCAGGCGGTGCGGAAAGTCCCGCTTCACCAGCCCGGGCAGCAGGACGTTGCACAGCGCAATGGCTGCCCCGCATGCCGCCGTCCCGGCCAGGAGCGCGGGCAGGTGCCCGGCGGCGGTACCCGCCGGCCCCAGTCCGGCGGGACGCAGCAGGAGACCCGCGGTGAGTACTGCCATCGCACCGAGGAGCACGCGCTCGGCGCCGAACCTCCTGGCGAGTACAGGCGCGAGCGGCGCAAACACCCCCAGGAGGGTGACCGGCACGGTGGTCAATACCACTACCGCCCACCCCGGCAGTGCCGCCTGGGATGACACCTCGGGCAGGACTGCGGAAAAGCTGGAGAAAACCGTGCGCAGGTTCAGCCCGATCAGGACCAGGCAAAGTCCAAGGTAGGCGAGCTGCCGGCGGCTGGCCACCCGGGTGGGCGCGGGCGCCGGAGTTTCATCGACCTCAGCGTCCACCAGGGTCCCCGGCTGCTCTTTCGGCCCAGGGCCACCAGCCCGGGAGTCCCTTGCCTCGGCGTCGGTCGCTTCCCTCATCCGCCCATTCTTGCAGGCTGGATCGGCTCCCTGGATATCCACATAGGGCCCGCGGCGCCTTCCGGCAGGCCTGTCCCACGCCTACGTTGGAACCCGCAGCTGCAACCCGGAGCAGATGCGGGCAGCTCAGCGACCAGCACCGGCGTCAGGAGAGAGATGGACAGTCAGCAACCGAATGAACCACGTGGGCCCGCGATGCCGCCGCTTGGGGTAGTCCCGGTGGAGAGCACGGCACCCCAAGACCCCAAAACCGTCCGCAAAGCAACAGCCAGCCTGATTCTGGCGGGCCTTGCCCTGGCCAGCATGACGATCACAGCTCCACTGGCCTTATTTGCCATGCTTGCCACTTATCCATCAAACGGCCCCTCGGAGGCCCCCTGGGTGGCACCTCTGGTGTTCTTCAGCCTGCCCCTCCTTTTTTCGCTGCCGTCTCTGGCGCTGTCCATTCCAATCATGTACTGCCAACCACGCGCAACGCCCGGACGGAGGATGGCCGCCGTTGCACTGTGCACCGCCGGTCTAGTGGTTGGCCTGGCCTTAGGTCCCGGGCTGGACCAGTTGGGGAAACTGTGAGCCGGACATAGTCCCCGCGCCGCTATTCTGGAAGGGATGAGTGAATCCCCAGAAAACCCCCAGCAGCCGCATGTCCCGAGGGCCGTAACGCCGGGGACGCAGGCCTCCTTCGGCACCTACGGCGGCCGCCCGGTCAGCTTCGTCCGCCGCGGCACGCGCCTGCAGGGCCGCCGGCAGGCGGCCTGGGAAGAGCACGCTGAACGATGGGCGGTGGATGTTCCGCGGCACGTTGCGAACACCTCCGTCCACCCTGACTACACGTTTGACGCCGAAGCCGAGTTCGGCCGCAAAGCGCCCCTTATCGTGGAGATCGGCTCCGGCCTGGGCGACGCCGTCTGCCACGCCGCAGAGCAGAACCCGGACACCGATTTCCTGGCGGTGGAGGTCTATACCCCGGGCCTGGCCAACACCATCATCAAGATCAACAGCCGGGGGCTGAAGAACGTGCGGGTGGTCGAGGCGAACGCCCCGGAGGTCCTGGCCACCATGCTCCCGGCCGGTTCCGTCAGCGAACTGTGGGTCTTTTTCCCCGACCCCTGGCACAAGTCCCGGCACCACAAGCGGCGCCTCATCCAGCCCGAATTCGCAGACCTTGCCGCCCGTGCCCTGCAGCCGGGCGGGCTGTGGCGGATCGCCACCGACTGGTCCAACTATGCCGTCCATGTCCGCGACGTCCTGGCCGGCTCCAACGACTTCGAGAACCTGCACACCGGCGAACGCCGCGGACCGGAGAGCCCCCTGACGCAGGTGTGGCAGTCCGGCGTCGAATCCGTGGTGGGCGGCGCCCCGGTCCGCGAGGGCCGGGCCCCCGTCAGCACCGAGCACACCGGGCCCAACGAGGGCATCGATGAAACAGGAGGCTGGGCGCCCCGGTTCGAAGGAAGAATCCGGACCAGCTTCGAAGCCAAGGCCCACGAGGCCGGGCGGCTCATCTTCGATCTCTGCTACCGCCGGCGCTAGGGACAGGCTGTCAGGCCGGGCTGATGCGGGCCACGATCTCCTTCAACATGCCCAGCCGCGGCTCCACGGAAGGGTCAATAGCTGGCCAGATGGCCACGACGCCGATGAACCGCCCGCGTTCCCATATGCCTGCCGCGGCGGCAATCTTTGGCGAGCCCCCGCCGTCGTTATATCCCACCACTACGGCGTAGGCGGCTTTCCCGGGCAGGTCCAGTTCACCCTCCGCCAGGACGGCACCGGCCCGTTCGTCCCGGTAGAACCCTGCCATCACGTGCGCCCAACCGTTTGCCTGCGGCGCGTCCCGAACCGACGCGTCGTCCATAATGACCGTGACCAGGACGCCGCCGGGCAAGCCGTACTGTTCACTGTTGGGCCCGGCAGCGGAATCAGCCAGGACCTGGGTGTGCCCGGGGAAGTCTGCCGTAAAACCCAGCGGGGATTCGATGTGCACTGTCATGGTCACAGCCTCTCGAGCCGGGTGTCGTTGGGCACCTTATAGTACGTGGCCACATTGGTGGTGGCCCGGTTTTCGGTGCTGACATCCACCTCGCCCAGCTTTACATCCAGCCCGGCGGTGCTGGACGCGGTGACCACGCTGTTGACCTGCACGGTGGCGGAGCCTGCCTCATACAGCCGGGCGGCATCCCGGGCTGCAGCGTACTCGTTCCCCAGCGCAACGTTGCGCAGGTAGCTGTCGATCACCGGCCTGTTCTCCGCGGAATAGTCCACGTCGATCCGCACCGTGCCCTGGGTGCCCGCAGTGACCGTGGAGCCGATCCCGGCAGCCTTGAAGTCCGTGCCCGCCGTGATGCCATGGGCAACGGTGCCCTCCATCGAAACGGATACCGAATCGATGGCGTGGTGCTTGTCCATGCTGACCTGGAGCCCGCCCTTGCCCGAAGCCTCGAACACGCGGCCGTCCAGGTTGAGGCTGCCCCGGGCGGAGACCTCGCCGCTCGCTGTTGCAGTCCCGTCAGTGAGGTTCCGTTCGTACGCCAGGTCCAGCGACGCAGAGCCCGAGGCGGCGCCCGCATCCGCGTCCGCGTACAGGGAGTAGGTCCCCTTGGCTTTGTCCGCCTGGCCCGTGGATCCGTTGTCACCGGCAGCGTCGTTGATGGTGTCCAGGATGTACCCGGGCGGGTTGCCGGCCACGTCCTTGATCTCGCCCGCAGTATCCGGCGGCAGGTCCCGGTACATCTGCTCCCGGGCCGCCATGGCTTCCTGCACGCTGCCGAATGTGTATTCCCGGGAGACCTGTCCGTTGAGGGTGGCGCCTGCGGCTCCACTGGCGTCATTCACGCCCAAGCCCATGTTCCCGTACACCTTCACGGTGGCTGAACCGTCGGCATTTTCCACCACTTCCGTCCCCACTTCGGCGCCGCCGTGCACCCAGGCGACGCGAGCCTCGATGGAGGCCGTGCCGGTCTCGGAGTAGACGGGGATGTCCACCTTGCCCAGTTCCTGGAGGTGTTCCCTTGCCAGCTCCTGGACGGAGGCGGGGATTCCGCCGTCCATGCGCATCAGGTCGTTGGCGAAGGCGCGGTCCTCGTCCCCGCCCTCTATCAGGTACATCCGGTCGGCAGCGGAGAGTCCCTTCCACCATGCCGCCTGCTCTTCGGGGCTGGCATCGAGCATGTGCTCCA
Source organism: Pseudarthrobacter phenanthrenivorans Sphe3 (assembly GCF_000189535.1). Taxonomy (NCBI): domain Bacteria; kingdom Bacillati; phylum Actinomycetota; class Actinomycetes; order Micrococcales; family Micrococcaceae; genus Pseudarthrobacter; species Pseudarthrobacter phenanthrenivorans. The sequence goes on from NC_015145.1 coordinate 3,862,055, forward strand.
TGCCCGTTTGCAGTTCCCGGCGGTGTTCCGCTGCCGCGGCGGCGGCTACGGCTTGTTCCCTCAACCACTCCCGGGCCTGGTCAGCCAGGGAGGCGATCCGGTCCCAGGCGCCTGTTCCTCCACCGCTGATGGAACCGGATGAAGCCTTCTCCTGCTCCTCGGCGTGCCGGAGCAGGATCCGGGAGTTCTCCCGCAGGCTTGACACCACCTTGTCCAGGCCCGGCCGGTGGCTGCTGCTCCAGTCCTGGCGGAAGCGTTCGCCGTCGGAACCCTTCCACGGCGCCGACTGGATTTGGCTGTGCAGGGAGAGTGCCCGGCTGCCCAGCAGGGTGGCCGCCTGGTCAGCCGCCCTGGCCAAAGCCCGCAACTGGCCGGCATCAGCGCCGTAAAAAGTCATGGTGTCCCCCGGGAAGAAGTTCACGGGGCCGGGTGACGCGGATCCTCAGTCAGTTGGGATCGTGCAAGAGCCGGCACCGTACAATCGCTCGTCACATGGTTGCACGCCGGATGGACGCCCGCGATGGGCATTCCTCCCCATGGCCGGGCTGTAAGAAGCACCAGGCAGCCGAACGGAGGGCGGGACGGCGCCCACTGTTCCAGCACTGCCCCAGCGTGGCACGATTGCCCTAGTGTGCAGGGGGCGCACGCCAGCACAGCACGCGCACAAAGGAACCGCCATCAAAAAAGAACTGAAGCAGGCCGTTGACGCGGCAGAGAACGTCACCAACTCGCGGACCTTGGAGATGCTGGCGAGGGCCGGCTTTGCGGCGAGCGGTATCCTGCACCTGCTGGTGGGTGCGATTGCCATCCGGCTTGCGTTTGGCGGAACGGGGAACGCCGATTTCAGCGGCGCCGTGGCGGAACTCGCCACGCAGCCTGCGGGCCCCTTCCTCCTGTGGGCGAGTTTCGCGGCCTGCGCGGCACTCGCGTTGTGGCAGGCCAGCGATGCGATCTTCGACTACAACCACCTGCCTTCGAAGGAAAAAGCCGGGAAGAAAGCCAAAGCGGGCGCCCAGGCGCTGGTTTTTGCCGGGCTCGCGTTGACGCTGATGTCCTTCGCTACGGGGACGGGCTCAGGCGGCGACAACCAGCGGGCTGCCAGCGACCTCACCGTCTCGGTCATGAAAGCTCCCGGTGGCGTGGCGCTGCTGGTCCTGCTGGGGGCCGCAATCGCTGTGACGGGCGTGGTCTATGGCATCCGCGGGCTCAGGAAGTCCTTCGAAAAGCACCTGGTCATGCCCGCATCCCCCACGGCACGGACCGCGGTGACCGTCCTCGGCGTGACGGGCTACGTGGCCAAAGGAACCGTACTGCTGCTGACGGGGCTGCTGATCGCCATAGCCACGCTGCAGGCCCATCCGGAAGACTCCACCGGGCTCGACGGCGGCCTGCGTGCTTTGCGGGACCAGCCCCTGGGGGTATATCTCCTGGCAGCGGTGGGCGCAGGCCTGATCTGTTACGGCGTGTTCATGATGGTCCGGGCGAAGCTGGCCAGAATGAACCGGTAGGGCTTATGTTTCCGGCGCCGCAGCAGTTGTGCCGGTCGCGCCGCCTTGCCCCTACCGCAGCGGGACTGCGGGCAGCGAGTCGGGCAGCGGGAGGTCTGAAGGTTCAGGGACCGGGACGGTGGGGCGTCCCATGCCCTCCGTGATATCCCCCGGAACGGCGCTGGGGAGGGTCTTTGACGGATCGGCGGCAGGCTTGTCCGGTACGGCTGCCTGGCCCGGGACGCCGTCGGCAGCTGTGGGGCCGCTCGGCGCCGGGACAGCCGGACGTTCCGCAGCCAGCGTAGGCGCGGGCATGGCTGGATCCGTGGCCGGGGCGGCGGGAACCTCTGCCGGACGCGCTGGTTCCACCGCCTCGTCACCGGCCGGAGCGGCGCCTGCACCGGTCACGAAGGACGTGATGGCCTGGTTGATGTGCGTGAAAGAGTCGCGGAACCCCTGGTCCGAGGCAGCGGCAACGGCTCCACCGGCACCGAGCGAGATGGCCACGGACAGTGTGGTCAGTGCAACCCGGCGCCTGGTCCGACGGCGGGCCGCCAGTTCATCCACCGGGGGCACCTCATCAAGGGCGGCAGCCTGTCCTGCGCCAGCGGACGCGGTTCCAGCGGGGGCTGCGCCAGCGGACGCGGTTCCAGCCATCAGCGCGGCGACCTCGGCCGAGGGTTCCGGAGCGGGCCCGGCGAAGGCGCGAAGTTCCAGCAGCGCAGGGCGTAGCTGCCCGTCGTCGTCCAGTCCTGCTTCCAGCAGCAGCTGGTCAACGAACCCGTCACTGCGGGATGCTGCGTTGTCACTCATGAATTCGCCTGGTTTCTTTGAAGCGTTTGTGCCTTGAGGTTTTGAAGGGCCCTGCGTTGGAGCTGCTTGATCGCTCCGGTGCTCTTGCCCATGATGCGGGCCACCTGTTCGAGGGAGAGGTCGGCCACCACGCGGAGGGCCAGTACTTCCTGGTGCTCCTCGCTGAGTCCCTCCAGCAGGGCGGCCGCTCCGCCGTTCAGGTCCACCGCGTGGTCCTCCGCCGAGGGCGTGGTCCTGGCATCGTGCTGCGGATCGTACGGGCTCAGTTGCGGCCGTCGCTCAATCCTGCGGTAGTAGTCCACCATCCGCGCGTGGGCGATGGAGAACAACAGTGACTTGGCGCCCTGGAGCCCGCCGGTGAGGCCGTCAATCTTTGGGTAGAACGCCAGGAACACGTCCTGGGTCACCGCTTCAGGATCGTCCACCCCGCGGGCTTTGAGGTATCCCTGCACTGGGCCGGCAAAGGACCGATAGGCAGCACCGAACAGCGCCGCCGGATCTGTTCCGGCCGCACTGTCGAATATGTCGATCTCTTCTTGGGCCAACGTGCTTAGCACCAGCGGCTCCTCCATCCCCGGACGCGCCTCGCGCCTGTCCGGGTTTCCGCTTCGGACTGCCAGTTCCCGTGATTTTGCGTGCTGCCTGCAGGCAACCGTTCCGGGTCTGTCGGAGGGCCCTTAATGGGGTCCGCGCAGCCCGGAAGTGCAGTACTGCGGGAAACGGAACGTGCCGTTTCCCGCAGTACAGCCTAGCCAACAGTCCTTAGCGGACCGAAACTGCGGGAGCGTCCACGACGTTGCCGCCCTCGGCGGGGACAGCCGGGACAGCGGGAACGGCGGGCTCGCCGTCTACACCCGGAACGGCAGGCACGGCCGGAGCGGCAGGCAGCTCAGGGCGCTCAACGTCAACGGCGGCGGAACCGGCGGCAGCAGCACCGGCCTCCGCGGCGGCGTCAGCTTCAGCAACGACGTCGGCGCAGAAGCTTTCGACGTTTGCTTCGCCTTCAGCGGCGATCACCAGGGAGGAGAAGCCCTCGGAGGAGGCGTTCAGGCCGCCGTTGGTGAACGCGGTGCACAGGCCGAAGGCTGCGGCGCCGGCGGCGTCAACTGCCGTGCCCGCGGTTGCGGAGGCAGAAGCCTGGGCGGAGACGTTTTCGTCAGTGACGGCGGCGTCACCAGCGGCTGCGGCGTCTGCGTCCGCGGAAGCGTTGGCGTCTGCGGCAGCATCAGCAGCGGCTTCGGCAGTTGCCTGGCCCTCCGCTGCTGCTTCAGCTGCCAGCTGCGGGGCCGGTGCGCCGAACAGATCGTGGGCGGTCTGCTGTGCTTCGGCGGGGAGGACACCGGAAACAGCGGCGGCGCCGGTTCCGCCCACGGCGATGGTGCCGGCAGCCAGTACTCCGGCGGCGACTTTGCTGGTGGCGAGAACGGTGAACAACGACATAAGACACTCCAAAACCTAGATAACACGTTCGTTTCGGGCCCGGCGTGCGGACCCATCACCTCCTACATCGCCGGCGGCAGCAGAAAGGTTACGGGTGCCCGGAAACCTTTTTCTGCCACCGCTCCTGCGCGCCTGCCAAAGCCTGCCGCACTACGATCGAGGCATGCCCAGTGACCAGTCCCAACAGCATGAAAACCAAGCCCCCGCGTCCCCCAAGAAGGCCGGCACCTGGCAAGCGATGGTGGACAGCAACAAGGCGCTGCTGCTGCGGAAAACCGGCAAGGACACCACCCATTGGGCGGAAAAGGCCCGGGCCGCCGGCATAGAGAACGACAGCGAACTCCGGGCCTGGATGCGCGACACCTTCGGGGTGACGGGGTACGCGCAGTACGCGGTGTCGTGGGAAATGTTCGGCTACCCGGAGTTCATGCTCCGGGACGCGGATGAGCTGATCGACGGCCAGTACGCCAGCCACCCCCGGCTGCGGCCGATTGCGGACGCCCTCCTGGCTTGGGCGTCCGCAACCGACGGCGTGGCCATCCAGATGCGGAAAGGCTATGTGTCGCTCCACAGCCCGCGGCGCAAGTTCGCCCAGGTCACCCGCACCACGAATACGGCCGTGGATGTCACCCTCCGGCTCGATGCCCCTGCGGACGGACGCATCGAGGCCATCAGGACCCGGGCGGACGATCCATTCACCCGCAAGGTCCGCCTGACGTCGGTAGAGCAGGTGGACGACGGGCTGCTGGACATCCTGGCAATGGCTTTGGAGCAGAACAGCTGACAGGGCTCGGAGCACGGCCGCCCGAAGACGCCGGAAGGCCCCGGGGACGCTGTAAATTTCCAGCGAACCCGCGGCCTTCCCGCGAATCCGGCGAAGGAAACCGGAACCGGCCCTAGGCTTCGACCATCTCGGCATCCGCCTCTTCGAACTCCACTGCGGCAACGATTTCCCGGGTTTCCGGGTTGATCATGAAGGCTTCGTCGTCTTCTTCGACCATCAGGAAGTCGCCGTGGTCGGTGGAGAAGTGCCAGGCGAGGGTTTTTTCGCCACCGTGCACGAAGTTGGGGTCGCCCATGGTGATCCCGATCAACTCGTATCCAGCGATGCTGCAGAGTTCGCGGATGATAATTTCGAAGTCCGGGGCGTCCTCCAATGCCTCTGCGCCGGCCTGCGCCTGGCGCTCGGGGAGGTCCGGGATCTGTTCCGCGAGCCGCTCGATATACGCGCCGATCTCTTCGTCGTCCAGTACCAGCAGTTCTGGCTGGGCCCGCAGCCAGGCGGCGTTGAGCGCGGTGATGTTTTCGCTCTCCAGCAGCTCCTCGAACTCGCCATCGAGCTCCTCCATCCGGAGGACGCCGTCGGGCGTGTCCTCGGAGTCGTCCAGGCCGCCGTCCAGGTAGTGCTCCTCGTCTGCCTCGGACAGGCCGTCGAATGCCTCCACTGCGCGGTTGAAGAGGTCCAGGTGGGCGTCGGCTCCCATTCCGGCCATGCCCTCACGGATCAGGGTGTCCGTTTCGGAGCGGTCGACGGCGGTGAACACGTACTGCGCGAAGCCGCCCTCGAGCACCTGGGTGAGGTAGAAGTCAACGTAGTAGCTGCGCACGGCGACGGGCGACATTTCCTCGGTGCGGAGCAGGGCGGCGTGCATGGCATCCACGATGCTGACGTTGGCTTCGACGACGTCCTCGTCGCTTGAGTCGATGCTGCTGCTGGTCAGGACGACGGGCTGCTGGCTGGTGATCATGGCAATCCTCACGGCTGTTGCGGGTGTTGCTCGAACTCTTTTCACGCTACGTGGGCCGGGTCAGTGCGCCGTTGAGGAAAAAATGAACGTCCGGCGAAGATTATGTCGCTGGCGGGTTTTCCTTCCGCCGGCCATCGTGGCTGCCTTGTCCGCCGGACAGCTTGCCCACCGATCCGCGCTTGACGAGGGTCGCGGCGAATTCAGGTTTGTCCGCCGGTCCTTTCCTGCCCTGGATCTGCCGGATGAGGGCCTCGGCTGCTGCCACGCCCATCTCGTAAACGGGTTGGGCGATCACCGTCAAAGGAGGCGTGGTAAGGCGAGTCCATGCAAAGTCGTCATACATGAGGAAGGAGACGTCGTTTGGAATGGCGAGTCCGAGGTCCTGGATGGCCTCCACCACACTGAGTCCGATCAGGCCGTCCGAGGCAATAATGGCCGTTGCGGGATCAGGCCGCTGCAGCAGTTCACGCGTAATCTTCTTGATGGTTTCCGGTCCGTCGGCGTTGAAGCGCACCAGGTCATCAGGCTGCCTTAGGCCCGCTTCCCGGAACGCCCGCATGATCCCGTCCCGCCGGTCCGAAATCTGGGAGGAGCCCAGGGACAAACCTGTGGAGTAGGAGTCATCCGTCCGAAGGGTGGAGATGAAGGCGATCCGGCTGTGTCCCGCCCCGATCAGGTAGCGGGTTGATTCGTAGGAAATGCTTTCCATGTCCACTGCCACCGTGTCCACCGCCAGACCCTGCGCTTTGCGGTCCAGCAGGACCAGCGGCCTTCCCGAGCTGTGGACGTCCTGGAGGTGCTGGGTCTCCACGGAGGAGGCAGGGGCCACGATCAGCCCGTCAACCCGTTTGTCCAGCAGCACCCTGACGGCGTCCACCTCCGCCGCCCTGTCCTCGTCCGTGTTGACCAGGATGACGTTGAAGCCGCTTTTCTTGGCAGTGTCCGTGATTCCACGGGTGGCCAGGCCGAAGTGCGGGTTTTCGATGTCGCCCACCACTACGCCGATGGTGTTGGACTTCCCCGTGTTCATGCTGCGGGCAAGCTCGTTGGGCCGGTAGTTCAACTGCTCAGCGGCAGCCAGCACCCGTTCCCGCACGTCGTCGCTCACAGCCCCGTAGTTTCCCAAGGCGCGGGCTGCCTGGGCCTTGGATACCTGCGCGGCTTTGGCGACGTCGGCAACAGTGACGTCGCGTCGGCGGGAAGTATCAGTACTCATGTCGGCCTTTCGTAACGGACTCTTGACGCCCTTAGTGGCGTCGATTACATTTCTATCCATCGATGTGAGTCCGGTCTCAATCCTAGGCATTGAGACCGGACTCAGCAAGGGTTCCGGCAAACCCGCCACGGCGGATCTTGATCCTCCATCTCCCGCATCCTCACGATTGGAAAACTCGCTGTGAATACTCGAATTACTGTGCGCCCCGCAGCGCTTATTGCCGCGGCTGTTGCCGCTGTCCTGGCACTCTCCGGCTGCGGCGGCTCCTCAACCGCCTCCTCCTCGCCGGCCGAGAACCCTTATGGCCTCATTGAGCCGGGGACCATCCGGGTTGCCAGCCTGGGCGATTCCAAGCCCTATACGTTCACGGATGCCCAAGGTAAATTCACCGGTTTCGACGTGGAACTCTTTACGGACGTTGCCTCCCGCGCCGGCGTAGACAACGTGGTCTTCACCGGACAGGACTTCTCTGGCCTGCTGGCCGCCGTGGCCAACGGGCAGTTCGACGCCGGAGTGGCCGCCATCGGCATCACGGACAAGCGCAAGGAAACTGTCGATTTCTCTGACGGATACCTGGCTGGCTACCTCACCGTCATCACCACCAAGTCCTCCGGCATCAGCAACGCGGACGGCCTTTCCGGAAAACGCCTGGGCGTAGTGCAGGGGACACTGCAGGAAGCCTATGCAGTGAAGAATTTCACCTCGGCCAGCCTGGTCCGGTTCCCGGACAACAACACTGCAATCTCTGCCGTCAACAGCGGTTCAGTGGATGCACACTTCCTGGACTACGAAGCTGCAAAGTCCTACCAGGAACAGTTCGGACTGGTCAGCGCCGCGGATATCCCGTCCTTCGACGCGCCGGCGGGTTTCGCCGTCGCCAAGGGCAAGACCGCCCTCAAGGAGGCCCTCAACAAGGGCCTGGCCGAAGCCATGGAGGACGGCACCTGGAAGAAGCTCTACGAGAAGTGGTTCCCGGGTTCCCCGATGCCCGAGCAGTACCTCCCGAAGGCAGAACGGACCGCAACCCCGGCCCCGACAGCAAGCAAGTAGACCATGGGCATGTCCGGGCGGGCCGACGCCTCACGCCACGGCCCGCCCGGCTTGCTACCGGAACAACTAACACCTGAGAGCATTCAATGGACTGGCTCAATACCATCATCCGCACCTTCTTCGACTTCGGCGCCATGGCTGAAGTCCTGCCCCAGCTCCTGGCGGTAGGCCTCCTCAACACCCTCATCATCTCCGTTGCCGCCACCGTGATCGGCGTCGTACTCGGCATGGTGGTGGCTGTCATGGGCATCTCACCGTCCAAGTGGCTGCGCATCCCGGCCCGCATCTACACGGACCTGTTCCGCGGCCTGCCGGCCATCCTGACCATCCTCCTGATCGGCCAGGGCTTTGCCCGCCTCAGCCAGTCGATCTTCGGCCCCTCGCCGTACCCCCTGGGCATCATCGCCCTCAGCCTGATCGCCAGCGCCTACATCGGCGAAATCTTCCGCGCCGGCATTCAAAGCGTGGACAAGGGCCAGGGCGAAGCATGCCGTGCCCTGGGCATGACCTACGGCAAATCCATGGCACTGGTGGTGATCCCGCAGGGCATCCGTCGCGTGCTGCCGGCCCTGGTGAACCAGTTCATCGCCATCGTCAAGGACTCCTCGCTGGTCTACTTCCTGGGGCTGCTGGTCAGCGAACGCGAACTCTTCCGTGTTGGCCAGGATGCCGCGGTACTCTCCGGGAACCTCTCCCCCCTGGTGATGGCGGGCGTCTTCTACCTCATCATCACCGTGCCGCTCACCCACCTTGTCAACTACTTCGACAGCCGCTTCCGGGCAGGAAAGCGCCGCCCCTCGGCCCCCACCAGCGGCCTCAATGAAGTCAAGGAACTCGACGCGGCCTCGCCGCTCACCACCGGGAGCAACACATGATCACCAGCACCAGCGCGAATCCCACCGCTGACATCGAAACCTTCCACGGCTCCAGCCTGGAGCTGAAGAACCTGACCATGGCCTACGGGGACATCGAGGTCCTCCGCAACGTCAGCCTGGCCGTGGCACCCGGCACCACCACCTGCATCATCGGGCCGTCCGGCTCAGGCAAGTCAACCCTCCTGCGGGGCGTCAACAGGCTGCATGAGCCCAAGAGCGGTGACGTTGTCCTCGCCGGTGAAAGTGCGCTGAACGTCAACCCCGACATTTTGCGCAGCCGGATCGGCATGGTGTTCCAGCACTTCAACCTCTTCCCTGACCACACCGCACTGGAAAACGTGGCACTCGCCCTCTGGAGCGTCAAGAAGATGTCCAAGGCCGAGGCGCGGGAACGCGCACGCCTCCGACTGGCCGAAGTGGGCCTCGCCGAACGCGCCGACCACCGCCCCCGGGACCTTTCCGGCGGGCAGCAGCAACGCGTCGCCATCGCCCGCGCACTCGCTATGGAGCCGGAAGTGATGCTCTTCGACGAGGCCACCAGCGCTTTGGATCCCGAGCTCGTCAAGGGAGTCCTGACCCTGATGGCGTCGCTGGCCAAGAGGGGAATGACCATGGTGGTGGTCACGCACGAGATGGGCTTCGCCCGAAAGGTGGCCGACCAGGTGGTCTTTATGGACGAAGGCGAGGTGGTGGAGGCCGGCACGCCGGCGGAGATCTTCGACAACCCGCACAGCGAGCGCCTCCAGCGTTTCCTGTCCGAGGTCCTCTGATGGGGTCCGCAGGCAAGGGACCCATCCGTACCGCCGTCGTCGGCTTTGGCATCTCCGGACGCGTGTTCCATGCACCCCTGATTGAGGCAGATCCCTCCTTTTCGCTTGATGTCATTGTCACCGCAGACCCGGAACGCGCCGCCACAGCGGCTGCCCGCTACCCGCACGCGCGAATCGTGCCGACGGCGGAGGCCATGTTCGCGCTGGCGGCGGACCTCGACCTGGTGGTCCTGGGAACCCCGCCGGCCACGCACTTTGGCATGGCGTCGAGGGCGATCGCCCACAAGCTGCACGTGGTGGTGGACAAGCCGTTCGTCACCACCTCCGCCCAGGGGCAGGAACTCTTGGCCTTGGCGTCCGACGCCGGCGTGCAGCTGACGGTTTTCCAGAACCGCCGCTGGGACTCGGACTTCCTCACCCTCAGCAAGCTCCTCCATGAGGGCGCGCTGGGCGAGGTCCGGACCTTTGAATCCCGGTTCGAATGGTGGCGCCCCGAGGGCTTCGGGAACTGGCGCGATTCGGCCACGGCAGCCGAGGGCGGAGGAATCCTCCACGACCTGGGTGCCCACCTTATTGACCAGGCCGTTCAACTGTTCGGCCCCGTGGCGCGCAGCTACGGCGAAACAGCGCACCGTGGACTGAGCCCGGAGGCGGCCGACACGGAAGCGTTCGTGTCGCTGCTGCATGACTCGGGGGTGCGCTCCCGGCTGTGGATGAACGGCATGGCCGCCAAGGCGGGCCCCCGCTTCCACGTCCTGGGCTCCCTCGCCGGCTACACAAAGTGGGGACTGGACGGCCAGGAACCCGCCCTCGACGCCGGACTCCCGCCGTCGGACCCGACGTATGGCGCAGAGCCCCAGGAGTCTTGGGGGCTCCTGGGTGTCGACGGCCGCTCAACGGCCGTGCCGGCCGAGCGGGGCGCGTACCCCCAGTTCTACCGGCTCCTTGCCGGCGCCCTCCTGCACGGCGGGCCGGTCCCTGTTGACCCGTCAGACGCCGTCGACGTCCTGAAAGTCATTGAAGAAGTCCATGCCCTCGCATGACGTATCGCGCCACGGCACACCTTCCAACCACGTACCTTCCAACCCAGGAAAGCGAGACACCATGTCCTCCGCAAGCCCCGCCAGGAAAATCGCCGTCATCGGCGGCGGAATCCTTGGCGTTTCCACCGCCGTCCACCTGGCAAAGGGAGGCGCGCACGTCACACTCGTCACGTCCGGTCCGTTGGCAAGCGGAGCCTCCGGCCGCTCGATCGCATGGCTCAACTCCTCCGGAGCGCGATCCGCCGAGTACCACTACCTCCGGATGCTCGCCATCGACCGCTACCGCACCTGGAGCGCGCACCACCCCGAAAGCCGCGACTACCTGAGGTTCGATGGTGCGCTGAAATGGGCCGGCCCAGACGAAACCTTCCGCGAAACCTTCGCTTTCGAGCGTTCGGGCGGATACCACTCCGTCTGGGTGGACAGCAGGGACGTCGCCCGGATCGCCCCGGATGTGGACGCCGCTGCGGTGGCCGACGAGGGTGCCATCTACAACCCTGGTGAAGGCTGGGTCAACATGCCCGACTTCATTAGGGCATTGGCTTCCGAGGCAGCGGACAACGGGGCGGTGATCATCAAGGATGCCGGGGATGTTCGGGTGGATGTGCGGGACGGCGCCGCCGTCGGCGTCATCCTCGGCGACGGGAGGCGGCTGGAAGCCGACCAGGTGGTGCTGGCAACCGGCGGTGAGGTCCCGGCCCAGCTCGCAGCCCTGGGTGTAACGGTTCCAGATGCCACGCCGGCCGCCTTCGTGGTGTTCACCGAACCGCTCGACGTGAATGTGCAGACCGTACTGAACACCCCGCGCGTCGCTGTGCGGCCCACGCCTGACGGCGGGCTGGTACTTGACGCGGACTGGGCAGAGCAGTCTGTGATCATCGAAGATGACGGATCCTTCACGGTTCCCGAGGAGTCCGTCCAGGGCCTGCTCGAGGAAGCCTCGAAGGTACTCGCGGGGAATCCCCGGCTGACCGCCCAGCGGGTGGCTGCAGGCCTGAAACCCATTCCCGGCGACGGTGAACCGGTGGTGGGCCCGGTGCCCTCGATACCGGGCCTGCACACGGTTTTCACCCATTCGGGCGCAACGCTGGGGCTGATCCTCGGTGAGCTCCTCGCAGAGGAAATCCTTACCGGAACGCCATCTCCCGTACTCGCCGCCTTCCGGCTCGACCGGTTCGACGCCGGCGCCCCCGCCAGGGGAGCCGTGGGGACGGGCGCCTGGGCGCCGGTGCACCAGAGCTAGCAGGCCGGGTGGTGGTGCGGGCCGGCGCCCCACCACCTCCCGGGCCGGCTGCGGCATTCCGGCTGCGTTTGTGTCCCTGGTTGTCCACCTGATCCCGTCCTGCCGCCCGCAAAGAGCCGGGCGGCGCCCTCCGCCCCGCAGGCGAACTAAGATGGATCAGATAACCAACCACCGGCCACTGCCCTGCCGTGGCCTGCTGAAAGTAGCGCGCTCCATGCCATCCCAACCGGACGAGAGTGCGGCACTGGCAATTCAGACCCCCGCCATTAACGACCGTTCCCTGGCGGCCGGACTGGCCTATGCCATGGGTAGCCGCGTCTCGGGTATGTCCTTCGACGCTGCCACCGGGCTCATGCTGGGCAAGGTGCGTGGCGGCGCAGAGGTCCCCTATTCCACCACCGCCAAGCTGGTCCGCAAGGGCGGCGGCTGGAGCTGCACCGTGGGCGTGTGCAGCTGCCCGGTCCGCAAGGACTGCAAGCATGTGGCGGCGCTGCTCTTTGCCGCCGAGGACAACCCCGCCATCCGGGTCCAGCTGCTGGCCCCGTCCACGGCCACGCAGCTCTCCCGCAACGCCTCCGGCGCCGCGCTGTCCGATTGGGAGCAGGCGCTCAGCCCGCTGATCACCCAGCCGGGAAACACCCCCTCCACCGGCGGCGTTCCGCTGGCGCTGCAGTTCGAAATCGAAGAACCGGCCCCGCACTTCTCCTACACGGGCCGCCGGGATCCGCAGCGCAGCGTCCGCCAGCTGAAGGCACGTCCCGTCATCATGGGTGCCAAGGGCAAGTGGATCCGCGGCGACGTCTCCTGGAACACGCTGAGCTACCTGAACTTCCGCCGCGAATGCAACCCGTCCCACGTGGAGTGGATGCAGGAGTTCCTGGCCGGGCACTCCGCGGCGGCCGGACGGTCCTTCAACTCCTCCGGCCTCTGGCTGGGCCTGAACTCGTACGCCGGAAAAAACCTGTGGGGCATGCTGGCCGACGCCCGGAAGATCGGGCTGGCGCTGGTGCACTCGCGCGGCACGGAGCCGGTCCGCCTCGCCGAGGCGCCCGCCGCCGTCGGCCTTAACCTGGCCCGCTACGGCTCCCCCGGAACTGAACCGGCAGGCGGCAGTGCGGGGGCAAAGGACAACGACGGCGGGCTGGAACTTGCCCCCACCATCGCCGTTGAGGGCGTGGAGATTGATCCCGCGGCAGTGGGAACGATCGGCCGCCCGGCCCACGGCATCTTCTACACCACCGGCGAGGCCTCGCTGCCTGGTGTCCCCGACCCGGACGGCGCCATCACCCTTGCACCGCTGGAAAACGGCCTGAGTGAGGAACTGCTGGCCTTCGTCACAGCCGGGACCACCCTGCATATTCCGGCCAAGGACGAATCGCGCTTCCTCACCGGCTTCTACCCCAAGCTCAAACAGACCGCCAGGGTCACCGCGCGGGACGAATCCGTGGAACTGCCCGCCCTTGCCATCCCCACACTGTCGCTGCTCGCCAACTACGGCGCCGACCACCGGGTCCGGCTGCACTGGGAATGGCACTACAAAACCGGCAACCTGGTGACCGCCCAACCGCTCTGGCGCCATCCCGGCGACCACGGCTACAGGGACGACACCGCCGAGGCCCGCATCCTGGAAGGCATCGGCCACCCCTGGGACGTAGTTCCCGCGCTGGGCGAATCGGCCACGGACGGCTGGGGCACCCCCCGGCTCGCCGCATCCGCCGAGCTCAAGGGCCTGGACACCCTCGCCTTCACGGAGGAAGTGCTGCCGCGGCTGCGGGAAGCTCCCGACGTCGAGGTGGACACCGCCGGCGACATCGCGGACTACCGCGAGGCAGAGGAAGCCCCGGTGGTTTCCATCTCCACCAAGGCAACGGAGCAGCGCGACTGGTTCGACCTCGGCATCCAGATCACCCTGGAGGACCAGCCGGTCTCCTTCGCCGCGGTGTTCTCCGCCCTGGCCGCCGGCCAAACAAAGATGCTGCTGCCCAGCGGCGCCTACTTCTCCCTGGACCTGCCCGAACTGCACCAGCTGCGCGCGCTCATCGAGGAGGCCCGCTCGCTGCAGGACAACAAGGACGCACCGCTGCAGATCAGCCGGTTCCAGGCCGGGCTGTGGGACGAGCTGGCGCAGCTGGGCATCGTGGACGAGCAGGCGGCCGCCTGGCGTTCTGCTGTGGGGGGTTTGCTGGAAGGCGGCACGGACGGACTGCCGCTGCCCGCGGGCCTCAACGCGGAACTGCGCCCGTACCAGCTGGAAGGCTTCAACTGGCTCACCTTCCTCTACCGGCACAGCCTGGGCGGGATCCTGGCCGACGACATGGGCCTGGGCAAGACCGTGCAGGCGCTCGCCCTGATGTGCGCGGCAAAGGAACTCGCGCTGGCGGCAGCGGACGCTTCAACGTCCGACGCCGGTGCCCCCTTTTTGGTGGTTGCCCCCACCAGCGTAGTGGGCAACTGGGCCGCGGAGGCCGCGCGCTTCGCTCCCGGCCTGAAGGTCCACACGGTCAGTGAGACCTTCGCGAAGAGCAGCAAAGTCCCTGCCGAGGCGCTGGCCGGTGCGGACATCGTGATCACGTCCTACGCCCTGTTCCGGATTGACTACGAGGCCTACGCATCCCGCACCTGGGCCGGGCTGGTGCTGGACGAGGCCCAGTTCGTGAAGAACCACCAGTCCAAGGCATACCAGTGCGCGCGCAAACTTCCCGCCGCCTTCAAGCTGGCCATCACCGGCACGCCCCTGGAAAACAACCTCATGGAATTCTGGGCGCTCACCTCCATTGTTGCGCCGGGACTGTTCGCGAGCCCCAAGCGGTTTGCGGAGTACTACCAGAAGCCGGTGGAAAAGAACGGCGACAAGGGGCAGCTGGACAAGCTCCGCCGTCGGGTCCGTCCGCTGATGATGCGCCGCACCAAGGACCAGGTGATCAAGGACCTGCCGCCCAAGCAGGAGCAGATCCTGGAGGTGGTGCTGAACCCGCGCCACCAGAAGGTGTACCAGACGCACCTGCAGCGTGAGCGGCAAAAGATCCTGGGCCTGATCGAGGACGTCAACAAGAACCGGTTCACCATCTTCCAGTCGCTGACCCTGCTGCGGCAGCTGAGCCTGGACGCCTCGCTGGTGGACCCCTCGCTCTCGGCTGTCCGCTCCAGCAAGCTGGACGTGCTGTTCGAGCAGCTGGAGGACCTCGTGGCTGAGGGTCACCGGGCGCTGATCTTCAGCCAGTTCACCGGATTCCTGGGCAAGGTCCGGGAGCGGCTGGACGAGGAAAAGATCGAGTACTGCTACCTCGACGGCGGCACCCGCAACCGTGCCGACGTGGTCAATGAATTCAAGAACGGCAGCGCGCCGGTGTTCCTGATCTCGCTCAAAGCCGGCGGATTTGGGCTGAACCTTACCGAGGCCGACTACGTGTTCCTGCTGGACCCCTGGTGGAACCCGGCCTCAGAGGCGCAGGCCGTGGACCGGACGCACCGGATCGGGCAGGCACGGAACGTGATGGTCTACCGGCTGGTCGCGAAGGACACGATCGAGGAAAAGGTGATGGCGCTGAAAGCCCGGAAGTCCCAATTGTTCTCCGACGTGATGGAAGGCGACGCCCTTGCAGGCGGCGCCATCACCGCCGAGGACCTGGCCGGACTGTTCAAGGAGTAGGCCCCGCGCAGGGCTGTCCTGGCACCACGGTCCCGGAATCAGGGGGCTTTGTGCCCTACGCCCCACTCCCGGCGCCACCTTACGCTGGGATCAGCAGAGCGACGGGGGCGCCTGGCCAGTTCCGGGAGGCAAAGCGTGACATCGGCAAACACCAGCATTATCACGGGCATCGTCCTGATTTCGGTCGGCGTGCTGTTACTGATGGACCTGCTCGACGTAATGGAGAGCGCCGCATATGTGCCGGCGCTGATCTTCGCAGCAGTAGGAGCAGTGTTCCTGTCCCTCTTCCTGCGCAGCCGGGAGCACTGGTGGGCGGCAATCCCCGGCTCGGTGTTCCTGGGTTTGGCTGCGGTCATCACGGCCACCCAGTTCACTGACGGCGGAGCGGGCGCAAGCTTCCTGTTCCTGTTCATGGCAGCCGGATTTGCCGCGGTCTATCTGCGCCAGCCGGCCAACTGGTGGGCACTGATCCCGTCCGGGGTGATGCTCACGCTGGCAGTCGTCGTGGCCATTCCGCAGCAGCTGCAGGGCACGCCCACGGCAGCAGTCCTGTTCCTTGGCCTGGCCGCCACCTTCGGCGTGCTTTCCGTTGTCCCGGTCCAGTCAGGCGGCCGCTCAAGCCGGATGAAGTGGCCCCTGATTCCCGCCTCCGTCCTCGCGGTTCTGGGCATGATCTTTGCACTCCAGTCCACGGCACTGCTTATCGCCGCGGACGTCGTGGTGCTGACGGTCATGATCCTGGCGGGCATCGGGCTGCTCGTCTACGCGTACCGGGCCCGGAACAACGGCCGGCAAAAGACGCACGGCTAGCTGGGGTGCATCTCAGGAGAGGTTCCTGGGCTGTGGCATAAGCTGGAGGTCCCACGGACCTACAACGTTGGAGAGATTGTGCTCCCCCTGCGCGCGGACGCCTTCACCGTCCCCTATCGCGATCCCGTTTGGGACGGCCCCACCGACCCTGTCCTGGTTCCGGACCACCGCACTGGCGAATGGGTCCTGCTCTACACCCAGCGCCGGGCCACTGCCCCTGACCTGGGCGGCGTGGAGTGGGTGCATGGCACGGCCATCGGCGTTGCCCGCTCCTCCGACGCCGGAGCCAGCTGGACCTACGCAGGGACCCTGGACGGACTGGTGCCGCCCGGAACTGAAGGTCCCGCCACCCTCTGGGCGCCCGACGTCGTGCGCATTGGTGATGAGTGGATCATGTACCTGACCGTCCTGGACGGGGTGCGGAAGGACTGGACGGGCCCGGCCGGGATCGTCCAGCTGTCCAGCAGCGACCTGGTGAACTGGGAGTACCTCGGCTCCGTGGACCTCGATTCGCCCAGGGTCATCGACGCCGCCGTCGCCTTATGCGGGGACGGCCGCTACCGGCTCTGGTACAAGGACGAGGCACGCGGTTCCAACACCTACAGTGCGGTCAGCGACACGCCCGCGGACCCGGCATCGTGGATCCTGGAAGGAGTGGCGATCCCCGGCCGCCCGCATGAGGGGCCCAAGGTCTTCCGGCTTGGAGGCACCTACTGGATGATCGTGGACGAATGGCGGGGCCAGGCCGTGTATCGCTCGGAGGACGCCGCGGGCAGCTGGGCCCGGCAGGAGCACCTGGACGGGCTCATCCTCACGCAACCGGAACGCGTTGACGGGCGGCCCGTCGTCGGCCGCCACGCGGATGTGGTTCCCCTTGAGCCGCGGGAGGACGGGACGGAGCAGGCACTGCTGGCCTACTTCACCCACCCGCACTGGGGCGGCGAGGACATCGACACCATGGCGCCCGCCCCGAAAACCCGCCTGAGCCATGTCAGGGCCGCCATGCTGGAAGTCCGGGACGGCACCCTGGTCTGCACCGAGCACTGAACAGGCGCCGCCTGAGCAAGAACCCCTGGGCAGGCAGCGCAGCCGATGCGCAGCAAAGGGCCAAACCCTGGAACTATAAACCAGCGGGTGCTGGCACCGGTCCAGGGATTGGCCCTTTGCCTGACTCGTACCCCGGGCTCGTGGCCCCGGAGTTCTTCCGCCTCGCTAGCCGCGCTGAGGTGAGCCCAGCTCCACCGGATCCTCATCCGTGAGGTATGCGAGCTCCGAGTGGGCTGCAAGGTCAATGCCGCGCATCTCGTCCTCGGGCTTGATGCGGAGCCCGATGGTCTTGTCCAGGATCTTCGCCAGGATCCAGGTGATGCCGAAGGAATAGACCAGGACCGTGACCGTTGCAAGGGCCTGGACACCGAGCAGCTCAACGCCGCCACCATAGAAGAGCCCGTTGACCGCGTTGGGAGCAGCGTCGGTGGCGAAGAGTCCGATCAGCAGGGTTCCCAGGATGCCGCCCACCAGGTGGACGCCCACAACGTCCAGCGAGTCGTCGAAGCCGAGCCGGAACTTCAGTTCGATGGCCAGGGAGCAGACTGCTCCGGCAATCAGGCCGATGGCCACGGCGCCCAGCGGGCTGACCGAGCCGCAGGCGGGGGTGATGGCCACGAGGGCGGAGATCAGGCCGGATGCTGCGCCCATGCTGGTGGCTGCGCCGTGCCGGAGCCGCTCAACGAGGGCCCAGGCGAGGAGGCCGGCGGAGGCAGCGACGGCGGTGTTCAGGAGGACGACGGATGCCGACTGGCCCGCAGACAGCGCGGAACCGGCGTTGAAGCCGAACCAGCCCACCCAGAGCAGGCCTGCACCTACCAGCACCAGCGGCCGGCTGTGCGGCTTGGCGTGTTCCACCTTTGGCCAGCCGGAGCTCTTGCCCAGGACCAGGGCCAGGGCCAATGCGGCCGCGCCGGCGTTCATGTGAACTGCGGTGCCGCCTGCGAAGTCGATGGCCTTGATGCCGCTGGCGATCCAGCCGCCGGTCACGCTGCCGTCCGCGGAGGAGAAGGCGAACACCCAGTGCGCGATGGGGAAGTAGACAATGGTGGCCCAGATCCCGGCGAAGAGCATCCAGGCACCGAACTTCATGCGTCCGGCTGCCGCTCCGGCAACCAGTGCCGTGGTGACGCAGGCGAAGAAGAGCTGGAAGGCGGCGAACAGGATGACCGGGATGGACGCCTCTTCATCCGCGGCGAGCAGCTGTCCCATGCCCGGGAATTCCGTGACGTCGCCGATCAGCCCCAAGCCGCCGACGGAATTGCCGAACGCCATGGAGTAGCCGAAGACCGCCCACAGGACGGCCACCAGGCTGGCGCCGCCAAAGCACATCATCATCATGTTAAGAATGCGGCGCGATCCCACCATGCCCCCGTAAAACAGGGCCAGGGCGGGGATCATCATGCAAACCAGCGCGGAGCTGGCCAGAACCCAAGCGACATTTCCCGAATCCATGGGAAACCCCTTTCGTGATGCGAAGAGAGAACGGAATGTGCCCGTCAGAGCCACTCCGGAGGAAGGACGTGAAGTCAGTTCCACGTTCATCGGAGGGAGGCAATTGCCGTCTGGTTCCAACTGTAGGGCGGGCATTTTGGACTGGGTTTCCGGGGTGTTAAATGATGGTTTCAGTCATCCACGCCCGAGTTTCAGCCGTCCCGCTGGAAGCAGGAGCAGGGAAAACCACGCGTGAAAGCAGGACCCGGAATGCATGGTTCGCATCTGACGCTTCTGGGCACCCCCTGTCACACGAAGCACGTTTTTAGGGGCCTCGATGGACAGCGGCCCCGGGATCACGGCGGCCGGAGCGGCCGGGGAGGCCAAAAGCGTGCCCCGCGTGACGGCATGGGCGGCCCGGGGAGCAGCACCACCGCCCAGCGGATGCCGGCAGGCCTCCGGCCTGCGGCTAAGCTGAGGAAAAACCCGGCAGCACGGCATGTGCACGGCGCCGGTACAGCGAGGTACCCGGCTGGGGGGAACCTCGCCTCTGGCCGCGGGAGGAATACTAATGGCGCGAGCGACAGTGCAGGACGTCGCACGGACTGCTGGCGTCTCCGTGGGGACCGTCTCCCGCGTCCTCAACGGAAGTCCGGCCGTCAGTGAGTCGAGCAAGGCAAAGGTGGCCGCGGCCATCCGCCAGCTCAATTACCGGCCCCTCGCTTCCGCGCGCGATCTGCGCCGGGACCGCACCATGCGGATCCTTGCCCTGGCCAAGAACCTATACTCGCCGGTCATCAGCGAAGTCTTCCGGGGCGCCGGGGATGCTGCCGCCTTGTCCGGCTACGTCACCCTTATCGCCCCAACAGCCGGGGACCGGGAACGGGAACAGCAATTGGTGGACATGCTGCGAAACGGCTCGGTGGATGGGCTGATCATGTTTTCGCCAACAATGCCGGATGAAGACGTCGAGGAGATGGCGGAGCAGTTGTGCGTGGTCCAGGTCTGCGAGATCGCTGACGCTGAGGCAGCATTCGGCGTATCCATCGACGACCGGCAGGCAGCCTTCGATATCACGAGGCACCTCATCAGGACCGGCGGTCAGCGGATGGCGATGATCGGCACCAGGGCAGCCCGGTCCGGCCGGCTCCGCGAGGAAGGCTTCCGCAGGGCTGTTGCCGAAGCCGGGCTGTCTCCCGATCACATGCTTTTCACGGACGGGGACTTTGATTTCCATGCCGGCCGGCGCCTGGCCAAGGAGCTCCTCGGCTTGAGCCCCCTGCCCGACGCCGTGTTCTGCGGCAGCGACACAGTGGCTGCAGGCTGCGTCCGTGAAATTACCGACGCCGGGTTGCGGGTTCCGGAGGACATTGCCGTGGCAGGGTTTGACGACTCCATCCAGGCGGAGATGTGCATTCCGGAGCTCACCACCATCAGACAGCCGGCCTACGCCATGGGGCAGGTGGCTTTCGAAGCACTCCTGGCACGGATGACCGAGCCGGAAGCGTACCGCCGCGGGCGGACCTTCCTCCCGCACGAACTGGTGGTCCGGGACTCCACCAACGGCTGAGGCCAAGGGTTGACAGCCCAACGTGGCTCCTGTCACACTTCTTTGGAATCGATTCCAAACGCAGCAGACGCCGCTTTTCCTCTGCTGTGGAATCGATTCCAAAACCAACCTCGAAAATGAAGCCAGCCAGGCAAAGGAGCCATTCGTGGACTTGATTCGACCTTCCTCTCGGTTGCAGGAGGACACCACCGCCGTATCCCTGCCCAGCGCGTCCAAGACCGGAGCCAGCGGCGCGTCCGGGCGGCGCACACGCATTACTGCTGCCGCAGCTGCGGCACTGGCTGCCGGCCTGCTGCTGACCGCCTGCGGTGGCGGCGCGGCCACCCCGGGTGCCGACCAGCCGGCTGCCGCCGATCCGTCGTCGGCGGCCAACGCAGCCGGCAACCTCAACGTGTGCGGCGGCAAGGACGCCTCCGGCATCTACAAGGGCACGGCAGAGGCCTTCACCAAGGCGAACGGCAAGGTCACAGCCAAATACACCGAAATCGGGGCCACCACCGATGAAGCCCGTACGCAGGCCGTGCAGCGGCTTGAGGGCAAGTCCACCGAGTGCGATATCTTCCTCACCGACGTCATCTGGACCTCGGAATTCGCCTCGCAGGGCTGGCTCCTGGACCAGACCAACCTCGTCGAGGCCAACAAGGACAGGCTCATTCCGTCCACCGTCGAGACCACCAAGTACGAGGACAAATACTGGGCCTCCCCGTTCTTCACGAACGCAGGGCTCATTTACTACCAGAAGGACAAGGTGGCCAAGCCGGAAACCTGGCAGCAGCTCTACAGTGAGGCAGCCGGTGCGCCGGGCAACAGCTTCGTCTACCAGGGCAAGCAGTACGAAGGCCTCACCGTGAACTTCCTTGAAATGCTCTACAGCGCCGGCGGAGAGGTGCTGGACGAGAACGGCGAGGTCAAGATCGACTCCCCGGAGACCCGTGAAGTTCTCGACTTCATGGTGCAGGGCCTCAAGGACGGCGCCGCGGACCGTGCGGTGCTGACTTACAACGAGGACCCGGCACGCCTGGCCTACGAGTCCGGCAATTTTGGATACCAGCGCAACTGGCCGCACGTCTACCGCCTCCTCAACGCCACCCCGCTGGCCGGGACGTTCGGCGTTGCCCCGCTTCCGGCCTGGGAAGGCGGCAAGGCCTCCGGCGTCCTGGGCGGCTGGAACCTGGCCATCTCGGCCCACTCGACAAACCAGGCCGGCGCTGTGGCCTTCATTGATTTCGCCACCACCCCGGACTGGCAGAAGCACGTAGCCATGGACTTCTCGCAGGCTCCCGTCAACGAGGCAGCCTACGCAGACCCCGAGGTCCTGGCGAAGATGCCGTTTGCCACCGAACTGCTCGCCTCTGTGAAGGGTGCCAAGCCGCGCCCGATCTCCCCGGTTTACCCGCAGATCTCGCAGGCGATCTACAAGAACGTGTACGCCGTGCTCTCCGGCACCGCCACAACTGAAGACGCTGTGAAGACGATGGCCGAAGAGCTGAAGGCTGCAAAGGCGAGCTTCTGACCATGGCCACCAAGTCCCTTTCCCCCGGTAACGGGAACAGTCACGGGGTGGTCACCCGCGGCGTGAGCGGCCGCGACCGGGCGGAGCGGCGGCTCGCATTCCGGATGACCGCCCCGTCCCTGGTCCTGATGGCCCTGGTGGCGGCGGTCCCCATTGGTTACGCGCTCTGGCTGTCGCTGAACCAGTACAGCGTCCGCACCGCAGGCCTGTCCCGGTTTGTGGGCCTGGAAAACTACATCAGCGCCCTCAGCGGCCCCCAATGGTGGGCTGCGTTCGGCCAGACCTTCCTCTTCGCCGGACTCTCGGTCTCGCTGGAACTGGTCCTTGGGACGGCCATGGCCTTGCTGCTGAACCTGGCCTTCCGGGGCCGTGCACTGCTGCGCACCGTTGTGCTGCTGCCTTACGCGGTGGTGACGGTGGTCAGCGCCATCACGTGGGAAACGATGTTCCAGCCCAACCTGGGACTCGTCACGAACGTCCTTTCGATGCTGGGTCTGCCTGGCGGGGATGTGGTGTGGCTCGGCGAACATGGCTACGCCATGGCGGTGATCATCCTGGCCGACGTCTGGAAGACAACGCCGTTCGCTGCGCTGATCATCCTTGCCGGCCTTCAAGTCATCTCCGCCGAGACCTACGAGGCAGCAGAACTTGACGGGGCCAGCAAGTGGCAGACCTTCACCCACATCACCCTGCCACTGCTGCGTCCGGCGATTGTGCTCGCGGCGATCTTCCGCACCATGGACGCCCTGCGCGTCTTCGACCTTCCCTTCGTGCTGACCCGCGGCGCCAACGGCACCGAGTCCATGTCAATGCTGGCCTACACCCAGCTGCGCGAAAACCGCCTGGTGGGCGAGGGATCGGCCCTGTCCATCCTGACCTTCCTCACCGTCATGGCAGTTTCGGTGGTCTACATCCGCTTCGCGGGCGGCAACATCCGCGAAGTGGCCAAGGAGGAACAATGAGCACCCTGACAGCACAGCGGGCGACGGCGGCACCGGCCACCGAGCGCAAGGCACCGAAACGGCGGCTCCGGGGCCAGGCAAAACTGCACCCTGTTATCTGGGTCTTTGTGGTGGCCGTGATGGGCTTCTCGCTCATACCGTTCTACTGGCTGGTCAACACTTCGCTGAAGACCGGCCCCAGCCTGTCCAAGGGGGAACTCTTCCCGAGCCAGCCCACCTTGGAGAACTATCTGGCGGTGTTCCAGAACCCCGAGTTCCTCCTGGCCCTGCGCAACTCGGTGATTATCGCCGTCGTCACCACTACGGTGGCGCTGGTGTTCGCGTCCTTCGCCGCCTACGCCCTGGCCAGGCTCAAGATGCGCCGCAAGGCCATGATCCTGACCCTGATCCTCTCGGTCACCACGTTCCCGGCCATCGCCATCGCGGCCCCGATCTTCTCCATCTGGCGGGAGATCGGGCTCTATGACACGCTGCTGGGCCTCATCATCCCGAAGCTGACCTTCGCGCTGCCGCTGGCCATCTACACCTTGACGTCCTTCTTCAGGGAAATCCCGCGCGAGCTTGAGGAATCGGCGTACATTGACGGGGCCACGCCCTTCATGGCCTTTCGAAAGGTCATTCTGCCGCTGGCTGTCCCGGGCCTGGCAACCACCGCGATCCTCGTGTTCATCTCGGTGTGGAATGAATTCCTGCTGGCCGTCACGCTGACCACCTCGCCGGAGTCCCGTCCCGTTCCGGTGGCAATCGCGTTCTTCAGCGGTACCAGCGAGTTCGACCAGCCGCTGGGCACCATCAGCGCAGCGTCGGTGATCATCACCGTCCCGCTGGTCATCCTTGTGCTCCTTTGCCAAAGGCGTATCGTGTCCGGCATGACTGCCGGTGCCGTAAAAGGCTAGAAAACCCAACCCAAGTACCAGTAACACCACACAAGATAAGGAAAATCCGTGAGCCACGAGCAGTCCCCAGGACAGCATGCCGCTTCCCGCGAAGAACCGCGATCCGAGGAACTGAGGGTGGGCGTGGTCGGCATCGGCTGGGCCGGCCAGCAGCACCTGATGGCCTACCACGCCCTGGACGGCGTACGAATCGTTTCGCTGGCCGGAATGGAGCAGGAACTCCGCGACTCCCTGCAGGCCGAATATTCCATTCCCAACGCCTTCGCTGACTGGGAAGAGATGCTGGACCACGGCGGCCTGGACGCCATTAGCGTGGCGGTACCCACGTTCCTCCACGCACCCATCACCATCGCTGCACTGGAACGCGGAATCCATGTGCTGAGCGAGAAGCCCATCGCGCGCAACGCCGTCGAAGGCCAGGCCATGGTGGATGCGGCCCGCAAGGCGGGGCGCGTCCTGGACGTCGCGTTCAACCACCGCCGCCGCGGCGATATCCAGGCGCTAAAGAGCGTCATTGACGACGGCGGACTGGGCCGGCCGTACTACGCCAAGGCATCCTGGCTCCGTCGCTCCGGCATCCCCACCCTGGGCAGCTGGTTCACCAACCCGGAACTCGCCGGCGGCGGACCGCTGGCCGATATCGGCGTCCACGCGCTGGATTATGCCCTGCACCTGCTGGGCGAGCCAAAGGTCGTGGCCGTCTCCGCTGCCACCCATTCGGAGCTGGGCCCGCAGGGGAGGGGCGGCGGAAGCCGTTACTCGGCGCAGGCCACCAGCCACGCGTTCGAGGTGGAGGACTTCGCCTCCGCGTTCCTACGCTTGGAAGGCGGCGGAACCCTGCTGATCGAGGCGAGCTGGGCCACCTACCGCGAGACGGACGATCTGCTGGACTTCACCATTTACGGAACCGACGGCGGAGCCGAACTCAAGGTGCAGGGCGCGCCCTTCCCGCCCGTCGGCCAGCTCAGGGTGTTCACGGACAAGGACGGCGAATCCGCGGATTACGTTCCGCCGGTGCTGCCGGGCCGCGCCCACGATGCAGTAGTGGAAGACTTCGTCACGGCAGTCCGGGGCGGCGAGGCAGTCTGGGGGCAGCATGACGGGTCCCTGGCGCTCTACCGGGCACAGATCATCGACGCGTGCTACCAGTCAGCGCTGGAGCAGAGGGAGGTTCGGCTCTAATGAACGGCAAACTGAGAATCCGGGTCTGGAACGAGGGTGTCCACGAGGCCATCAACGAGCCGTCCCACATTGGCGAGATCTACCCGGAGGGCATCCACGGCGCCATCGCCGCGGGGCTCCGCTCCTACTACCCCGAGGCGGAAATCACGACGGCGGTCCTGGCCACCGACGATGAGCACGGCCTCGACGAGGAGGTGCTCGCAGAGACAGATGTCCTGTTGTGGTGGGGACACATGGCCCACCACGAGGTGAGTGACGCCGTCGTCGAACGCGTCCACCGGCACGTCCTGGGCGGGATGGGGCTGATCGTGCTCCACTCAGGGCACTTCGCCAAGGTGTTCACCAAGCTGCTGGGCACCACCTGCTCGCTTGCGTGGCGGAACGACGGCGAGCGCGAACTCGTGTGGACCGTGAAGCCCTCGCACCCCATCGCCGAAGGCGTGGACAGCCCCATCGTCATCCCCGAGCAGGAGATGTACGGCGAGCTCTTCGACATCCCGGACCCGGACGACCTGATCTTCATCAGCTCCTTCGCCGGCGGCGAGGTGTTCCGTTCCGGTGTCACGTTCACGCGCGGCAAGGGCCGGATCTTCTACTTCAGCCCCGGCGACCAGGAATACCCCGTGTACCACCACCCGCAGATCCAGCGGGTCCTGGCCAACGGCGTGAAGTGGGCTGCCCAGCCCGAACTGCGCCGCGCTGTCCCGGAGGTCACCAACCCGTCGCGGAACTGGTTCGAGGAAGCCTAGCTGCAGTTCCCTCCCGCCCTTGAAGTTGCTGCGGATTTCCCCATAGCCGGTGCGGAGCCAAGGGAGTACAACTGAGAGATGACTACCCCGGCACTGGTGCTAGGCCCCATGATGCGGTACGTGGACGAAACCTCGGCGAGCATCTGGGTGGAGACCCGCGGAACTGCCCGCGTGACTGTCAGCGCGGGCTCCGGTGAGTGGGACGCCAGGACTTTCGCCGTCCATGGCCACCACTACGCCCTGGTGGAAGTGCAGGGCCTGGAACCCGGATCTGAAACGCCCTACAGCGTTGCGGTGGACGGGATCCAGGCCTGGCCTCCACCGGGCGGCGGGTTTCCGCCGCCCTTGATCGCCACGCTGGAGCCCGACGACAAGCCGCTGCGCCTGGCCTTCGGTTCCTGCCGAACCAGCGTCCCCCATGACGAGGCCGGGAACCGGAGCCACGGGGTGGACGCACTGCGTGCCTATGCCCTGGCGATGAGCTCCGGCGGAAGCGAGCCGTGGCCGGACCTGGTGGTGTTCCTTGGGGACCAGGTCTATGCGGACTCCACCAGCAAGGAGATGCAGGAGTTCATCAAGAACCGCCGGGACATCAAGGAGCCGCCCGGCGAGGAGCTTAAGGACTACGAGGAGTACGCCCACCTCTACTACCTGGCCTGGTCCGATCCGGCGAACCGGTGGCTGCTGTCCACGCTCCCCAGCGCCATGATTTTCGACGACCACGACATCCGGGATGACTGGAACGCCTCGCGCAGCTGGCGGGAGGCCATGCAGGACGCTGACTGGTGGCATGACCGGATCGTGGCCGGGCTGGGTTCGTACTGGGTGTACCAGCACCTGGGAAACCTGTCGCCGCGGGAGCGTGCCGCGGACCCCCTCTGGCAGAAAGTGGCCAACCACAGCGGAGGCGGTGAACCGGACCTGAGCGCCGAGCTGGACCGTTTCGCGGAACAGGCGGACAAGGATCCGGAGGCGTACCGGTGGAGCTACTGCCGGGACTTCGGGGATGTCCGGCTGATCGTGGTGGATTCCCGCGCTGCCCGAAACCTGGCACCTGACCGGCGGGCGCTGGTGGACAAGGCCGAGATGAACTGGCTGGACGAGCGGATGCGCGGAGGCTTCCGGCATCTCCTGGTGGCCACATCACTGCCCTTCCTGCTTCCCATGGGCCTGCACCACCTTGAGGCCTGGGACGAGGCAGTCTCCGAGGGCGCCTGGGGAAAACGGGCGGCGCGCGTTGGCGAAAAACTGCGCCAGGCTGCGGACCTGGAGCATTGGGCGGCGTTCCAGGACAGCTTCCGCAAGGTGGCTGCCATGGCCGTGGAGGTTGCCGATGGCCTGCGCGGCCATGCGCCGGAAACCGTCACCTTCCTCTCCGGCGACGTTCACTTCTCCTATGTTTCCGAGGTGGAGCGGACGTCCGGCAGCCGCATAATCCAAGCCGTCTGCTCGCCCATCCGCAACCCCCTGCCGCGGCTGCTGCGGTCCTTCGGGGCCGTGATGTCCTACGGCATGGCCGCACCCATTGGAGCGCTGGCAGCACGGTCGGCGCGGGTGCCCGACCCGCCGTTCCGCTGGTCCGGCATCAAGGGACCCTGGTTCGACAACAACCTGGCCTGCCTTGAAGTGGTGCCGGACGGGTTGAAGATGTGGTGGCAAAAAGGCGTGCTGAACGCCGCCGACCACCTTCACCCGCGCCTCGAACGCGTCGCGGAAATCACCGTCCCCCCGCGCACCGGGGCAGGTGCGGCACGGGTCGCGTCCGACGGCGGGCAGCGGCTTAGATGAGCCCCTGCGCCAGCATGGCGTCGGCCACCTTCACGAAGCCGCCGATATTGGCTCCGAGAACATAGTTGCCCGGGTCGCCATACTCGTCAGCGGTGGACGCGCAGCGGTCATGGATGCCCACCATGATCTCGGTGAGCCGCTCCTCCGTGTGCTCGAAGGACCAGGAATCCCGGCTGGCATTCTGCTGCATTTCCAGCGCCGACGTCGCAACGCCGCCGGCGTTGGCAGCCTTGCCCGGGCCGAACAGCACGCCGGCCTGCTGGAACACCGCCACCGCGTCACGGGTGGACGGCATATTGGCGCCCTCCCCGACGGCAAGGAGGCCGTTGCGGACCAGCCGCGCGGCAGCATCGCCGTCGAGCTCGTTCTGGGTGGCGCAGGGCAGCGCCACGGTGGCATTCACGTCCCACACGGAGCCCCCTTCCACGTAGGAGACTCCGCCGCGGCGTTCCGCATAATCCTTCAGGCGGCCCCGTTCAACTTCCTTCACTTCGCGCAGAAGTGCGACGTCGATGCCCGACTCGTCCACCACGTAGCCGGACGAATCGGAGCAGGCCACCACCGCGGCACCCAGCGCCTGTGCCTTGGCAATGGCGTTGATGGCCACATTGCCGGACCCGGACACCACCACGCGCTGGCCGTCGAAGGACGTGCCGCGGGTCTTCAGCATTTCCTGGGTGAAGATCACTGTTCCGAAGCCGGTGGCTTCGGGCCGGACCAGGGAACCGCCCCAGGAGATCCCCTTCCCGGTGAGGACACCGGATTCATAGCGGTTGGTGATGCGCTTGTACTGGCCGAAGAGGTAGCCGATCTCGCGTCCGCCCACCCCGATGTCCCCGGCAGGAACGTCCGTGTATTCACCGATGTGCCGGTACAGCTCAGTCATGAAGGACTGGCAGAAGCGCATCACTTCGGCGTCGCTGCGGCCGCGGGGGTCAAAATCGGAGCCGCCCTTACCGCCGCCGATGGGCATGCCCGTGAGGGCGTTCTTGAAGATCTGCTCAAAACCGAGGAACTTGACGATGCCCAGGTAGACGGAGGGGTGGAACCGGAGCCCGCCCTTGTACGGGCCCAAAGCCGAGTTGAATTCCACCCGGAAGCCGCGGTTGATCTGTACCCGGCCCTGGTCGTCAGTCCAAGGCACGCGGAAGATGATTTGCCGCTCGGGTTCGCAGAGGCGTTCAAGGATGGCGGCCTCAAGGAGTTCGGGATGCCTGTCATGGACCGGGCCCAGGCTTTCGAAGACCTCGATCACCGCCTGGTGGAACTCCGCTTCACCCGGGTTCCTTGCCAGGACGGTGTCCCTGATGGCCTCCAGCCGTGCATCCATGAATTTTTCCTTACCGTGGACCGAAAAGAGGACGGCCAACTTAAAGGCAGCACCGTCCAATAGCTTTATTCTTCAACCTAACCGATTGCGACTGGGCACTGTTAGGCCAACACAATACCCTGCCCTAATGTTCGTATTGTGACAGCAAGATTCCACTGCATGAGAAATCCATGCCACGAATTCCGATTCCCGAGGGTTCGCTGATGGCATACATCTGCCTCCTGCTCTCCGGTGCCGCGCTCCTGGTGAACGGCCTGGCCGCGCTGGGGCACGTGCCTCGCCGTGACGCAGCTGTCCTGGGCGTGACGGTGGGGGCCGCCCAACTGGTGCTCGGCGTCGTCCTCCTGTCCCTGGACAATTCCGCCGGGACGCCGTTGACCGCAGCCGGCATCTTCCTGTTCGGCCTCACGTATGCCTACGCAGGCCTGGACGCCCTCCTGGGCCTCGGCTCCAAGGGCCTGGGCTGGTTTAGCGGCATGGTTGCCGTTGTTGCCGTGCTGCTGGCCGCCGCCTGGCTTCTTCCGGATCCCCTGCTCGCTGTCCTCTGGCTGGGATGGGCGGTTCTCTGGGGCCAGATGTTCGCTTCCATGGCCTTGGGACTGGGCCGGCTTGACCGGTTCACCGGCTGGTCGCTGGTCCTGGCCAGCCAAACCACGGCAACCGTCCCCGCTTTCCTGGGGCTCGCCGGGCTCTGGCCGCGGGGTCCCGAGGCGGCAGGGACGGCCGCGGCCGTCCTCGGAGTCCTTTTTGTGGCTGCGCTTGTGCTTTCCCGGCGCGGAACAGCGGCTATTCCCCCGCAGGCGTTGACCGAAGGAGCCGCGCCACAACGGACACCCGTTGAATAGTCCCTCTACCGGGGTACGGTGAAGAGTGCGCGAGGTGTCCGGGCATTGCCCGGATCACGGAAGCAACCTTCGGAGAGGAACAGATGAGCGAATCGATGACGGGCCAGGGAATCCCTGGACCCGATGCCCTGGCCGGCGAAGACCAGCACGGAGAGCCAACCGCCCTTGGCTCGGCAGTGGATCCGGACCTCAACTACGACGAGCAGTTTTATCCGGCCCGTCCCAAAGCCCTGAGGCCGGTGGCCCGCAGGCGCCAGTACCTGGCCACCAGGCCATCGTTTGAGTTCGACGGCCGCAACGCCGCCTATGTTGAATGGCTGCGGAACCAGGCCATGCTCGGCGATGCCAATGTCCTGGCCCGGCAACTCTCCGGCCAGGCCAGCATGTGGCAGAACGCCTATGCGCATCCCAACCCGCGGGCCGCCGTCGAAAAGGCCCCGGTCTGGTTCACCGCCTACCCGCTCTCCTTCATCACCAAACCCGGCGAGTCCTTCCTCGCCGCCCTGGGCGACAAGGACATGTGGGACGCCTTCCGGGAGATCGGGATCCGGGCTATCCATACCGGGCCGGTGAAGCTGGCAGGCGGTATCAGCGGCTGGTCCCAGACCCCCAGCGTCGATGGCCACTTCGACAGGATCAGCATGGCCATCGATCCCGTTTTCGGCGACGAGGATGAGTTCCGCCGGATGTGCGAGGTGGCGGCCGACCACGGCGGAACGATCATTGACGATATCGTGCCCGGCCATACGGGCAAGGGTGCCGACTTCCGCCTGGCCGAGATGAACTTCCGGGACTACCCGGGGATCTACCACATGGTGGATATCCCCGAGGAGGACTGGCACCTACTGCCCGATGTCCCGGAGGGGCAGGATTCGGTGAACCTGAGCCCTGAATCCGAGCAGTCGCTGCAGAAGGCCGGATACATCATTGGCCGGCTGCAGCGGGTGATTTTCTATGAACCCGGCGTCAAGGAAACCAACTGGAGCGCAACCCGGCCGGTGATCGACACCACGGGAAAGACCCGCCGCTGGGTTTACCTCCACTACTTCAAGGCGGGCCAGCCGTCCATCAACTGGCTGGATCCCACCTTCGCGGGGATGCGGCTGGTGGTGGGAGACGCCCTGCACTCGCTGGTTGACCTCGGCACCGGGGCGCTCCGGCTCGATGCCAACGGCTTCCTGGGCGTGGAAAAGAGCGCTGAAGAGCAGCCGGGATGGTCGGAAGGGCATCCCCTGTCCCAGGCCGCAAACCAGCTCATCGGCTCCATGATCCGCAAGGTGGGTGGTTTCTCCTTCCAGGAGCTCAACCTGACCATTGACGACATCAAGGCAACCTCGGAATCCGGCCCTGATCTCTCCTACGACTTCATTACCCGGCCCGCCTACCACTACGCACTGGTGACCGCCGATACCGAGTTCCTCCGGTTGACGCTCCGCCTGTCCATGGAGATCGGCGTGGACCAGGCGTCCCTGGTCCACGCGCTGCAGAACCACGACGAACTGACGTACGAGCTGATGCACTTCGCCGCCGGGCACCGGGACGAGATCTTTGAACTGAACGGGCAGGAACTGACGGGCGCCCAGTTGGCGGAACAGGTCCAGCAGACCATGCGGGAACGGCTCACTGGCCCGAACGCCCCCTACAACTCCGTCTTCACCACCAACGGCATCGCCTGCACGTCGGTCAGTTTCATCATGGCGGCGCTCGGAATCCAGGATCCTGCGGACATCACTCCCGAGCAGGAAGCCCAGGTGCTCGATGTCCACATCCTCCTGTCCATGTACAACGCCCTGCAGCCCGGCGTCTTCGCCTTGTCCGGCTGGGACCTGGCCGGCATAACCGTCCTGGACCGCAGCAGTGTGGAGGAACTTATCGCCCAGGGCGATACCCGGTGGATCAACCGCGGGGCGCACGACATCATGGGCATCAGCCCCGAGGCAACAACGTCATCGTCCGGAATGCCCAGGGCCCGCAGCCTGTACGGCCCGCTTCCCGAGCAGCTGAAGAACCCCCGCTCGTTCGCCCGGCGGATCCAGCAGATCCTGGCTGTGCGCGAAGAGAACGGGATTGCCACGGGCAAGCTGCTCGACGTCCCGGACGTCTCCCACCGCGGGCTGCTGGTCCTGGTCATCGAACTCGGCGACGGGGCACTGGCAGTGACGGTGCTGAACTTCTCCGGCCAGGACATCTCAGGCAGCATCCAGTCCGCGCACCTGCCGCCAGGCTCCAGTGTGGCTGATCTCTTCAGCGGGGAACCGGTGGGTCACGTTGACGACCTGCACAGCTTCTTCCTGGACCTGCCCGCGTACCAGGGCACCACGCTTCTCCTGACGCCGCAAAATGACGACGACGACGAGGGGCAAGGCAGCGCTGGCGTGTGACGTGGCATACTTCCATAGCAACCGTGCCGCCGGAAGTCCCGGCGGACGTGGGAAGGGGCTGTGGGCATGCAGGAATCCGTCAGGGTGGAGGAAACGCCGCTGGAGCATGTGAAGGCCGCGCTTTCGCGTGAACGGGGCCGCGGCCTGCTTCCGGATCCGGCGTTCGACCAGCGCCTGGAACGGCACTTCCCAACACTGTCCGGCCTGTTCGGCTCTCTGTACGGCGGACGGCCGGACTGGACGGACCAGCTCGCTGCGCTGGTTGTCCAGTCCGCAAGGTCGTGGCAGGACCGGCCCGCAGGGCTGAAGGCGCTGGACGCCGAGCGGGAAGGCAACAGCGACTGGTTCCAGTCGAACAAGATGCTCGGCGGTGTCTGCTACGTGGACAGGTATGCCGAGAGCCTGGAAGGGGTCCGGCAACAGATCCCCTACTTCAAGGAACTTGGCCTCACCTACCTGCACCTCATGCCGCTGTTCCTTGCGCCCGAACCGCATTCCGACGGCGGGTACGCTGTTTCCAGCTACCGTAAGGTCAACCCGAAGCTGGGAACCATGGAGCAGCTGCAGTCCTTGGCCGCCGAGCTGCGGAGCAACGGCATCAGCCTGGTGGTGGACTTCATCTTCAACCACACGTCGGACGAGCACGAGTGGGCGCTCAGGGCCGCCGCGGGCGATCCGGAATACAGCGACTACTACTGGATCTTCCCAGACCGCACCATGCCGGACGCCTTCGAGCAGAACGTGCGGGAAATTTTCCCGGAGAACCATGCCGGTTCGTTCATCCAGATGGAGGATGGCCGCTGGGTGTGGGCCACCTTCCACACGTACCAATGGGACCTGAACTACTCCAACCCGGACGTCTTCCGCGCCATGGCCGGGGAGATGCTGTTCCTGGCGAACCAGGGCGTGGACATCCTGCGCATGGATGCCGTGGCCTTCATCTGGAAGCAGCTGGGCACGCCCTGCGAAAACCTTCCCGAAGCCCACACCCTGCTCCAGGCCTTCAACGCTGTATGCCGGCTCGCGGCGCCGTCGCTGCTGTTCAAGTCAGAGGCGATCGTGCACCCGGACGAGGTGGCGCTCTACATCGACCCGGCGGAATGCCAGCTTTCCTACAACCCGTTGCAGATGGCGCTGATCTGGGAGTCACTGGCCACCCGCGACGTCTCGCTCCTGGCCCAGGCCCTGGAGCGGCGGCACAACATTCCTGCCGGTACCTCCTGGGTGAACTATGTTCGCAGCCACGACGACATCGGCTGGACCTTCGCGGACGAGGACGCCGCCGAACTGGGCATCAACGGCTTCGACCACCGCCGCTTCCTGAACTCCTTCTACGTCAACCGCTTCCCGGGCAGCTTCGCCCGCGGCGTCCCCTTCCAGGACAATCCGAAGACCGGCGACTGCCGGATTTCAGGCACGACGGCGTCCCTGTGCGGGATGGAGGTCGACCCGGCGGAGGCGGTGGAACGGATCCTCCTGGCCCATTCAGTGCCTTTCAGTACCGGCGGGATTCCGCTCCTGTACCTGGGTGACGAGGTGGGCCAGGTCAACGATTACAGCTACGCGCGGGAACCCGGCCACGAGGATGACAGCCGCTGGGTGCACCGGCCCCACTACCCGGCGGAGCAGTATGCCCGCCGCACGGATCCCTCCACGCCGGAGGGGGCCGTTTATGGCGGACTGCAGAGGATGATCGAGGTCCGGTCGGCCACCCCCGAACTCGAGGGGACCACGCTGATCCCGTTCCATACCCACAACCCCGGCGTCCTGGCCTACCAGCGCCCGGCCGGCGCCGCCGCCGCCGGAGGCGAAACGCGCATCCTCGCGCTCGCCAACTTCAGCGATTCCCCGCAGTCCCTGGCGGCGGAGACCTTCGGCGGATTCCTGCCCGCCGCCGTCGACCTTCTCTCCGAAGCCTCGCTGCAGCTGGACCAGGGAGTCACGCTCCTGCCCCGCCAGTACGTCTGGCTGCGCGTCACTCCCGTTTAGCCCCGCGCCCTCCCAACTAGGTAGCGCTAAGTGTCGTTTTGACCGCCCAAAACGACACTTAGCGCTACCCAGTTGGGCAGCCGGGCGTAGCGCGTGAAACCATACGGATCATGGCCTCGAAGATTGCGTACCAGGGTGAGCCCGGCGCCAACTCCAATATCGCGTGCAAGCAGATGTTCCCGGACATGGAAAGCGTCCCGTGCGCCAGCTTTGAAGACGCGTTTGAACTCGTGTCCAGCGGCGAGGCGGACCTTGCCATGATCCCCATCGAGAACTCGATTGCCGGCCGGGTAGCGGACATCCACATCCTGCTGCCCCAGTCCAACCTGCAGATCGTGGGCGAGTTCTTCCTCCCCATCCACTTCGACCTGCTTGGCATCCCGGGCAGCACCATTGAGGGTGCCACCGAAGTCCACAGCCATATCCACGCCCTGGGCCAGTGCCGGAAGCTGATCCGCGAACACAACCTCAAACCGGTCATCGCCGGCGATACCGCCGGGTCTGCCCGGGAGGTGGCAGAATGGAACGATCCCCGCAAGCTGTCCCTCGCTCCCCCGCTGGCCGCGCAGATCTACGGCTTGGAGGTGCTGGCGTCACGGGTTGAGGACGACCCCTCGAACACCACCCGCTTCGTGGTCCTTGCCCGCGAAAAGGAACTGCCCGCCCGGGACGCACTTCCCGGACCGGCAGTTACCAGCTTCGTATTCCGCGTCCGTAACGTCCCCTCCGCCCTGTACAAAGCGCTCGGCGGTTTCGCCACCAACGGCGTGAACATGACCAGGCTGGAGAGCTACATGGTGGGCAACGAGTTCGCCGCCACCATGTTCATGGCCGACGTCGAAGGCCACCCCGAGGACCTGC
The DNA here is from genome assembly GCF_000189535.1 of Pseudarthrobacter phenanthrenivorans Sphe3. NCBI lineage: Bacteria > Bacillati > Actinomycetota > Actinomycetes > Micrococcales > Micrococcaceae > Pseudarthrobacter > Pseudarthrobacter phenanthrenivorans. The sequence goes on from NC_015145.1 coordinate 3,896,746, forward strand.
CGCTGACGCTGGCCCTCGAGGAACTGGACTTCTTCACCACCGAGGTGCGGATCCTCGGCGTCTACGCAGCCGCAGACTACAGGACAGGTCAGACCGTCAGCGGCTGACCTGACTCCTGGCCCTTCAGGAGGGGCCCGAAGAACCCCGCCAGTTCCGCTGTCGCCGTGAGTGGGAGGACGTGCGCCACGTACTGGTCTGGGCGGACCACCACCACCACGCCGCCGCGGTCCAGGCCGCGCAGCTCGAAGATGTCCGCGTTGGGGTCGGTGGCGTAGACCTTCTCGTAGTCGGTCAGCTTGAACGGGCCCACCTGCGGCTTGAACACCGCCGGAACCGCGTTGATGTCAACGGCCGTGTGCGGCTGCTGGTAGACCACCTTCACGTCGAACCAGGCGTCCGGATCAGCGTCCGACGGCGTCGCGGCCAGCGGCGATTCCGGCGAGTTCGCGAGCCACTCGGCGAATTTGTCGGCGGCTGAGCCGGTCCCTGGGAGTGGAGCGTCGGCAAAGACGTAGATCCGCCAGCGGCCGTCGGCCGTAGCGTGGTGGCCCAGGTGGACGGGGTTGGTGTCGCCCACCCGCATGACGGGCGCGGACTTGAAGCGCTTGCCCACGGGGAAGCCCGTGGCCAGGTCCTGGTGGGCGGAGCTTCCGGTGACCAGCGAGGGCGTGTACTGGGTCATGAAGCCGGCGGGGAACTCTGCGGTGCTGACGTAGAAGTCCTCCAGGTCCGAGGGGTGTTCGAACTCTTCTGGCTTCTTGGCCATCATGGTGGACCATTCCTTATCGAAGTCGATCAGGTTCTTGGCCACCACCTGGCGTTCCTCGGAGTAGGTGGACAGCAGGCTCTCCGGGCTGCGGCCCTCCAGCACGTGCCCGAGCTTCCAGGCCAGGTTGAAGCCGTCCTGCATGGAGACGTTCATGCCCTGGCCGGCCTTGGCGCTGTGGGTATGGCAGGCGTCCCCGGTGATGAACACCCGCGGAGTCCGCGTGCCGCGGTCCTCCGGCAGCACGTCGTCGAACCTGTCCGTCAGCCGGTGCCCCACCTCGTAGACGCTGTGCCACGCAACATTCCGCACATCCAGCGTGTAGGGGTGCAGGATCTCGTTGGCCTTGTGGATGATCTGCTCGATGGTGGTGTTGCGGACCGCTCCCTTGTTGTTTGGGTCCACTTCCCCCAGGTCTACGTACATGCGGAAAAGGAAGCCGCCTTCGCGCGGAATGAGCAGGATGCTGCCCTTCTCGCCCTGGATGGCGCATTTGGTGCGGATATCGGGGAAGTCGGTGACTGCCAGCACGTCCATGACGCCCCAGGCATGGTTTGCGGCGTCGCCGGCAAGGTGGCAGCCGATCGCCTCCCGCACCTTACTGCGGGCACCATCCGCACCGATGACGTATTTAGCACGGACCACCCGCTCCTTCCCCTCCTCGGCGCCGGAGGCATGGGCCAGTGTGACGGTGACCGGATACTCGCCCTCACCCACCTCGAGGCCGCGGAACTCGTAGCCGTAGTCCGGTGTCAATCGGGAGGGCGAGTTCGCTGCGTATTCGGCGAAGTAGTCCAGGACGCGTGCCTGGTTGACGATCAGGTGCGGAAACTCACTGATGCCCATCTCGTCGTCCACAGCGCGGGCCGCCCGGACAATGCGGGTATGGTCTGCGGGGTCCGGCTTCCAGAATGCCATTTCGGTGATCCGGTACGCCTCGGCGGTGATCCTTTCAGCGAAGCCGAAGGCCTGGAAGGTCTCCACACTGCGCGCCTGGATGCCGTCCGCCTGCCCGATGGCCAGCCGGCCGGGCCGCCGTTCAATGATGCGGGTGGTGATGTTCGGGAATTGTGAAAGCTGGGCGGCGGCGAGCATGCCGGCAGGTCCGGTGCCCACAATCAGCACGTCAACTTCGTCCGGGAGGTCGGCAGGGCGGTTGACGCCTACCCCTGCTGCAGGCTTGACCCGCGGGTCGCCTGATACGTAACCGTGGTGGTGGAACTGCACGGGAATCCTCACTTCGTTGTGTGGTGGCCTGGCCAGGAACGGTGTTCGATAATAGAATTTCGGTTTCCATATGAGAAAACGACCGATTGAGCACCACTGTACGCCACCTGTGACTTGGACTACAAGGCACGGCGAGCAGGCTGGCGAAAGGGGCCGCGAGGGGAAAAGACACCCTGACCCCGGCCACGACCGGAACGCAGGCACAACAAAGGCGCCCGCCAACCTTCCATCGGGAAGATTGGCGGGCGCCGTCGCGTCTGCTTCTAGCCCACGCGGGTGTAGCTGATCTCCGTCTCTCCGAGCGGAGCCGAGTGGAGGGTCACGTAGCTGCCCTGGGCTTTGCTGCCATTGGCGGTGAGGCCCGCCGGCAGAGTGACATAGCTTCCTGCGGCGGGGAATGAAGCTTCCGCCGCACTGGGCAGGGTGATGTAGCTGTCCCGGCGCGGGGCAGCGTCAAGGCGGGTCGCGTTGGCGTTATGGGATACAGGGCGTTCGATGAGCAAGGTCATGGGGGTTCTCCTCGTGGTCGCGGATTGGTTGCTGGCGTGCCAGGTGAGTGCCGCTGCCCATACTTCAATCCCTGCACGGTGCGGGGAGGGGGCGGGGGTGCCTGCAGGGAGGGTGGGCGCCGGCGTTGCTGCAGCGGGGACGGTTCACCCGCGGGGCACTCAAGGGCTTCGGTGGCCTATCAACAATCTTACCGGCTTAATTTGATCTGCTCATAATAAGGTGGGCGATCTCACGCCACCGCCACGTCCAGGGCCTCGACCCTTGCCGCAGGGACGAGCCGTGGGAAACGATCGTGCCGGGCGCAGGTTGGGGGACCTGCGCCCGGCACGGAGCCTCAAAATTCCCGCCCGGTCAGGCGGGCACATTCCCGCCCGGTCAGGCGAGGGAGAGGAAGAGCTTCTCCAGCTCTTTCCTGTCCATGGTGTTGTCCTCGCGGACAATGCACTGCTCAAGGCCGCTGGCAATGATGGCGAAGCCGGCCCTGTCCAGCGCCTTCGATACGGCGGCGAGCTGCGTGACGATGTCCTTGCAGTCCCGGCCTTCCTCCAGCATGCGGGTCACGGCAGCAAGCTGGCCCTGGGCGCGCTTGAGGCGGTTGACCACTGGGGCCAGTTCAGTCGAGTCGAGTTCCATGGGGTCTCCGTAGGTGGGGGTTCTTGGCTCCAACTATATACCCCTTGGGGTGTTTTGTGTACCCCCGGGGGTATGTGCAATACTCGGTGGGGTATTCACCCTTCACCTATCGAGAGGCCAGCAATGACTTCCCCTTCCACGGCAACCGCCTTCACCGCACTCGCCCCTGAGACCCTCCAGTCCTGGATCAAAGAGCACCAGGACCTCGTGGTGATCGACGTCCGCTCCGCCGCCGAGTTCGAGTCCATGCACATCCGCGGCTCCTACAACGTGCCCCTGCCGCTGCTGTCCGAACATACGGACGAGCTCGCCGCCCGGCTGGGTTCCCGCGTGGTCCTGGTCTGCCAGTCCGGCGTGCGCGCCGAGCAGGCCCGCCAGCGCCTTGCCAAGGCCGGAATTGACACCGCCTACGTCCTGACGGGCGGCGCACCCGGCTTCGCCGCTGCCGGCGGCGACGTGGTCAAGGGAAAGAACCGCTGGGACCTTGAGCGCCAGGTCCGCCTTGTGGCCGGTTCCCTGGTGGTCCTGGGCCTGGCCGGGGGCAAGTTCGTCTCCCCGAAGATCCGGACGCTTGCCGGGGTCATCGGCACCGGCCTGACGTTCTCAGCGGCCACCAACACCTGCGCTATGGGCCAGGCCATCTCGGCCATGCCGTGGAACAAGGCCGCCAAGGAACCCACCCGCGAAAGCGCCATCCTTGCCCTGCCCGTCAACACCGAGGTGAACGCAGAGGCCAAGGCATCATGACCCTCACCCTCATCCTGGTCCTTGCGCTGTCGGTGGTCATCGGGCTCTCGCTCGGCGTCCTGGGCGGCGGCGGGTCCATCCTGACCGTGCCGATCCTGGTCTACGTGGCCGGCTTCGAGGCCAAGGAGGCCATCGCGGCGTCGCTGTTCGTCGTCGCCGTGACCTCGGCAGTGAGCGTGTTCAGCCACGCCCGCGGGGGCAGGGTGATGTGGCGGACTGGCCTGATCTTCGGTGCCGCCGGCATGGCCGGCGCGTTCGTCGGCGGACTGCTCGGCGGGCATATCCCCGGCCAGATCCTGCTCATCGCCTTCGCCGTCATGATGGTGGCCACCTCCGTGGCCATGCTCCGCGGCCGGAAGAGGAAGAACGACGACGGCGCCGCACCGGCCAAGCACGAACTTCCCCTTGGCAGGGTGCTCCTGGACGGGGCGGTCGTCGGGCTGGTCACAGGCCTGGTGGGTGCCGGCGGCGGATTCCTCGTGGTGCCGGCCCTGGCACTGCTGGGCGGCCTGCCGATGTCCGTTGCCGTGGGCACGTCTTTGGTGGTCATCGCGATGAAGTCCTTCGCGGGACTTGCCGGATACCTCACCACCGTCCAGCTCGACTGGGGTGTCACCCTCGGTGTCACGGCGGCAGCAGTCGTTGGCTCGCTCATCGGCGCAAAGCTCGCCGGCCGGATCCCGGAGGCCGTGCTTCGCAAGGCCTTCGGCTGGTTCGTCCTGGCGATGGGCACCTTTGTCCTTGTCCAGCAGGCACCGGCCGACCTGCGTTGGTTCATCGCAGCCGGCGTCGCCGCCCTCACGGCAGCCACTGCGGGAGTCTGCTGGTTCTTCATCAGCTCCTGCCCCCTTCGCAACCGCAGCGGCCGCCGCAGCAAAATCCCCTCACCCGCCTAAACCAACTACCCCTTCCCAAGGAGAAACATCATGGGTTTTATCAGCTCCCTGAAGCGGGCCTTCAGCAAGCCCTACACAACGGTGTCGGTTGCCGAGGCCAAGGAACTCCTGTCCTCGGGCGCCACCCTGGTCGATGTCCGCTCCGCCCAGGAATGGCGCTCCGGACGGGCTCCCCAGGCCAAGCACGTCCCGCTGGACCGGCTGCAGGCCAGCACCGCGGGAATCCAGAAGACCCGGCCAGTCGTCGCCATCTGCGCGTCCGGCGTCCGCTCCGCCTCGGCCGCCCGGCTGCTCGCGGCGAAGGGATACCGGGCTTACTCGATCCGCGGCGGAATGGCCGCCTGGCGCCAGGCCGGCGAGCCGGTCCGCTGAACAACATCACCATTTCAAAGGAGAAACCAGTGGCTGAAATTACCGTCACCGAAGCAGAACAGCGGCGCACCAGCGCCCGCATCCTCGACGTCCGCGAGGACTTCGAGGTCGCCGAGGGCATGATCCCCGGCGCCCTGCACATCCCCATGGGCCAACTGCAGGCACGCCTGTCCGAACTGGACCCCGCAGTCCCCGTCATCGCGGTCTGCCGCAGCGGCAACCGTTCAGCCCGCGTGGCCGACGCCCTCAACGGAGCCGGCTTCAGCGCGGACACCATGGCCGGCGGCATGATCGCGTGGACCCGCGCGGGCCTCCCCACCAGCTGACCCTGCAGCCCGCTCAGCCACCGCCCAAGACAATCACCGCAGCTAACCCCCGAAAGGACAGCAAAACCATGGCAACCATCGACGTCACCGAGCAAAGCTTCGCTGAAACACTGGAAAGCAACGAGATAGTCTTCGTTGATTTCTGGGCAGCCTGGTGCGGACCCTGCCGGATGTTCGCGCCCACGTACGGCGCCGCAGCGGAACGCCACCCGGACATCACCTTCGCCAAGGTGGACACGGAAGCTGAGCGGGCGCTGGCCGCCGCGGCCAGCATCAGGTCCATTCCCACCCTGATGGCATTCAAGGACAAGACCCTGGTGTTCTCCCAGCCAGGCGCCCTCAACGCCACGGGCCTGGAAGAGGTCATCCAGGCCGTAAAGAACCTGGACATGGATGAACTCCGCGCCCAGGCCGGACACCAGAACGCCTGATGGGATACCAGAGGGCCAGGCCTACCGCACTGTAACGGCAGACGAATTCGCCACGGTGTGGCCCCGCGCCACGCTGGTGGACGTGCGGAGCCGGGAAGAGCATGCCACCGCGCACGTCCCCGGGAGCCTGAACATCCCGCTGGACGACTTGCCCTCCCGGCTTGCCGACCTGCCCGGCGGCACGCTTTACCTCATGTGCGGGTCCGGAAAGCGCAGCAGCCAGGCCGCGCGGATCCTTACCGGCCACGGATACCAAACGGTCAACGTGTCCGGCGGTATAACCGAGTGGTACCGCGCAGGGCACCCGGTGACGTACCAACCTGCCCCGGAAAACCCGCCCCGACAACAACGGGGCCATTCCCCATCTGGCCTGCGCAGGCTCCTGCACCGGCTGTTCCAGAGACAATCCCCCTAGGCCGCAGTCGGCTTGCAGGATACCCCCGGGGGTATCTATACTGAATGCAGAACCGAAAACCTAACCCCCTTTCAACCGAAGGAGAGCACCCGATGCTTATCGAGCGCATTTACGATGAAGACCTCGCCCAGGCCAGTTACCTGATTGGCTGCCAGGCCAAGGGTGAAGCGATCGTGGTGGACGGCCGCCGCGACATCGCCGTGTACCAGGACCTTGCCGCAAAGAACGGCATGACGATCGTGGCCGTCACCGAAACCCACATCCACGCCGATTACCTCTCCGGCACCCGTGAACTCGCTGCCGCCACCGGCGCGAAGATCTACGTTTCCGGTGAGGGCGGCCCGGACTGGCAGTACGAATTCGACGGCGAGCGCCTCTACGACGGTGACAAGATCACCCTGGGCAACATCACCATCAAGGCAGTACATACTCCCGGCCACACGCCGGAACACCTGTCCTTCCTGGTCACGGACGGCGCCTTCAGCGACCAGCCCGGCTACCTGCTCTCCGGCGACTTCGTGTTCTCCGGCGACCTGGGCCGGCCGGACCTGCTGGACGAAGCCGCCGGCGGCATCGATACCCGCTTCGAGGGAGCCAAGCAGCTCTTCGCCAGCCTCCGGGACAAGTTCCTGACCCTGCCGGATTACGTCCAGGTCCACCCCGCCCACGGCGCCGGCAGCGCCTGCGGCAAGGCACTCGGCGCGATCCCTTCCTCCACGGTTGGCTACGAGCGGCTCTACTCCTGGTGGGGCCCCTACCTTGCAGCCAACGACGAGCAGGGCTTCATCAACGAACTCCTCGACGGCCAGCCCGACGCCCACGCCTACTTCGGCCGCATGAAGCGGGAAAACCGCGAAGGCCCCGCAGTGATGGGTGAGCGGACGCCGCTGCCTGAACTCTCACAAGGCATTGTTGCTGCAGGCCTGGCCGAGGACACCCTGACCTTCATCGACACCCGTCCCAACAGCGAGGTCCACGAAGGCACGGTAGCCCGTTCCCTGAACGTACCGGCCGGCAAGTCCGTGGCCAGCTACGGCGCCTGGGTAGTGAACCCCGAGACGGACAAGAACCCGCTGGTACTCCTGGCCCAGGACCAGGAACAGGCCATGGACATGTGGGACCACCTGGTACGGGTCGGCATCGACAACGTCGCCGGCTACGTCACCAGCATTGAAGGGCTCCCCATGACCACCCCGAAGCTGATCCAGCCCGAGGAACTGGAAGGCTTTGACGCCGTCATGATCCTGGACGTCCGCAACAAGACGGAGCACACCTCCGGGCACATCCCCGGCTCCTACCAGCTCAGCGGCGGCCGGGTGATGTGGCACCTGGACGAACTGCCCACCGAAGGCACCATCGTGACCTACTGCCAGTCAGGCGTCCGGAATTCCGTTGCGGCCAGCGCCCTGCGCAGGGCCGGGTACGACGTCGTCGAACTGGACGGCAGCTACGCCGGCTGGAACATGTGGCAGCAGTCACGGCAGAACGCCGTCGCGGCCAAGTAACCCCCAGACTGCCCGGGCCGGACCCCCCTCCGGCCCGGGCAACAAGCCCGGGCGCGTTCCCCAGCGCGCCCGGGCACCTTCATGCCACCCGCCACGAACGGAGCCAGACCATGCAGGGACGAACGATCGGCCATCACGCCGGCGGCCCGCCAGGCATCAGCCTGGGGCTGCGTCAAAACCTGGCGCAGTTCATGCTTCTTGTGGCGGTCAACGCACTGGTGGGCGGCACCCTTGGGCAGGAAAGGACGGTACTGCCGCTCCTGGCCGAGGAAGTGTTTGGGCTGGATCACTACACGGGCGCCCTGACGTACATCCTGGCGTTCGGGGTAGCCAAGGCCGCCACCAACTACTTCGCCGGGACCCTGTCCGACCGCTACGGCCGCAAGCCTGTGCTCATCGCAGGCTGGCTTGTTGCCCTCCCGGTGCCGTTCCTCCTGATTTTCGGAGACTCCTGGGCCCTGATCGTCACAGCCAATGTTGTCCTGGGCATCAGCCAGGGCCTTACCTGGTCCACCACCGTCATGATGAAAATGGATTTGGTGGGACCGGAACGCCGCGGCCTGGCAATGGGGCTCAATGAAGCGGCCGGCTACCTTGGCGTTGCCGGAACTGCGTTGGCCACCGGCTACATCGCCTCCACCTTCGGCCTGCGCCCCGGGCCCTTCCTCCTCGGTGCGGCGTTCATCGCCATCGGCCTCGGACTGTCCGTTTTGGCTGTCCGGGAGACGCATCACCACGTGAAGGCAGAGGCCGCCCACCATATCTCCAGCCACGCCGGAACCCACGGCAGCCTCAGCTCCCGGGAGGTCTTTTCACTGACCAGCTTCCGCGACAAGTCGTTGTCCTCCGTCAGCCAGGCCGGCATGGTGAACAACCTCAACGACGGACTGGCGTGGGGCCTGTTCCCCGTCCTCTTTGTGACGGCAGGAGGGCTCAGCCTGGAACGCGTCGGAATCCTCGCCGCCGTATACCCCGCTGTCTGGGGTGCCGGGCAGCTGGTGACGGGCCCGCTCTCGGACCGGATCGGCCGCAAACCGCTCATCGCCGGGGGCATGCTCCTCCAGGCCGCCGCACTGGCGATGGTCGCCGTCGGACGGGACTTCGAAACCTGGCTCGCCGCCGTCGTCCTGCTGGGCGCAGGTACGGCCATGGTGTATCCCACGCTGCTGGCCGCCATCGGCGACGTGGCCCACCCGCTGTGGCGGGCACGCTCCATCGGCATCTACCGGCTGTGGCGTGATGCGGGCTTCGCCGTCGGGGCGCTGCTCTCAGGCATACTTGCGGACGCTTACGGCATACCGGCGGCGGTGGCGGCCGTTGCCGCCATCACCGCGGCATCCGGCGCACTGGTGGCCATGCGGATGCGCGGCGGAGACCACCGCCCAACCTGACCATCCGGCACCACCTGCCGGCCCTACCCCATGGCGGGCGCGGCGGCCGTGCGGCCGGACAGCTGCCGGCGGGCCCAACGGGCCAGTTTCTTGCCCTTGCCCTTCCACCAGTTGTCCTCGTCCTTGTCGTGGTGGAGGCGGAAGATGATGGCCACCAGCACGAACATCCCCATCACCACGTCAATCCAGGACGCCAGCACCAGGGCAATCAGGACGGTCAGTCCGTTCGCAATGATGGACGGCACTGCGAGGGTCCGGAAGACGGTGCTCGCGAGGTAGCGGCGGTGTGACCTCGGAACAGACAGTGCACGGACCATGTCGAAGCAGACGCACACCACCACAATCGTCTGCCCCAGGGCCAGCAGGATCTGGCCGGGAAGTGAGCCGCTGAGCGCCGCCACCGACTCCATCCCCGGGCTCATCGGTGCACCTCAACGGCAGGGCTGCAAAAAGCGAAACCACACATGGAAAACCCCCAGAAACTTGGAACCACTGCTGCTGATCCAACAGTGGTTCCATTGAAGTTTCCGGGGGCATCCGTGGTCACGAGTAGTGAGTACTCTATTTCCGCCCTGCGATGCTGGAGCGGTACTTAGCCGCGCTTACTTGCCGATGGCGCGGGGCCGCCACAGCACCACTGCCTGTGACCGGGGGCGGGGGCGCTGCCCGCGGGCCAGGCTCACCACGTCACCGGCGGCGCCTGCGGCAAAGATCCGTGCATCCAGCGGTTGCCGGCGGCGGCCGAGCTCCTCGGTCAGCTCGCTGATCCGGCTCTGCAGGGCTGCAACCTGGTTCTCAAGTTCCAGGATGCGCTTGATCCCTTCCAGCGATACGCCTTCCTGGGACAACCGCTGCACCTCGCGCAGCATGTTGACGTCCCGCTGCGAATAGCGGCGGGACTTGCCGGGCGCGCGGCTGGGCGAAACGATGCCCAGCCGGTCGTACTGCCGGAGCGTCTGAGGGTGCATGTCCGCAAGCTCAGCCGCCACCGAAATCACAAAGATGGGCTGGTCAGCACTGACGTCCACAGCACACCCTCCCTGCTACAACCGGGCCTTGGCGGCCAGGCCCTCGCGGACATCCGCACCCGCCGTTGCCTCTGCAAAGGCCTTGACTGCGGCTTCGGCCTCCTTGTTCAGGTTCTTGGGCACCGCGACGTCGATGGTCACCAGAAGGTCACCGGTCCCCTTGGACGTCTTCACGCCTTTGCCCTTGACGCGCAGCGTACGGCCCGACGGCGTCCCTGCCGGCACGCGGACCCGCACCTTTTCGCCCTCGATGGTGGGCACTTCGATGTCGGCGCCCAAAGCAGCTTCGGGGAAGGTGACGGGCACGTGGATGCGGAGGTTGTCGCCGTCGCGCGTGTAGAACTGATGCGGCTGGACCGAGACGGACACCACAAGGTCGCCGTTGCCTGCGGGGCCGGGCTGGCCCTTGCCGCGGACGCGGATCTTCTGGCCGTCCTTGATGCCTGCGGGCACGCGGACGTCGATGACCTCACCGCTCGGTTCCCGCAGTCCGATGGTGGTGCCGCGGATTGCGCCGGCAAAGGAGATGCTGGTGGAGGCAGTGCGGTCAGCACCCTTGGACGGTGCCCGCTGGAAGCCGGTCTGGCCGAAGCCGCCGCCGAACAGGTCCGCGAACTCGGGCGGGATACCGCCGGAAGAGGGGTTGAAGCCGCCGGCGTGCCGGCCGGTGTTACCCGTGAACAGGCCGCCGAACAGGTCCTCGAAACCGCCATTGGCGGCGCCGGCACCGCCAGGTGCGAACCGGGCACCCCCGCCCATGGCCCGGATGGCGTCGTACTGCTGGCGCTCATCGGGGTCCGAGAGCACAGAGTAGGCCTCGGAAATGTCCTTGAACTTCTTCTCGGACGCGGCGTTCCCCGCATTCGTGTCGGGGTGGTGCTGCCGGGCAAGCTTCCGGTAGGCCTTCTTGATGTCGGCGTCGGAAGCGTCCTTGGCAACACCAAGGATCTTGTAAAAGTCCTTGTCCACCCAATCCTGGCTAGCCAATGGCGTTTCCTTTCTAGTACTTACTAAAGCTCTACGCGCTGCATGGGCCCCCGCCCCTACGCCGGGTGGCCTGGGATCTGCGATCCCAAGCCACCCGGCTCCGATAGGCCCGATGCCACTCCCGGGGCCCATGCAGCGCTCCGAGCTTTGTGGTCATCTCACCTTAGGCGAGATGACCGCCTGCGCGGAGGCCGGATATGGGGCGGCGGTGTGGAGGGCACCGCGAAGCGGGCACCGCCCCATATCCGGCGGAGCGCCTGGTGACCGTCAGGCCGGTACCGCGACAATCACCTGTGCGGCCCGAAGGACGCGGTCGCCTGACTTGTAGCCGGAGCGGAGCACCTGGCTGACGGTGTCAACCTCGATGTCCTCGCCGGGCTGCTGGATCAGGGCCTCGTGGATCGTGGGATCGAACTCCACGCCGGTCTCGTCGATGCGGGTCAGGCCGTACGTCTTCAGCGCGTTCTCCAGCTTGGTGGCGATCGCTGCGAACGGACCGTCAGTGAGGTCGCCATGCTGGCGGGCCGCATCGACGTCGTCCAGGACCGGCAGCAGCGAGTTCAGGACGCCGATGACGGCCATCTCCCCTGCTACTGCGCGGTCACGCTCCACCCGCTTGCGGTAGTTGACGTACTCGGCCTGCAGGCGGAGGAGGTCGTTCCGCAGCTCTGCAACCTCGGCGGCGGTGGTACCGGCCGCCGCGGCGCCCTGGGCCACGGATTCCTCCGCCGGCACCTCGACGCGGTTGAGGATCTCCTCAGCCTGGGCCAGCGCGTCGCCGTCGGATTCCTGGGAAGCCGACGCCGGGCCGGAGCCCTTGGGGGCGTGCCCGCCTTCAGCGTGACCGCCTTCGGGGTGCCGGGCCTGCCCGGTCACCGGGTCAACCTTGCGGTTGTCCCGGATGACCGGCTCGCCGTCGTGCCTGCTCTGGTCGGTGGAAGTGTGCTCTTCCTCGTTACCGTGATGGGGCATGATTACTTCTTCGCTTCGTCTTCGTCGATGATCTCGGCGTCAACAATGTCCTCGTCAGCCTTGGAGTCAGCGGAACCGGCGGCACCTTCAGCACCTGCGGCGCCGGTGTTTCCGTCCGGGGACCCCGCCTGGGCGTAGATGGCCTCGCCCAGCTTGGTCTGCGATGCCTGCAGCTTCTCGAAGGCGGACTTCACAGCGGCGTCGTCCGTGCCTTCGAGGGCCTTCTTCAGGTCGTCGACGTCGGTCTGGACCTCGGTCTTGACCTCTTCAGGCAGCTTGTCGGCGTTGTCGGCGATGAGCTTGTCCACGGAGTAGGCCAGCTGCTCCGCGGAGTTGCGGGTGTCGGTTGCCTCGCGGCGGGCCTTGTCCTCGGCTGCGTGCTCCTCAGCGTCACGGACCATGCGGTCGATGTCTTCCTTGGAGAGCGCGGTGCCGCCGGTGATGGTCATGGACTGTTCCTTGCCGGTGCCCTTGTCCTTCGCGGAGACGTGGACGATGCCGTTGGCGTCGATGTCGAAGGTGACCTCGATCTGCGGGATGCCGCGCGGCGCCGGGGCGATGCCGGTCAGCTCGAACGTGCCCAGCGGCTTGTTGTCCCTGGTGAACTCGCGCTCACCCTGGAAGACCTGGATGGCCACGGACGGCTGGTTGTCGTCAGCGGTGGTGAAGGTCTCGGACCGCTTGGTGGGGATGGCGGTGTTGCGCTCGATCAGGTGCGTCATCACGCCGCCCTTGGTTTCGATGCCGAGGGACAGCGGGGTGACGTCGATCAGGAGGACATCCTTGCGCTCACCCTTCAGCACACCTGCCTGGAGGGCTGCACCAACGGCCACAACCTCATCCGGGTTCACGCCCTTGTTCGGCTCCTTGCCGCCGGCAAGTTCCTTGACCAGGTCGTAGACGGCGGGCATACGGGTGGAGCCACCGACCAGGACGATGTGGTTGATGTCGGAGAGCTTGATGCCGGCTTCCTTGATGACGTCGTGGAACGGCTTCTTGGTGCGCTCCAGGAGGTCCTTGGTGAGGTCCTGGAACTTGGCGCGGGTCAGCTGCTCGTCCAGGTGGACCGGGCCGTCGGGGGTGACGGAAAGGTACTGGAGCGAAACGTTGGTGCTGGTTGAGGAGGACAGTTCCTTCTTGGCCTGCTCAGCTGCTTCACGGAGGCGCTGCAGGGCGATCTTGTCCTTGGAGAGGTCGATGCCCTTGACCTTGAGCTGGTTCAGCAGGTAGTCAACGACCCGCTGGTCCCAGTCGTCACCGCCGAGGCGGTTGTCACCGGCGGTGGCGCGGACCTGGATGGTGGAGAAGCTGTCTTCGTCCTTGCCGACTTCCAGCAGGGAGACGTCGAAGGTACCGCCACCGAGGTCGAAGACCAGGATGAGTTCGTCTTCCTTGCCCTTGTCCAGGCCGTAGGCCAGTGCCGCGGCGGTGGGCTCGTTGACGATGCGCAGGACGTTCAGGCCGGCGATTTCGCCGGCTTCCTTGGTGGCCTGGCGCTCGGCGTCGTTGAAGTACGCCGGAACGGTGATGACGGCGTCGGTGACCTTCTCACCCAGGTAGGACTCGGCGTCGTTCTTCAACTTCATGAGGATACGCGCGGAGATTTCCTGCGGGGTGTACTTCTTGTCATCAATGTTGATGGTCCAGTCCGTGCCCATGTGGCGCTTGACCGAAGCGATGGTGCGGTCAATGTTGTTGACGGCCTGGCGCTTGGCGATTTCGCCAACCAGGACCTCGCCGGACTTGGAGAACGCAACGACGGACGGCGTGGTGCGGCCACCCTCGGCGTTGGCAATAACGGTGGGCTCGCCACCTTCGAGAACGGAGACGACGGAGTTGGTGGTTCCGAGGTCAATACCTACTGCACGTGACATGTGTTGCTTCCTTCTTTCCTTGGAAACTGGTCGGCGCTCGCTTATTGAGCGTTCTGCACTCAACTTTACTCAGCACGCAGATCATGTCAATCCCAAGTTGAGCGTAGTGCGCTCAACTCTCGTTCCCGACTTGCCGCGGGCCCTGCGCTTTCCCTTGCAGTGGCGCGGTTCCCGGCGGTTAAAGAAGTACGACGGCGCGCTCCCCTTTCGCTGTAGGAGAACGCGCCGTCGTCGTACTTCTTATGCCCTGCTACCTGCCACTGCCGTCGTCACCGTGGAGCGGGCCACGCTCATCGGCCGTGGTGTTCACCTGCCTGTCAGTAAGACCTTCGCGGATGGTGTCTGCTTCCCGTGCCGTTCCGGTGGACCCGGCCTCGCCGTAGTCACCATCCGGATATTCGCCGTCTTCGACGTTCCCGGCAGGCTCCCCCACGGTGCCTGCGTCGCCGTAGTCACCGTCCACGTACTGCCCGCCCTCACCTTCCAGGCCGGGGGCGGTGCTTCCCCTCCGCGGCTCCTCGCCAGGGATTTCCGGGTTCTCAGTCATGGTGCACCTCTCCTTTGAGTTCCGCGTCCATGCGGGCGCATTGGCAGTCTACCGAGCAGGTGTTTCCTCCAACAGGGCCTCAGTCCGGCCCGAAGGCTCCTCAAACTCCTGCCGCGCCAACTTGCTGGGCCACCAGATCCGCGGACCAATGTCGTACGCAAGGGCGGGAACCAGCAGCGACCGGACCAGCACCGTATCCAGCAGCACGCCGAAGGCCACGATAAAGGCCAGCTGCACCAGGAACATGATCGGGATAACGCCCAGGGCCGCGAACGTGGCTGCCAGCACGACGCCGGCGGAGGTGATCACACCGCCCGTGACTCCCAGGCCGCGCAGAATGCCGGGCCGGGTGCCGTGCTTCAGCGATTCCTCGCGGACACGGCTCATCAGGAAGATGTTGTAGTCCACGCCTAGGGCTACCAGGAACACAAAACCGAACAGCGGAACCGTTGCATCAGCCCCCGGGAATCCCAGGATGTTGTTGAATACGAAGGCGGAGACGCCCATGGCGGCCGCGTAGGAGAGCACCACGGAGAGCACCAGCAACACCGGTGCCAGGACGGAGCGGAGCAGCAGCATCAGGATGAAGAGGATGACCACCAGGACCACGGGGATGATGATCACCAGGTCCCGCTGGGCCGTGGTGTTGGTATCGAGTGCTGTTGCGGTCACACCGCCCACCAAGGCACCGGGATCCACCGTTTTCACCTCTGCGCGGAGGGCCTTGACGGTCTCCTCTGCTTCCAGCGAGTCCGCGGCGTCATTCAGAGTGGCGGTGATGAGTACCTTGCCGTCGCGGACGTCGGGGGCGCTGGGAGCGCCCGGGGCTCCGGTGATCGGCACGCTCCCCTGCGCGAGCAGGTAAGCCTCGCCCACGCCGTCGGACGCTTTCACAGCCTCCAGCACCTCCTGCGCCTTGCCCTGGTCCGCAACCACGACGGCGGGGCTGCCGCTGCCGGCGTCGAAGTGGCGCGCCAGCGCGTCCTGGCCGTCCACCGCATTGGACGCGGTCAGGATGACATCCGTCTGGGGCACGCCGTTGGCTTTGAGCTGCAGGACGCCGGCGGAGGCGACCGCCAGGAAAAGGACGGATGCAATCCACACCGCACGCGGGCGGCGGGCCACCAGGGAGCCGGTGGCATGCCACAGGCCCTTCTGGCCCTCAAGCCCGGTGATCAGCTCAGGCTCGCGTTCACTGGCGGGAACCAGTTTTGGAATGAAGGGCCAGAACGCCGCCCGGCCCAGCAGCCCCATCAGCGCCGGGAGCAGGGTGAGTGCCGCAAACAGGGAGCAGAGGATGCCGGCGGCCGCCACGGGGCCCAGGGCCTTGTTCGAGTTGAGGTCGGAAAAAAGCAGGCACAGCAGGGCGATGATCACGGTGGCGCCGGAGGCCAGGATCGGTTCAAAGGACGCTTTCCAGGCCGTCAACGCGGCCGCTGTGCGGTTGGTGGTGTGGGTCAGCGCCTCGCGGAACCGTGCCACGTAGAGCAGCGCGTAGTCCGTGGCCGCGCCGATCACCAGGATGGACAGGATGCCCTGGCTCTGGCCGTTCAGCTGGATCCAGCCGGCCTTGGCCATGCCGAATACCAGCAGGATGGCTGCGCAGAGGGCGAAGACCGACGTCAGGAGCACCATGATGGGCAGCAGGAGTGACCGGTACACGATCAGCAGGATCACGAAGACGGCAGCCAGTGCCACCAGCAGCAGGATCCCGTCGATGCCGGCGAAGGCGGCTGTCAGGTCGGCAGCGAGCCCGGCCGGTCCCGTCACGAAGGTCTGTGTTCCCTCCGGGGCCGCCTCTGCCACCGTCTCCCGCAGTTCCTGCACCGCCTCCTTGATCTCGGCCGATTCGCTGATGGACGCTATGAACTGGACCGCCCTGCCGTCCTCGGAGGGAATGGGTCCGATCACCGCACTGCCAAGCTGCAGCTCTTCCAGCTCTGTCCGAAGGCCGGCAACTTCACCCAGCTGGGCCGGAGTGAACGCCTCCCCGTTCTCGATCACGATCACGCCGGGAACCTCGTCCGAATCCCGGAATTTTGCCTGCCAGTCCTGGGCAGCAGTGGCTTCTGCCCCGGCGGGAAGGAACGAGGCCTGGTCGTTCGAGGAAACCTCTTCAAGCCTGCCGAAGGTAGGCCCACCAATTCCGGCGAGCGCAAGCCAGGTAAGGACCAGGATGACAGGAAGCAGCCAGCGCAGCCAGAACGGTACGCGCTCCTTGCCGGCGGATTTTGGTTTCATGATGCCTTCCGAAAGGGGGACGGGAGTAGTATTGGTTCCATACTAGAGTATCTCCACGATAGAGATAAGAGGCAGGCTAGCTGTTTTTGCTTCGCGCAGTACTGAGGGGGGCAGCACCCGGCTGCCTTTGCGGCTGAAGTAGTATCCGTCAGTACGGCAAACCCGCAGGAGCCGCAATGCGGCCGGAATTCGAGGAGGTGGTCATGGCAAGCGAGAGCCCCTTACCGGACGATGCCCGCACATCTCCCCCCGGGCCGGGAGCCCCCCATCCCCTGGTCCGGCTCCTGCAGGAGTTCACCCTGGAGGCCAACCGGTACGTAGACACAGCGGGCGGCCGGAAGGATATGCACCGCACGGACCTGAACGCGCTGGCAGTCATCATGACCCACACCGCGAAGGGGAACGTGGTGACGCCTGGCCTCCTCCGCAAGGAGCTGCACCTCAGCTCGCCGGCCACCACCGCCCTGATCGACAGGCTGGACCAGTCGGGTCATGTGGTGCGCGAACGGCACAGCTCCGACCGCCGGCAGGTCCAGTTGAAAATGACGCCCAAGGCGTACCAGGACGGCGGCGCCATCTTCGCCCCGCTCTCGCGCCACATGGGAAGCGCCATGGCAGACTTCTCGCCGGAGGAACTGGAGACAGTGACCCGTTTCATGACGGCAATGGTGGAAGCCACGGTGGCCGCCCGGGAGGAATCCTCCAGCTCACCCACCTCCCCACCCAACTAGGTAGCGGCAAGTGTCGTTTTGGAGCTTCAAAACGACACTTGCCGCTACCTGGCTGGGGGTAGCGTTTGGTTATGAGTGCGCAGCAGCCTGAAAACGATGTGTACACGCACGGCCATCACGAGTCGGTGGTCCGCGCCCATGCCGCCAGGACCGCCGAGAACTCGGCAGCCTTTGTCCTGCCCCACCTCACGCCGGGTTCGAGTGTCCTGGACGTCGGCTGCGGTCCGGGCACCATCACCTGCGACTTCGCAGCGCTGGTGGCTCCTGGAAAAGTCACGGGCCTGGACCGCTCGCCGGATATCATCGCCCAGGCGCAGGCCCTCGCCGTGGAACGCGAGGTACCCAATGTGGAATTCGTTGCCGGCAACATCTACGACCTGGAGTTCCAGGACGGGACGTTCGACGTCGTGCATGCCCACCAGGTGCTCCAACACCTCACGGACCCGGTGGAGATGTTCCTATAGACAACCCCTGTACCGATTTAGTTGCAGTCAAGTCTGAATCGGTGCCTCGTTTCCGCTTCAGCTTTAGGCTGGGGCAACACAGCTCATTCTGATTGGGGACAGAAATGAAACACACACTTTCCTTCGGTGCTTTGACCATCATTGCGTTCTCCCTGGCTTCCTGCTCCGCGGTAGCCCAAGACTCTCCGACGGCCAGCAGCTCGCCTTCTGTGGTGCAGGAGTTACCAACAGAGCTGCTTCTTAGTGAGGGTGGCAAAAAGGCCGTAGTGCATTCTGGCCCGTCAACCGCTCCGAGAGAAGACGCCCAGCTTACGGGACGTCTCGATAATGATGGAGCGGGCTGCTTTATCGTCCGCGCGGACGACGGTGATGATTACACGTTGGTCTTTCCTGAAGGTACGAAGTTCGATGGTGAGTCATTGGTCCTTCCTGACAGCTCGTCCGTATCCGAGGGTGAGTCGGTTTCTCTGTCCGGTGCTCGTGTTCCCGGCAATGAAAGCCTGAGCATGTGTCTGAACTACGCCCGGCTCCTATCGGTGGAAACGGCCTCAGTCGGGACTGTCTGAATAACGGTGTGTGGAGTCCGGCCTGATCCGAAAGGAGACGGCCGTGTCAGAGTCCACGTCCGAGATGGCAGGGGTGATGATCGATCCTGTGACGGGAGAGATCATCGATCAGAAGGAGCTTGCGGAGCGGTTGCTCGCGCAGGCCAAGGAACAGGGCGTGAGCCTGGTAGGCCCGGGCGGGCTGCTGAACCAACTCACGAGAAATGTGCTGGAGACCGCTCTGGAAGCCGAGCTGACAGAGCACCTCGGCCACGAGCACGGCCAGACACCGATCGCAGCCAACATGCGCAACGGCACCAGGTCAAAGACCGTGTTGACCGAGATCGGTCCGGTCGAGATTGAGGTGCCCCGGGATCGGGACGGGTCGTTCGAACCGGTGATCGTGCCCAAGCGGAAACGGCGTCTGGACGGGATCGACCAGATCGTGCTCTCCCTCTCTGCCCGGGGGCTGACGACCGGGGAAATCGCCGCCCACTTCGAGGAGGTCTACGGGGCCAGAGTCTCTAAAGACACCATCAGCCGCATCACGGAGAAAGTCGCCGGAGAACTGGCCGAATGGTCGGCCCGGCCTTTGGATCCGATCTATCCGGTGCTGTTCGTTGATGCGGTCGTGGTCAAGGTCCGTGACGGGCAGGTGCGCAACACCCCGTTCTACGTCGTTATGGGCGTCACCACCAATGGGGAGCGGGAGATCCTGGGCATCTGGGCCGGCGACGGTGGCGAGGGTGCCCGGTTCTGGCTGCAGGTCTTCTCGGAGCTGAAGAACCGGGGCGTGGAAGATGTGCTGATCGCCGTCTGCGACGGGCTCAAAGGCCTGCCGGAGGCGATCACGACCACGTGGGAGCGGACGGTGGTGCAGCAGTGCATCGTGCACCTGATCCGCAACAGCTTCCGCTACGCCGGACGCCAGCACCGCGACGGCATCGTCAAGGCGCTCAAGCCGGTCTACACGGCCCCGTCCGAGCAGGCGGCGAAGGACCGGTTCGCCGAATTCACTGCCGAGTGGGGCCAGCGGTATCCGGCCATCGTACGGCTCTGGGAATCCTCCTGGGCCGAATTCGTGCCCTTCCTGGAGTACGACGTGGAGATCCGACGGGTCATCTGCACGACGAACGCGATCGAGTCGATCAACGCACGCTACCGAAGGGCGGTGAGGGCCCGCGGGCACTTTCCGAACGAGACCGCTGCCCTGAAATGCCTATACCTGGTCACCAGATCTCTTGATCCAACCGGCGGTGGCCGTGCACGCTGGGTGATGAGGTGGAAGCCTGCGCTAAACGCGTTCGCTATTACCTTCGCTGGCCGGTTCGAAAGAACCACTCAACAATGAAAACCGGCCGGACTCCACACACCGTTTATCGGACAGTCCCCCTCAGTCGCTTCTTAGCGCCTTGGACTGTCAGCCAGTTTGAGACTGTCCGCTGTCCGAAAAGTTTTCCGCGAGGTTTAGAGTCATAGGAAGAATGAAATGGGGGATTTCAATGGAGAAGACGGATAGCCCGGCTACGGGGAGTACGGTTTCAACTTCGAAGCGAAGCTCGGCGCTTTCAGTTGTAATCGCTGGAGTCGGTTCCTTGGTGGTGATCTGCTTGACGGGTTACCTCACGATGCAGCTGCAGCTGTCCGAGATTCATGCTGTCTTGGGTCTCGATGGGCGCGCTGTTGGAGTTCCCGGCGACTGGTTGCCGTACGTGTGGCGGCTCTGTCTCGTTCTTGTCGGGCTTGCAGCAGTCCTCACATACCGCCTGCTCGTACACGGCACACCCGCCCGCCTTGTCGCTCTTGCACTTCTGACTGTCGCTGCTTTGTGGGCCACCCCGCTTGCATCAGGAGGACCCCGTGCCGGCGAGGAACACTACCCGCTGCTGGTGTACATCTTGATAGAAGGGGCCAAATCGCCCCTAGTCCTCTCTCTTATTGGTGCCCTTCTAGCTGGTCTAGTTGCAAGCCGCAGCAAGAGACGCGCCGAGTAGTCTTCCTCGTTGTCAGCCAGACTTCCAGGTTGCCCTTATCTTGTCTGGGTCAGGTCCCTTTTGAGGCTGTAGTAGAGCTCGCGGGCGATGAAGCGTTTGAGGCAGCGGATGGCGTCGGCTGATGAGTGCCCTTGAGCACGTTTGCGGTCACGGTATGCCTGGCTCCTTGGGTCATAGCGAAGTCGGCAGATGGCTATGAGGTAGATGACCCTGTTGGCTTGGCGGTTGCCTCCCCGGTGGAGCCGCATGCGGTGTGATTTCCCGGAGGAGACGGGGATGGGAGCGACGCCGCAGAGCCGGGCGAACGCGGCTTCGTTGCGGAAGCGCTCGAAGTTCTCACCGGCGGTTATGAGTAGTTGGGCGACACTGACGGGGCCGACTTGGGGCAGCGCCAGGGTGTTGGGTGCCACGGCGGAGACCAGCCGAGTCAGATGCTTGTCTACCTCGTTGATTTCGGCCGTGAGCTCGTAAACGCGGCGGCCGAGCTCCCGCAGTGCGTATTTCACTGCCTGCTCGGGCTCGTGGATCCGGCTCAGATCCGGCCGCAGGGCGCGGGCTTGAGTGGCTTTGCCCTCGAGGGTTCTGGCGGTCAGCCTGGTCCTGAGATGATCCGGTGCGGTGAGCAGAACATCCCGCAGCTGAACACATGCCGCGCTGCGGGCCTTGATCGCAGAGTCTCTGACCAGGTGAAGATTGCGGATTGCTTCGACCGCTCCGGTGGTGTCCTTCGCTGGATCTGTGCATTCACCAGAGAGAACTTTGCGGGCAGCAGCTTCAGCGTCGACAGCGTCGCTCTTACCGACGCGGTGACGGACTTGAGAGTGGCTCTTGTTTACCTCTACGACATCGATCCCTGCCGCGAGAAGGTGCCGGGTCAGGCCCGCGCCGTAGGATCCGGTGCATTCGATGCCGAATGCGTTGATGATGCCGAAGCTTGCTGCCCAGTCCAGCAGTTGTTGGTAGCCCCCGCGGTCCGAGGGGAATTCTCGGTCGCCGAGCATTCGCCCGTCCTGATCTACTGCAGCTGCATGGTGGACCAGCTGGTGGGTGTCCACTCCGATGGTTACAGCCTTGGCGGGGTGTGTCGTTGTCAGAGTCATGCCGCCTCATTCCTGTCGAGGTTGAGAATGGCGAGCACGATTGACCGGGCCGGGCGGACAAAGCACTGAAAAGCTAAGCTGCACGTTCCTATCAAGTCACGACTCCGTCCGGCCCGGTCGCCCTAGGTGAGTGGCAGGACAGCTGTACCGACAGATCTCCGCATAGACAGATTCATGCACCAAGTACCGAACGTCACGCAGCGGGCAAGTCAGGAACTGCTCCCCTGCCACAGTCTCATTCTCGGCAGTTGGCCTGTCTCCAAACATCAGGCTCGCCATAGCCAAACCTTTGGTTCGAGACGGGCAGAGCAATCGAACCGACAAATCTCCTCCAATACAGATCCGGTCCTGTGCCGAACGTCAACATGCGGGTAAGCCAGGAACTACTGCCCTGCCACAGTTGCAATTCTCCTCAGTGGCGCTGCGGGAGATGCGGCGGGTTGCGAAGCCGGGCGGCATTGTTGCCGTGCGCGACGCCGATTTCCACGGCATGAGCTGGTATCCCGCCATCCCTGAGCTGGACGAGTGGATGGAGCTGTACCAGCGGATCGCACGCCGGAACGGGGCGGAACCCGATGCCGGCCGGCGGCTGGTCAGCTGGGCTCAGGCTGCCGGGTTCACCGACGTGGCCCCCAGCAGCAGCAACTGGCTCTATGCCACGGGACAGCAGCGCCGCTGGCAGGCCCGCGTCTGGGGTGAACGGGTGCTCCACTCCGCCTTTGCTGAGCAGGCGCTGGAGTACGGCTTTGCCAATCCTGCCGACCTTGCCCGCATTTCAGCGGGCTGGCACCGCTGGGGTTCCACCGATGACGGCTGGTTCCTGATTCCGAACGGAGAGGTGATCGCCCGGGCGTAGGGGCAGTTTGTCCACATAACCCCCGGACCCGGAGGCCGGCGCCGGACGTGCGCCGAGTAGTATTGTGAGGTGCAATTTTCCCTGTGGCTGGCCCTCGCGGGTGCCGGCACCCTGATCAGCTTCACTCCCGGCGCCGGGGCCATCAACACCATGAGCAATTCGTTGAACGCCGGGTTCCGCCGCTCCATTTGGGGCATCCTGGGGCAGCAGGCGGCACTGGTGATCCACGTGGTGATCGTCGCTCTGGGCGTGGGCGTGCTGGTGGCGAGCTCTCCCGTCGCCTTCAACGTGATCCGTTATGCCGGCGCGGCCTACCTTGTGTACCTGGGAATCAGGCAGTTCCTGAGCAAACCGGACCTCGAGGAACAGCAAACCGCGGCCCTCCGTAACGAGCCGGCCTGGTCGATCTTCCGCCGTGGCCTGTGGGTCAACTTGCTGAACCCGAAGGCCATCGTTTTCTTCCTGGCCTTCATGCCACAGTTCATCCGGCCCGAACAGCCCCTCCTTGCCCAGTACGCAGTGCTCACTGCAACCATCGTGGTCATCGACATCCTGGTCATGTGGTTCTTCTTCGCGGCGGCTGCCCGCTCCTTCCAAAGGTTTACGCGCACGGAGAAAGGCCAGCTGGTCCTTAGCAAGGTCTTTGGCGTCCTCTTTGTGGCGGTTGGCATCCTGCTCGCCGTCATCCACTAGCCCCCTGCTCTTACAGCTGAAGGCAAGGAACGTGACGGGAATAACAAGCTTCTTTACAAGCCCGTCAACCTTTGTGAATGCTCTCCCTAGCCAATCGGGCAGATAGCGCGCATGCTTAGTTTCATGAACTCAACGTCGAGCCCATACCGCGTCATCGCCGTCTGTACCGGAAATATCTGCCGGTCCCCCATGGCGGAGCTCATGCTCACGGCGGCCCTGGAACGCGCCGGGCTGGACCGCGTGGTGAGCGTGGACTCGGCGGGAACCACCGGCTATGAGGCGGGCCGGCCCATCGATCCCAGGGCTGCACGCAGGCTCGCCGCCACGCAACTGGCATCGCAGCAGCACATTGCCCGTGAATGGGTCCACGACTGGTTCCGGGAACGGGATCTGATCCTTGCCCTGGACATCGACCACTACGCCTGGCTGAGCGAGGCCGCTCCGGACCAGGAGTCCCTGGAGAAAATCCGGATGCTCCGCAGCTTTGATCCGGCCATGGCTGGCCGGGACCTGCTGGACCAGGGCATCGAAGACCCCTGGTATGGCGGGCACGCGGACTTCGACGCCGTCTGGCACCAGATCCACGCGGCACTGCCTGGGATCGTGGACCACATCAGGGCGGCGGTACTCAGGGGCGCCGAACTGCAGCGGCAGATCCACTAGCCGGAACGTACCCGGATGAAAGCGCGCCGGGGAAAACGGTACGCTCTACTCCATGAGCCCAGCCCCCGTCATCATCGCCGTTGACGGACGCTCCGGCGCCGGCAAGACCACCCTCGCCGTCGAACTGGCAGCCCGGCTGCGCGCCCACCACAAGGTGTCCCTGTTCCACCTCGAGGACATCTACCCGGGCTGGAATGGCCTCGCCGCCGGCGTCGAACGCTACATTTCCACCGTGCTCGCACCCCTGAGCCGGGGGGACGCCGCGCAGTGGGTCAGCTGGGACTGGGAGAAACATTACGACGGCGCTCCCCGCGTGACGCTTCCGGCAGACATTGTGATCGTGGAGGGCGTGGGGGCGGCGGCCCAGGCAGCCCGCCCGCTGCTGAGTGCGGTCATCTGGGCAGAGGCGCCTGACGACGTGCGCCGGACCCGCGCCCTGGGCCGCGACGGCTCGACCTATGAACCGTATTGGGACCAGTGGGCGGCGCAGGAAGAGGAATGGCTCGCCGGGGATGACGTCCCGGGCCACGCCGACATCCATGTGCTTAACCCGGCAGACGGAACTGCGCCGGGAGATGTCATGCAGGTCCTCCCGTACGTCCCTGCCCTTGCCGCGGCCCTGGCACCGGAACTGTCCGTCCGCCGCGGGCTGCGCCTGCATGCGGAGCGGTTGGCTGGCGGGCCAGACCCGGCCACCCTGTTCCATACCCTGTACGGCAGTTCGGCCAATGCCGTGTGGCTGGACTCTTCCAACGCCGGTTCCATTGCGGCCGATCCCGGAGGCACCACAGCGGAGGCAGCCGAGCGCAGCCGCTTCAGTATCCTCGCGGACGACGGCGGCCTGCTGGGCCAGTCGGTCACGCACAGTTCCGGCCGGAGCCGGGTCAGCGCCGGCTGTGCAACCGCCACCATTGAGGGCCCCTTCTTCCGCTGGCTGGACACAGCATGGGTTGCCGCGGCCGCAGATGTACCCGGAACCTATCCCGGCGATTTCACGCTGGGGTGGCTGGGCTGCCTGGGTTACGAACTCAAGCGCGAAACCGGCGGGACGGACCAGCCCGCCCCCACCCCGGACGCCGCGCTCATCTTCGCGGCACGGGCTGTGGTCCTTGATCATCGGGAAGGCACCGCCTGGCTCCTGGCAGTCAAGGCCGCGGATGCCGACGAGTGGCTGGACAGCGCCCGGACGGCCGTGGAAACCGCCGGACCGGCGGCGCAGGCCGGCGGCAGCACCGGCGTCGTACGTCCTCCGGCTCCCGGCTTCCGCAGCCGGGATGCCCGTGCGGAATACCTGGCCAAGATCGCCTCCGCGCAGCGCGAGATCGCGGAGGGAAACACTTACGAGGTCTGCCTGACCACTACCCTCGCGGCCACCGTTCCGGAAACTGCCCTGGACACCTGGGGCACCTACCTTTCACTGCGGCGCAGGAATCCCGCCCCGTTCGCCAGCTACCTGAAGCTGGGCGGACTCACCGTGGCAAGCACTTCCCCCGAGCGGTTCCTTAGGATCGCGTCCGACGGCGGCATGCGCGCCGAGCCGATCAAGGGAACCCGCCGCCGGGGATCGGACCCTGACGAAGACGAGCAACTGCGAACCGACCTGGCCACGTCCCTGAAGGACCGGGCGGAAAACATCATGATCGTGGACCTGCTCCGGAACGACCTCAGCCACTTCGCTGTTCCCGGATCAGTCACCGTAAGCAGGCTCTGCGCGATCGAAACCTACGCCACCGTCCACCAGATGGTGAGCACCATCGACGCGCAGCTCCTGCCGGGTTCGCCGCGCGCCGAAGCCGTGGCCGCCTGTTTCCCTGCCGGCTCAATGACCGGGGCGCCCAAGATCAGCACCATGGCCATCCTTGACCGGCTGGAAGGGGGGCCGCGGGGAATCTACTCCGGCGCCATCGGCTACTTCTCCCTCAACGGCGCCACGGACCTTGCCGTTGCCATCCGGACCCTGGTGGTCAGCAGGGACGTGACGGGAACCGCGGAACTGAGCCTCGGAGTGGGTGGCGCCATCACATCCGACTCCGTCCCCGCTGAGGAGTACGAGGAAATCCGGACCAA
Source organism: Pseudarthrobacter phenanthrenivorans Sphe3 (assembly GCF_000189535.1). Classification (NCBI taxonomy): domain Bacteria; kingdom Bacillati; phylum Actinomycetota; class Actinomycetes; order Micrococcales; family Micrococcaceae; genus Pseudarthrobacter; species Pseudarthrobacter phenanthrenivorans. Next base: position 3,922,727 of record NC_015145.1, read on the forward strand.
GGCCTTCGGCGTCCTCTCAACCCTGGGGGCGGAGTTCCCGGAAAGCTAGCGCCGGGAACTCCGCCCTGGGAGGGTCAGCCCCGCCGGGCAGGCCTGTCGAACTTCCACCCTTCGGCCTTGAGCACGGGGATGACCTGATCGACGGCCTCAACAGTCTGAGTCCTGTCGCCGCCGCCGTCATGGAGGAGCACAACGCCTCCGGGCCGAATGCCTTCCCGGATCCGGCGGACCAGTTCGGACGTTCCCGGCGGCTCCCAGTCGCCGATGGTCAACTGCCAGCCAAGCGGCTGCATGCCCAATTCGGCAGCAACTTCGGGTGTCTGCCCCCAGCTTCCGTAGGGGGCCCTGAAGTAGTCGATTTTCGCGTCGGGGACAGCTTCCCTGATGGCGGCACTCGTCTCCAGCAAGTCAGCTTTGATGGCCTCCGCACTCCATGCACCCATGTTGTCGTGATGCATCGTGTGGTTGCACAGCAGATGGCCGGCGGCGGCGATTTGCCGCACGATGTCCGGGTGTTGTTTTACATGGTCGCCCCACAGGCAGAATGTTGCCTTGACATGGTGCTTCTCCAGGACTGCCAGCAGTTTAGGCGTGCTCACCGGGTCCGGCCCGTCGTCAAAGGTCAAGCTGGCGTACTTGCCCTCGTGCCGGGTGGACTCGACGATCGCGGGCGTTGCCTCATCCGCCTGTGCTGCCGTTGCCCCCACGAGGCCTGCCGGAACAGAAGCGCTGAGGGCGAGGACTGCCGCGGCGACAGGGAAGGCTGCCTTGCGGAGGGAAACCGGGCGGTGGATCGGGAGCTTCATTGCTTTCCTTTCGGTCATCATGAAACCCGCTCCTGCCGCCTTGTTCTTGACGCTTTTGGCCCGGGACACGGCAAGTGGCGTCTTGGGTGGCGGCGAAGGAAGGCGCAAGGCAGGAGTCCCGCGGGAGTCATGGAAACTTCCGGTAATTTCCGGAACACCGTCAGCGTAGGCTTTCCCCGCGAGCGCCGTCAAGAGTTCTGTTGGGAAAAAGACGGTGCAGACGCGTGAACTGTCCCGCGGTTTCGGAGCAACCTTTTCGTGGTCAGCGGCTGCCGGGCGCAGCCGTACTCTCCCGCACCACCAGCCGGGTGGCGAGTTCCACCCGCGAGCTCTCCGGCCCCTCGCCCTGGAGCATCCGGAGGATGGTGCGGGCAGCGAGCTTGCCCATCTCCGCAAGCGGCTGCCGGACTGTGGTGAGGGGAGGCGATGCCCACCGGGCTTCAGGAAGATCGTCGAATCCCACCACACTGAGATCCTCGGGCACCCGCAGGCCCTTCTGCCGTACCGCCTCGTACACGCCCAAGGCCATCTGGTCACTTGCGGCGAAGACTGCAGATGGCGGCTCCGGCAGTTCAAGGAGCGTGCAGCCGGCGCGGAACCCGGACTGGTAGTCGAAGTCCCCCTCCATCACCAGTTCGGGATCGAAGGCAATACCTGCCGCGTCCAAGCCTGCCCTGTACCCGTCCAGCCTCGCCCTGCTGCACCACAGGCCGGGCGCGCCGGCAACAAACCCGATGCGCCGATGCCCCGCAGCAGTCAGATGCTCCGTGGCACCCACCGCTCCCGTCCAGTTCGTGGCGCCTATGGTTGGGACATCCAGGTCCGGCACGCCCGCAGGATCCACCACCACCGCAGGCACATGCAGGCGCTGAAGTTCCGCACGCAGGAACGAATCAAGGTCCGTGGTAACCAGGATGGCCCCGTCGCTCGCCCTGGCACTGACGTTGTCCAGCCACTTCCTGGTGGATGCGGGGCTGGTGTGGCGGTGGATGGCGGATACCACGGTGGAGGCGCCTGCCTCGTTGGCAGCCTCCTCAACACCTCGGATGATTTCCACGGCCCATGGGCTGTCAAGGTCGTTGAAGACAAGGTCAATCAGGCCCGACCGCGCCTCGGGCCGCACTCCGCGCCGCTGGTAACCGTAATCGCGGAGAAGCGCTTCCACGCGCTCCCGGGTTCGGGGGGCAACATCGCCGCGGCCGTTAAGTACGCGGGAAACAGTGGGCACGGATACACCCGCCTCAGCTGCGATCGCCGAAATTGTGACTGCCGGGCGGTGACTCTCCTGCACGCATTCCTCCTGGTCCGCTGCAAGTATAGGCCTTCCAGGGGCACGGCCAGAGCTGAGTTTTGTCAAAACCCTTGACGTACTCTCCGAAATCTTCATAACCTACAAGCGCGCAACTTCCGGAAACTTCCGGAACTGCTTCTCGGCCTAGCCGCCGATCTACTCAGTACCTCAAAGGAGAGCTCTTCATGAAGGTTGCCAAACTAGTCGCCGCCGCTGCGCTGGCGTCGACCTTTGTCCTCCCAACGGCATTGCCTGCGATGGCAGGCCCGGAGGACAAGCCGCAGCCCCCCGGCCTCGCCAAGCAGGACACCCTGCGCTGGGCCGCCCCCAACGATGTCCGGATCGGCACGGCAGTTGCCGGCGGCGGACATCACGAAACCATGCCTTACGCCAACCCCTTCACATCGGACGCCCAGTACCGCGAAGTGCTCGCAGCGGAATTCAGCTCCGTGTCACCTGAGAACCAGGCGAAGTGGGAGTTCATCCACCCCGCCCGGGACCAGTACCGCTTTGCAGAGATGGACGCGATCGTGGAATTCGCCCAGCAAAATGGGCAGGTGGTCCGCGGCCACACACTGTTCTGGCACAGCCAGAACCCCGCCTGGCTGGAGCAGGGCAACTTCAGCAAGGACGAACTCCGCTCGATCCTGAAGGACCACATCACCACCGTGGCGGGACGGTACGCGGGCAAAGTCCAGCAGTGGGATGTTGCCAATGAAATCTTCAACGGTGACGGCACCCTCCGCACCACCGACAACATCTGGATCCGCGAGCTGGGGCCGGAGATCATCGCCGACGCCTTCCGCTGGACCCACGAAGCCGATCCGAACGCCAAGCTCTTCTTCAACGACTACGGCGTGGAAAGCATCAACCGCAAGAGCACGGCTTACGTCAACCTCATTTCGAAGCTCCTGGCACAGGGCGTGAAGGTCGATGGCTTCGCCGTCCAGGGCCACCTGAGCACCCGCTACGGTTTCCCCGCGGACCTGCAGGCAAACCTCCAGCGCTTCGAGGACCTTGGCCTGGAAACGGCCGTCACTGAGATCGACGTCCGCATGGACGTTCCCGCCGGCACCAAGCCCACGGACGAGCAGCTGGCCAAGCAGGCGAGCTACTACCAGCGGGCACTGGACGCATGCCTGAACATTGAGGGATGCAAGTCCTTCACCATCTGGGGCTTCAACGACAAGTACTCGTGGGTGCCTGTCTTCTTCGGCGGAGAGGGTGAGGCAACGGTGATGTGGGAGGACTACACCCGGAAGCCTTCCTACTACGCCCTGCAGTCCACCCTGGCTGCGGCAACCCCGGGCGGAGAACAGCGCTACAGCCACCACCCGGCCTACCAGCGGTAGTCTCTGCCAAGGCAGTAATCCTGCAGCAATGCTGACAAAAAGCGGCCCGGAACCCTACAATTCCGGGCCGCTTTTTGCTCGACCTGCCAGGTGGTGGCCCATAACAGGTCCCGGCGGTCCTAGCCCACCAGGGCGTGGATCCTGTACCCAAGGGAATGTGACTCCCCGGGCTCGAGAACCACCAGGTCCTGGCCGGAATTGAACGCATCCGGTGGGCAACTCATCGGTTCCACGGCCAGTCCCTTGCGGCCGCGCAATTCTCCTGAGTAGAGCTGCAGCCACGGCGAAGTGACTCCGGTGGACTGCACCACTGCCGAGAGCCTGCGGGCAGGGTTCCGCAGGGTCACGTCCCACTCCCCGACGGGAAGGGCGGTGAAGGCGTGGTCCAGGGACTGCTCCCCGATCCTGCGGGCGTGCGAGAAATCAAATTCCGTGCCCGGTGCATCCATAAGCCTGCTGGGCCGGAGCCTCTCATCCGTGAGGAGCACCTTGCCGGCCTGGAAGGTCAACTCACATTCGGAGATATCGTCTCCCCCCACAGTGATGTAGGGGTGGGAGCCAGCACCGTAGGGTGCAGCCGCAGTTCCGCAATTGGCAGCAGAGAGCTCCACCTGCAGCCCGGACTGCGCGTCCAGCCTGAACGAGGCAGTCAGCGCCAGCTGAAAGGGATAGCCCGGCTCACCGTGCAGCAGCTGGGTCAGGGTGACTTCCGCCTGCGACCGCTGTTCTGTCCGCCATTCACTCCACAGCGCAAGCCCATGCAGCGCACTGCCACTGGCTGCCTCATTTACCGGCAGTTCGTAGCGCTGCCCCCGGAAAGTGTAGGCACCCCCGCTTACACGGTTCGGCCACGGCATGAGGGTCTTGCCGGAATAGGCAGGCGGCACTTCATCCGCCGGGAAGGGCAGCACCAGGTCCTGCCCTTGGAACGACAGGCCCAGGAGGCCCGCGCCGACAGTGGCGACTGTTGCGGTGTAGTCTCCCGCCTCGAGGGTGATGAGATCGCCGTTGGCGCTGATGATCGGTGGCATGGGGTTCCTTTCGGGAGGCGGGCAAATCAGCTGGCTGGGCGTGCCGTGCTCTGCCGGACAACGAGTGATGTTGCGAGGTCCAGGCGCAGGTTCTTGGGCCGTTCACCTTCCCGCAGGCGCAGGACCATCCGGGCAGCCTCTTCGGCCATTTCAATCAAGGGCTGGTGAACGGTGGTCAGCGCGGGGCTGGACCACCGTGCCACCTGGAGGTCGTCGTAGCCCACGATGGACAGTTGCTCCGGGACAGACAGTCCCAGCTGGCGGGCGGCGTCGAGCACCCCGAGTGCTTGCAGGTCGCTGCCCGCGAAGATAGCACTGGGGCGGTCCTTCATCTGCAGCAGTTCCAGTGCGTGCGCACGGCCTCCGTCAACCTGGAAGTCGCCGTACCTGATGAGCGAGCGGTCCAGGGGAATGCCCGCAGCATTCAGGGCGGAGCTGTAGCCGTCGATCCGCGCCAGCGAGCACATCATGTCTTCCGGCCCCGAGATGGCGGCAATGCGCCGGTGTCCCAGTTCAATTAGGTGCCGGGTTGCCATCATTCCCCCCGCCCAGTTGGCCGAGCCAACTGACGGAACGTCGGGGGCCGGGTCGCCGGCAGGGTCGATAATGGCGAAGGGAATGGAACGCGACTCAAGTTGCTGCCGGTGCTCAAGCGGCAGGTCGGAAAATACGAGGACGACACCGGCAGGGCGCCGCGCCATGACACCTTCCACCCAGCTGGCATCCGGGGCCTTGCGGGTGCCGCTTTCCGTCAGCACGACGCTCAGGCCGTTGGCCTTGGCGACATTTTCGACGCCGCGGATGATCTCCAGCGCCCATGCGCTTTCAAGTTCGGGGAAAACGAGTTCCAGGAGCGCCGATTTCGAGGACGCATTCCTTCTTTTGTAGCCGTGCTCCTCCAAAAGCTCCTCAACTTTCGCTCGAGTTTTTCGCGAAACATCTGACCGCCCATTGAGGACCTTCGAGATGGTGGAGAGGGAGACACCCGCTTCCTCGGCCAGTTGGGCCAGGGTTACGCGCGCGTCAGAAGGGGAAATAGAGCTGGTCATGGCCATCATGTTAGCGAGAGTTTCGAGATATGTAACGCAAACCTATGGGCAGTTTTGCGCGTGGCCCACGGCACACCTAGACTGTGATCCGTAAAGCAACTTTCGGTCCTTGTATCGAAACTTTCGAGAGGCGTTCAAGGATGAACAAGCATGGATGGGTGACCTGCAGCCTTGCAGGCGGTGCGGCTTTGGCCCTCGGCCTGACCATGGCCGGATACTCAGGAGGGAACGGCGCAGCCAGCCGGCCTGAAAATGAAATACACAACCTGCTGGGTGTCATCCTCCCCACCGCCGCGTTTGCCTTGCCGATCTGCACCATCATCCTCAGTGGAACCATGCGGGACATTACCCCGGAGCTCTATGAGGCGATGGCCATGGACGGTGCAACACCCGCGCGTTCCTTCCTGCGCCTGGTACTGCCCCTGTCCAAAGGCGGCTTGTCCACCATCGCGGTTTTCTCGGCACTCCAGGCCTGGAACGGCTTCCTTTTCCCGCTGATCCTGACGCAGTCCGAATCCACCCGGGTGGTCACGCTTGGCCTGTTCAACTTCCAGACCCAGTTCGGCATCAACATCCCCGGCCTCCTGGCCGCTGTGACCCTGTCCATGGTGCCGGTGCTCCTCGTCTACCTCTTCGCGCGCCGCGCGCTTGTCCAGGGCCTCATGGGCGCTGGCGGAAAGTAAAAATGACCGAAACCACCACCCACTCCACTCCGTGGCGCGATGCGACTGCCACCCCACAAAAACGTGCCGACAGCCTCATTGCCGCCATGACCCTGCGGGAGAAGACAGCACAGCTCTTCGGCATCTGGGTCGGCGCCTCCACTGAGGGAGGCGAAGTCGCCCCGCACCAGAATGAAATGAACCCTCCGGTCGACCTGGACGAGGTCCTTCCGAACGGCCTCGGCCAGCTCACCAGGCCGTTCGGCACGGCGCCCGTGGATCCGGCGCTCGGCGCCCTGTCGCTCCAGCGGACCCAGCAGCGCATCACCGCAGCCAACCGGTTCGGCATCCCCGCCTTGGTCCATGAAGAATGCCTGGCAGGCTTCGCCGCCTGGCAGGCCACCTCCTATCCGGTGCCGCTCGCCTGGGGGGCCACCTTCAACCCGGAGCTCGTACGCACCATGGGTGCGGCGATCGGCACCGACATGCGTTCCGTCGGGGTGCACCAGGGCCTTGCCCCTGTCCTCGATGTTGTCCGCGACGCCCGCTGGGGCCGGGTGGAGGAAACCATCGGTGAGGATCCGTACCTGATTGGAACGCTGGCCACCGCCTACATCCAAGGGCTGGAAAGCAGTGGCATCATCGCCACACTGAAGCACTTTGTGGGCTATTCGGCGTCCAAGGCCGGCCGGAACCTGGCACCGGTCTCCGTGGGGACGCGGGAACTGGCCGACGTCTTGCTTCCACCCTTCGAGATGGCTGTCCGCGAATCCGGCGTCCGCTCAGTCATGCATGCCTACACGGACTTGGACGGCGTTCCCACCGCTGCCGATGCATCCCTCCTCACCGGGCTCCTTCGTGACACCTGGGGTTTCACCGGCACGGTGGTGGCGGATTACTTCGGCATTGCATTCCTGAAGAACCTGCATGGGGTCGCCGGCTCCCTGGGTGAAGCCGCAGCTGCCGCCTTGGCCGCGGGCGTGGACGTCGAGCTCCCAACAGTGCACGCCTTCGGTGAGCACCTCATCGCCGAAATTGAAGCCGGCCGCCTCCCCGTCAGGTTGGTGGACCGCGCCCTGCACCGGGTCCTGGTGCAAAAGATTGAACTGGGCCTGCTGGACGAGGCCTGGTCAGCGGTTCCGCCGGCCCTGCGGAACGCCAACCTGGAGGACGCGGCAAGCTTGGAGGGCAGCATCACGCTGGACAGCGATGCCAACCGTGCACTTGCCGCCCGGATCGCCGAGCAGTCAATCGTCCTTGCCAGCAACGACGGCGTCCTGCCGCTGCGCACCCCAGGCCGTATCGCCGTCGTCGGACCCAACGCTGACAACACGCAGGCGTTCCTGGGCTGCTACTCCTTCCCGGCCCACGTGGGCGGACAGCACCCGGAAGTTCCGGTCGGCATCGAACTGCCCACCGTGGCGCAGGCCCTTCGGGCCGAATTCCCGGACAGCGCCATCTCCGTCACCGCCGGGTGCTCGGTTGACGGCACTTCCACAGAAGGATTTGACGACGCCGTTGCTGCCGCCACCGATTCGGATGTCGTCGTCGCGGTGCTGGGCGACCGCGCCGGCCTCTTCGGCAGGGGCACCAGCGGCGAAGGTTGCGACGCGGAATCCCTGGTGCTGCCGGGGGTCCAGCAGCAGCTGCTGGACCTGCTGATCGGAACCGGCAAACCGGTGGTGCTGGTCCTCCTCACGGGCCGGCCCTACGCGGTGGGCTCCGCCGTCGAGGACGCGGCAGCGATTGTGCAGGCGTTCTTCCCAGGTGAGGAAGGCGGCCCCGCAGTTGCCGGAATCCTCAGCGGCCGGGTGAACCCCAGCGGACGTTTGCCCGTCAGCATCCCCGCCCGCCCCGGGGCGCAGCCCTCCACCTACCTCGCGTCGCGCCTGGCCAAGGCCAGCAGCGTCTCCAACATCGATCCCGCCGCCGCCTACCCGTTCGGCCACGGCCTCAGCTACACCACCTTCGAGTGGGGCGAACTGACGTTGGACGGGCCCGCCGCCATTCCCGTGGACGGCGAAGCCACGGCAGGCATCACGGTCACGAACACCGGCGACAGGGCAGGAACGGAACTGGTCCAGCTCTATCTGCACGACCCCGTGGCATCGGTTGTCCGGCCCGAACAGCGGCTCGTGGGATATGCCCGTGTTCCCCTCGAGCCCGGCGAATCCGCCCGGGTTGCCTTCACGGTACCGGCCGACGTCACCTCCTTCACCGGGCGGGACGGCCACCGGATCGTCGAACCGGGCGACCTTGAACTCGGCTTCGGCGCGTCCAGCGGAGACATCCGGCTGACAGCAACGGTCAGCCTCACCGGGGAAACACGCCCCGTCGACCACACCCGCCGGCTCCACTGCGGCGTCAAGGTCACCCCGGCCAGCTGACGGACCGGCCGGGGCGCCCTTCCGGCCCCCACCCGGCCTTCAGGCTTTGCCGCACTCAACCGACAGACGAGCGAAAGGACATTGACATGGCCACGAACCCGCACTTCCTGACGATTTCGGCCACCACCCGTTCCGAGGCGGACGAAAAGCTCAACGCCTCGGTCCAGCAACTCCGTGACCTTGCCAGGGAAAACCCCACCAGGGGTATCCTCGTGACAAAGCGCGGTGCCGGCCATTTCACCCTTGAACTCAGTGACCAGGTTCCCTACGGGCAGACCTGGGAATCCGTGAACCACCCGGACTCCGTCCGGTGACCGCTCAAGCCACGCGGCGGGCCCCATCCCCAGTGCTTCCACACAGTTAGGTATTGCCGCGTGACGGACACCCACCCCACAACCTCCAGCCCCCAAGCACCCCGCAGCAGCATCAAGTACATCCTGATGCTGGGCGCCCTGGCCGCTCTTCCGGCCGTCACCACCGACATGTACCTGCCCTCACTGCCGGCGGTGGTGCAGGATCTTGAAACCACCCAGGCCGCAGCCCAGCTGACTTTGTCCGGAACCCTCCTCGGCGGCGGCATAGGCCAGCTGGTCATCGGCCCGTTCTCAGACCGGTTCGGCAGGCGCCTGCCGCTGCTCATCGGCATCTCGCTGCACGTTGTGATCTCACTGCTCTGCTCCATCACGGCCACCATCGAAACGCTCACCCTGCTGCGTGTCCTTCAGGGCTTCTTCAACGCCGCGGCGGCCGTGGTGGCCATCGCCGTCATCCGCGACCGCTTCACCGGCTCCACAGCGGCCCGCCTGCTGTCGCGCCTGATGCTGGTGATCGGCGTCGCTCCCCTCTTTGCCCCCACCGTCGGCCAAGCCGTGGCGGGAGCCTGGCAGTGGCGTGCCGTCTTCTATGTCCTGGCACTCATCGGCGTCGTCCTGGTGGCCATCGTCTGGAAGTTCATGCCCGAAACGCTGCCGGAGGGCAGCCGCAGCCCGGGCCGTCCGCGGTATGTTGCCGGCGCCTACTGGTCACTGCTTCGGGACAAGCACTTCATGGCGCTGGCCGTTATCCCCGGCCTCGGACTGGCCCTGATCATGAGCTACGTGGTTGGCTCCCCCTTCGTCTTCCAGGACGAATACGGCTTCACCGAGCAGCAGTTCGCCCTCGCCTTCGCACTTAACGGTGCCGCCCTGGTCCTTTCGGCGCAGCTCAACGCAACCCTGGTTCGTAAGTTTCCACCGGTCCGCCTTCTGCGCACCGCCGTCCTTGTCCAACTGGTCCTTGCCCTGCTCCTGTTGGCGGCGGTGGCCACAGGCACCGGGGGCGTATGGGGGCTGATGGCAGGGCTCTGGCTCGTCCTGGGCGCGCAGGGAATGATCCCGGCCAACGCCTCTGTCCTTGCCCTGCATAACTACGGGCATATGGCCGGTACCGCTGCAGCCGTAATTGGTGCCCTGCAGTCCGGCGTGGCCGGCCTGGTGAGCCCGCTTGTGGGGTTGCTCGGCGGAAACGCCCTCTCGATGGTAGGTGTCATGATCGGCAGCTGTGTTCTCACAGTGCTGGTCCTGGCGCTCGGGACGCCTGCCTACCGTCGGGGCGGCTGGCCGGAGCATACAGCCCGTGGTGATGATGAGCGGGTTGCTGCCGACGGATAACCGGCCGGAGGAGCCCTTTGGACTCGACTACTGGACCGTGGCCGTCAACCTGGCCACGTTGTCCACGTATCGTGCAGCGAGCGGCCGGTTGAGCCAGTCCACCAGTTGCAGCTCGTGCGAGATATCCCGGTATGTGTCCTCCACCGCCCGCATCTTGGTGACAATGTCCTCACCGAGCAGCATGACCGACACCTCCAGGTTCAACGAAAAGGAGCGCATGTCCATGTTGCTAGAGCCAAGGACGGCAACCTCGTCGTCAATGGTGAAGTGCTTGGCATGGAGCACGAACGGCGCCTTGTAAAGGTAGATTCGGACCCCGGCCCTCAGCAGCGCCTCATAGTAGGACTGCTGGGCATGGTGCACCAGGAACTGGTCCCCCTTCTCCGATACGAACAGTTCCACGTCCACCCCTCGCTGGGCAGCGGTGGTGATGGCGTAGAGCAGCGAATCGTCCGGCACGAAATAGGGGCTGCAGATCGAGATCCGGTGCTGGGCCGAGTAGATGAGCGTGTTGAAGAGCCGCAGGTTGTTCTCGGTAATGAACCCCGGCCCGCTGGGAACAACCTGCGCCGTAACCTTCCCCGGATGCAGGTTCGAGGGCAGCTGCAGCTGGTGTTCCAGGGACTCGTCCGTTTCGCTCAGCCAGTCGGTGGCGAAGACGACGTTCAGGGTTGTGACGATCGGCCCCTGGAGGCGGGCCATCAGCTCCACCCATTCCCTGCCGGCCTTGCGGTGGCGGGGATTGTTGTAGGAGGGTTCGATCAGGTTCTGCGAGCCGGTGAAGGCGATTTCGCCGTCGATCACCATGATCTTGCGGTGGTTCCGCAGGTCCGGCCGGCGCCACTGGCCGTGGATGGGCAGGAGCGGAAGCATGCGCTTCCACTGGATCTTGCCCGCGCGCAGCCGTTTCAGCAGTTTCCGGTATCCCTTAACCCGGAGGGTGCCGATGTGGTCGAAGAGCACCCGCACTTCAACCCCGCGCTCGGCGGCTTCCTCCAAGGCGGTGAGAAGCTCATCGGTGATGTGGTCCGTGCTCATGATGTAGAACTCGGCGTTGACGAACTTCTCGGCCTTCCGCACGGCCTTGGTCATTTCCAGGATGGAGTCCGGATAGCCGGGGATCAGGTCCACGGTGTTTCCGTCCACCATGGGCACCGATCCCAGCCGCCGGTTCAATTCCGCCGCGGACTTCACCCATTCGGGTCCCGGGTAGTCGCTTTCTACCTCGGCCAGCGAGGAGATCCCCGCGCGCACCCGTTCGTTGACCTGCTGCTGCTGTTCCCGGCGCCGGCTGGAGAGCCTGAAGTTGCCGAACAGCAGGAACAGGATGATCCCCACGAACGGGACGAAGAAGATGCCCAGCAGCCATGCCATTGCCGTGGTGGGGCGCCTGTTTCCCGGAATGATCCCCAGCGCCAGGACGCGGATAACCAGGTCGGCGATGCCCAGCACTACCACCACCCACATTGGCGCGGTGCCGGCAAGCGAAAATGGCCACAACAATGAAATAAACCCCCGGAGGATGGGCTCCCGGCGGACCGTTTCCAGCCAGGCACTCCGCCCAGCTTATCCGTGCGGTGCGGCACTAAGCTGGAGCCATGACTTCTCCGGCTTCCGTGGTTCTCGTTTTCCTCGATCCTGATTTCCCGGACGGCAGGCTGGCCGACGCTTCCAAGCCCCAGCTCCTGGTCACCGACCAGGGCGCCACCCGCGGGGACGGCATCTTCGAGACCATGCTGGCGGTGGGCGGCACGGTCCGGAAGCTCCAGGCGCACCTGGACCGCCTGGCCGGCTCCGCAGCCGCGCTCGACCTGGTGATCCCAAGTGAGCAGGAGTGGCGGCGCGCCATCACCCATGCTGTCGCCCAGCACCGTTCGCAGCACCCGCCCGCCTCGGCCGCGGCGGACGAACTGGTGGTCAAGCTGGTGGTGACCCGCGGTGTCGAGGGTGCGTCCGCACCCACCGCCTGGGTCCAAGCATCACCGGTCGGGGCCGGCGCCCGGCGCCAGCGTGAGGCCGGCATCGACGTCATCCTCCTGGACCGCGGCTATGACAGCGGCGCAGCCGAGCGCGCCCCCTGGCTGCTGCTGGGCGCCAAGACGCTGTCCTACGCCGTGAACATGGCGGCGTTGCGCCACGCCCAGAAACAGGGCGCTGACGACGTCATTTTCATCTCAACCGACGGCCGCGTCCTGGAAGGGCCCACTTCCACTGTCCTGATGGCCCACGCAGGGACGTCCGACGACGGCACTTCCGTTAAGCGCCTCATCACACCGCAACTGGACAGCGGCATCCTGCCCGGAACCTCCCAGGGCGCGCTGTTCGCTGCTGCCAAGGCGGCGGGTTGGGAACTTGGCTACGGCCCGCTGGAGCCGCAGGACCTGCTGGATGCCGACGCCGTATGGCTGATTTCCAGTGTCCGCCTGCTGGCGCCGGTGAACCGGATCGACGGCAAGGAAGTGGGTACCGCGTCCGTCCAGAAAGAGCTCACCGCGGAACTGAACGAGCTGTTGGCGGGCATACAGTAAGGACGCACCCGGATCCAGGTCCTTTGCACCCTAGGCTCCTGCGGGACAGTGCCCGTAAGGTGTGGTTCATGGACTCGCAGACGCAGCCGAAAGACCACCTGACCTTTGACGAATGCTGGGAACTCCTGGAAAACGACGCGGTGGGGCGCCTCGCCCTGGTGGTTGATGGCCATCCTGAAATCTTCCCCGTCAATTACGTGGTGCACCGCCGCAGCATCGCCTTCCGCACCGCCGGCGTCACCAAGCTCTGGAGTGCGCTCTCGGAGCGGCCGGCGGCGATGGAGATCGATGGGTACGATCCCCATACCGAAGAGGCCTGGAGCGTAGTGGTGCGCGGAAACACAGAGGTGATGGAAGACCAGGAGGACAAGGACGCGGTGGACAGCCTGGGGCTGGAGCCGTGGCAGCCGGGGGAAAAGGCGAACTACATCAGGCTCTCAGCCCAGGTTCTCACGGGCCGCCGCTTCAAGGTGAACCGGCCCGATATCTGGAGCACCCGGGCGCAGGATAAGCGCCGGGCATCCTTCGAGTAGCAGCGGCTGCGGCCTCTACTAACGCCCTGAGACTGCCACCTCGCGTGAAAGCTGCGCCTCCAGGCCGGACAGCAGGATGGCAAGCCCCTGGTCGAGTTCGGCGGAACCGTCGTACTCGGCCAAGGCCGGGGCCAGGGCACGGAGCCTGGGAAACTCCTTGGCCGGAAGACGGTGCAGCCCAAGCCGCAGCAGTACTTCGTTTTCCTCCGGGTCCACCACGAATTCCTGCAGTTCGTTGAGGATGTGCCCGTAGAGGAATCCGTAGTAGGCGCGGTAGACGTGGAGGGCGCCCGCGGGGCTGAACCCTGCCCCCACCAGCAGGGACAGGATCTGCTCCAAGGGGCGCAGCGTTCCGAGCGGGCGCAGGCCCAGCGGCGTGGACAGTGGCCTGGTCACCAGCAGTGGTACGACGTTGGGATGCTCCAGCGCCAGCGTTCGCAGACTGTGCGCTATGTGGCGCAATTGGGCCTTCCAGTCCGGGTCCTCGGGCTGGATGGAGAGTTTGTTGAGCACCAGTTCCGTGACTCCGTCGAGCAGCGCCGCCCGATTCTCCGCGTACCGGTAAAGGCTCATCGGATCGCGGTCCAACTCCTGGCCTAGACGGCGCATGGTCAGTGCATCCAGCCCCTCATTGTCAAGCACCTCAAGCGCCTTTGCGAGCACGAGGTCCCTGGTCAGCGGGGCTTTTCGCCTGTAACCGGCCTTGGTCGGTTTGGGGGAGGCCATGGTTTCCATCCTGGCTAGCAGCAAGTCCGCAGGGGTTAATCCAAACGCTTGCCTGATGTGTAGTCTACGGGTAAAGTCTACAGTGTAGATGCGGCATTGACACGTCCCATAGTCCGTGGTCATAGCGGGCTTCATCCACAACCCCCATTGCCCTGTGCACGGCATTGAGGTTGGCTGCTGTAGCCGAACGGCGGCACCACCGCACTTAGCGAAGGGAAGCCGTCATGGCACATTCGCAGTTTGATCTTTTCCTCAAAGAAGCCACCTACGTCGACCAGGCCTCGGAATCCACGCTCGACAGCGACCGGCTGTACGGCCTGTACACGAGCTGGTGTTTCATCAACCAGCAAAAGCCGCGCCCTGAGTCAACTTTCTGGTCAGCAATGAACCACCGGGTTGCCCCCGGCCACAATGGGCTCCGCATGAAAGGCCCGGCCGCTGCCGATTACATCATGGCCAGCTACCCCGGGCTCGTCTAGGAGCCCTTCCCGCAAGGAATTCCGGCGCGGACCGCAGCCTCACGACAGGCGGTCCGCGCCTTTTCTGTTTGCGGGCTGGCCGTCCTTCTTGCCGGCGGATCCGCCGTCGTACCTTCACGGGAGGTGCTGAGCCTACCCGCGGCGCCTTGCACGGTTCAGTTACGCAACATGACGACGGCGGCGGTGCGGCTCACGGCGGCAAGTGTTACGTTTTTGCGGAGTAATGAGTACCGGCGCCAAGCCCTGACTGGCCGGTCGGCAACCCTCCTTCCGCGGCGGGGTGCCTCAGGTGAATACTCGGCATATCGACCGATTCGAGTTGCAAGCGTGAGAGAAGGAGATCCGTCGTGTCTGACGCACCTGCCCCTGAAGAGAAACTGTCCTACCGCTTGATCAGCGGACCGGACAACCGTGAATTCTGCGAACGGATCTCCAACGCCCTGACGGAAGGCTATGTGCTCCACGGCAGCCCGGCGGCAACCTTCAACGGCACCAGCGTCATCGTCGCCCAGGCCGTGGTCCTGCCCGCAGCCATCGCTTCCGCCGACGCCGCAGTGGCCGACGCCGTGGATGACCTTGAAGCTGCAGGCGACGACCTCGAGTTCGACGGCGAGGGCCACGCATGAGCTACGCCGGAGACCTGACCCCGCAGGAGGCCTGGGAGAAGCTCCAGCAGGGTGCTGTGCTGGTGGACGTTCGCACCGAAGGCGAATGGGCGCACATCGGCATCCCCGATACCAAAGCCACGGACAACGATCCCCTCTTCATCCAGTGGTCCTTCCCGGGCGGCATCCAGAACCCGGACTTCATCAACGACCTCACGCAGCAGGCGCCGGAGGACCGGTCAACCGAGCTGGTGTTCCTGTGCCGTTCCGGCCAGCGTTCCATTGCCGCGGCAATTGCCGCCACCCAGGCGGGATTCACCTCCTACAACGTCCTGGAGGGCTTCGAAGGCGAGCCGGACCGCTACGGCGAACGTACCGTCAACGGCTGGAAGAACCGCGGCCTGCCCACCAACCTGGGAAAGAACTAAGTGACCTTCAACGAAGACGCCGCCGGCTGGAGCCCCGACACCCAGGCCGTCCGCGGCGGATTGGACCGCACCAACTTCCAGGAGACCAGCGAGGCTGTCTTCCTGAACTCCGGGTTCGTGTACGAATCCGCTGCAGCCGCCGAACGAGCCTTTACTGGCGAGGACGAGCGCTTTGTCTACTCCCGCTACGGCAACCCTTCCGTAGCCACATTCCAGGAGCGGCTCCGGCTTTTGGAAGGCACGGA
Organism: Pseudarthrobacter phenanthrenivorans Sphe3; assembly: GCF_000189535.1. NCBI lineage: Bacteria > Bacillati > Actinomycetota > Actinomycetes > Micrococcales > Micrococcaceae > Pseudarthrobacter > Pseudarthrobacter phenanthrenivorans. The sequence goes on from NC_015145.1 coordinate 3,938,498, forward strand.
GGCGTGCTTTGCGACGGCGTCCGGCATGTCCGCCGTTTTCACCGCCTTGGGTGCCTTGCTGGCGGCCGGTGACCGCGTTGTGGCTGCCCGCTCGTTGTTCGGTTCCTGCTTCGTGATCCTGAACGAGATCCTGCCGCGCTGGGGCGTGGAGACCGTATTTGTGGACGGACCGGACCTGGAGCAGTGGCGCGCAGCGCTCTCCCAGCCCACCACTGCCGTCTTCTTCGAGTCGCCGTCCAACCCCATGCAGGAGATCGTGGACATCGCCGCCGTCAGTGAACTGGCCCATGCGGCGGGGGCGACAGTCGTCGTCGACAACGTCTTTGCCACTCCCCTGCTGCAGCGCTGCGGCCAGTTCGGCGCGGACGTGATTGTGTACTCCGGAACCAAGCACATTGACGGCCAGGGCCGGGTGCTCGGCGGCGCCATCCTGGGCACCAAGGAGTTCATCGACGGCCCCGTGAAGCAGCTCATGCGCCATACCGGGCCCGCCCTGTCCGCCTTCAACGCCTGGGTGCTCACCAAGGGCCTGGAAACGATGGCCCTGCGCGTCAACCACTCTTCCGCCACAGCCCTTCGTCTCGCCGAGTGGCTGGAGCAGCAGCCTGCCGTGAGCTGGGTGAAGTACCCGCTCCTGAAGTCACATCCGCAGTATGAGCTCGCCGCCAAACAGATGAGCGCCGGCGGGACCGTCCTCACCCTCGAGCTGGCGCCTTCCGGCGGGCGTTCCGGCAAGGAAGCCGCCTTTGCGCTGCTGGACGCCCTGAAGATCATCGACATCTCCAATAACCTCGGCGACGCGAAGTCCCTCATCACCCACCCGGCCACCACCACGCACAGGGCGATGGGTCCGGAGGGGAGGGCTGCGATCGGGTTGAGCGACGGCGTGGTGCGCCTGTCCGTGGGGCTGGAGGACGTGGACGACCTGATCGGAGACCTGGAGCAGGCGCTCAAGCAGATCTAGCTGGTCATGCTTCCGTGCGGAGCGCCACCCCTACCACGTCACCTGCATCGATCCCGGCTTTGTTCCTGACGGACTTCTTGACGGGCAGGAGATACGAGCCTTTCTGGCTGTCCGGAAATAATGAGGTCTGCCAGGAATGGCCTGCGATCTCCGCAGTAACCCTTACTGACCCAAAAGCCTTGCTGGCACCGGCAGTTTGAGCACGGATATCGTCAGCGATATCCGCAGGCAGGGTCACGAAATGCCAACCGGCTTCCCCTGGATAGAGCCACAGCTCCGCTTTAAAGGAATACGACGCCGTCACGCGCTGAGTATGGCACGATCGCGACCTTCGAATAAAGCTGCCAAAGAAGTCTTGGAGGTTCCCCAGGAGGCAGGCCAGCCGCCCTCAAAATGTCAGACCCCCGGTAGAGGATGTTTCCATGGGAAACGGCACGGGGACTGCAAGAGCAATGGAGGGCATTCAGGCCTCCACTGCCCGCCTGGATGCCCTGTTTCTCGAAGATGCCGCCCTGGAAACCGGCTCTGGTCCGGGCGCCGGGATTAATGTGCTTGAGCGCCGGTATGAGCTCCGCCTGGAGCGCATGGCGGTGGCAAAGGAACTCGAAGCGCAAATCGCCGCGGTCAAAGCCCGGGACGCCGCCGAAGCCGTCGGCATCCAGCACGCCATGATCCCGCCCGAGGCGCCCGTGCACGAACGGACCTACGCCGAGATGTCCGCGGTTGAGGAAATCGCCGGCGTCCTCACCATAAGCTCCAGCGCGGCCGGGGCACTCGTCACCCAGTCCCGTCAGCTTTGCGCCGTCCCCCTGGCACTGGACGCCCTGTCCGCGGGGATCATCTCCTGGCAGCATGCCAAAATCATCGTCGACGAAACCGACGGCCTGGGCCCCGCCGGCGCCGCCGCCCTGGTGGCGCACTTCTTCGACCCCCAGGCACCCAACCCCGCCCGCGGCGCCGCACCGGGTAAACTCGTCCCCTCCCGCTTCCGAAGCAAGGTCCGGGCCTGGCGCGAACGCCACCATCCCGAATCCCTCGAACAACGCCATGCCAAATGCGCCGCAGACCGGCGCTTGGAATACACCAGGGACCGCGACGGCATGGCCTGGCTCTCGCTCTACCTCCCCGGCGACACCGCCAACGCCATCTGGAACCGCACCACCGCCCTGGCCCGCGGCCTCCAAGGCCCCCACGAACCACGAACCCTCGCCCAACGCAGGTCCGACGTCGCCGCCAGCCTCCTGCTCGCCGCCCCCGCGGGCTACACCCGGAACGCGGACACCGCCGAAGGGAACGCCGAAGGGAACACCGTGAAGGCGGCCATCGGCACGGTCCCGACACCCAAGGCAGACGTACTCGTCACCGTCCCGGTCTTCGCCCTGCTCGGAGCCACCGACGAACCCGCCCTGCTGGACGGCCATGGCCCGATCCCGGCGTCCATGGCACGCAAACTCGTCGCCAGCGGGGCAACCTCGTTCTACCGCGTCCTCGTGGACCCCCGGAACGGCGCACCCCTGGAAATCGGACGCACCAGCTACCGCCTCACCACAGCCATGAAAAAGGCCCTCCACCTCCGGGACGGAAAATGCACCTTCCCCGGCTGCCAAAACACCTCCCTGGACAACGAGGACGACCACCTCACCGCTTGGCACCACGGCGGAAGCACCGGAATCAGCAACCTCGCCCAACTCTGTCCCAAACACCACCACCTCAAGCACAACAGCGCTTGGAAACCCACCCCCGCCACCAAAACCGAACCACCCGGCTGGACCTCCCCCCACCGGACGGCACTACAAAGCCGAACACCACGACTGGGAACCACCCCAATGGCCCAAGGAAATCTGTCGTGGGCGGGGGTGTTGCGAAATCTCTCGTGGCTCAGGGAACTGCCTGGATGATGCGGATGCCTTTCCGCCTGACGACCCCGTATGGGACGACTTCTATGCCGTTGCCCCGGTTCTGCCCCCGGACCCGTTCCCTGAGTGGCACCTTTGGCTGGACGAATCCCTCTCCGTCCCTTAGCTTTCCCGTATCGGTTAGCTTTCCGTGTCCGCCAGCTTTCCGTATCGGCTAGGACTGCCGGACCCGCAACAATTCCGGAACCTCGTCCACCTTGGAAAGATCCAGTGAGCCCCGCATGGTGATGTTCACGGCGTGCTTGACCACTGCGCCGAAACCGAAATCTTCAGGTTGTGACTCTGCCAGCACTTGGTCCCGGACCCTGCGTTGTTCGGCTGCCCCAGTGCCGCGCGCAATCATGTCCTCCACCCCTTGCCGGGCAAGGGAAAGCTCGCCTTGTTCCTGGAGTACCGGAGCGAGATAGTCCACCAGGGATCGCACAACATCAGTGGCCCTCGCCGGCCGGAAGGTGCCGAAATCCAGCAGGTCCCCGCTGAGGCCGGCACTGCTCGCCTGCCAGGATGCCATGCGCAGAAGGACCGTGGGCACGGGTGCGGGATCAATGCCGTCCTGCCACTCCCGGCTGGCGGTTTCCACCAGGGCTCGCACCAGGACGGCAAGAAGCGCGGCGTCCTCAGCGCGAAGACAGAC